>JALEHA010000187.1 GCA_022763315.1 Algiphilus sp.
GGCTGGAACGCTTCGTTCCTGTGCAGCAGGAGGCAAAGCTGGCCGTGCTGGACGATATGCAGTGGTCGATCGGGTTCTCGCTCCCCGAAGAGCGCCTCCAGATCATGGAACGCCCGGTCGCACAGGTGCGGACCGCCATGGAGGACACTGCCGAGGCGCTGGCGTTGCGTGCGCTACCCAGCACCCAATCGCTCGCCGAGGCTATGCAGCGCTGGTTGGAAAGGCCGCGCGCGGAGGCGGACTGGGCGCGCCTGCGCCTACGATTACTCGGCCATCTGCCGGCGGTGCTGGAGCGCCTGCGCCAGCAACTGCAGGCGGAGCCGGTCCATCGGTCCGGTCTGCCGCCGTCGCTGCGCACGCAGTGGCTGGACGGCGAAGGCCACTATCGACTGCAGATCGAGCCCGCTGCCCATCTGTTCGACAATGCCGCCCTGCTGGCCTTTGTGGACGCCGTCTCCGAGGTGGCGCCGCGCGCCACTGGTGCGCCCATGGAGTATGTCTACAGCTCACGCACCATCATTCACGCCTTCGTGACGGCCTTTGCGCTGGCCCTGGCGGTGATCACCGTGTTGCTGCTGACGCTGCTGGGCAGCGCCGCCGACACCGCGCGTGCGCTGGCGCCGTTGCTGCTGGGGGCGCTGCTGCTGGTCGCGGCGATGGTGCTGACCGGGCTGTCCTTCAATTTCGCGAACGTCATCGTGTTGCCGCTCCTGCTTGGGATCAGCGTCGCCAATGGCATTCACATCATCTGGCGCGGTCGCGCCGATGGCAGCGTCAATCCCGTGGCCAGTTCAGCGGGGAGAGCGGTGTTGGTGTCAGTGGCAACCACCCTTGCCAGCTTCGTTGCGCTGTGGTTGTCGCCACATCGCGGTATGAGCAGCATCGGCGCATTGTTGGGTATGGGGCTGGTCTTGCAATTGCTGTGCACCTTTGTTGTGCTTCCGGCTCTGATGCGACACGGCGAGGGCGATAGGCGCCCAACATCATGATGGCGAAGACGTCCCTACCGTCTCGACGCTTGCTCTTGGGGGCAGTCCTCGGCCTCTGGCTGGTTTATGCGACGCCATCGGTCTCTGCCCCTTCGCCCAGTGCGCCAGCGGATGGGGCAGCCGCCGCGCCTGATGACAATGCGGTGGCGGCCACACAGGTCGTCGAATCCTTCCAGTCCGCCCTCATCCGCGCTGCTGCGGAAGCACAATGCGCTGCGCGCGTCGCGCCATTGTCGGCGGCGGTGGCCGAGCTCTTCGACATCCCCGGCATTGCGCGCCAAGTGCTCCGGCGCCAGTGGGGCACGCTCGACCCCAGCGCGCGGCGACGCTTCGCCGCCGCTTTGCAAGAGCTGACTGTCCTTGGTTTTGCCACCCGCTTCACCGCGCGGGCCGCCGTCTTCTCACCGGCGGAAGTGCAACGCCGCCAAGGTGATCGCATTCTCGTCAATAGTGCCTTGCAACGGCCGGACGACGCGCCGGTGCGCTTCTCCTATCTGCTCGCCGCGCGGAACGACGGCTGGGCGATCCAGAATGTGGTGGTGGCGGGGGTCAGCGAGCTGTCGTTGCGCAGCGCCCAATATGGTGACTTGGTGGAGCGCGAGGGCTTTGACGCGCTAATGGGCCGAATGAACGAAGAGATCAAGGAGACGCGCGCGCTCTGCGAGTAGCGTCTGGTGCGCGGCATCCGGGTTATCAGGGCCGCGGACAACGACGGGAGGGGCGAGAGTGAGGCAACCAGTCGCAGCGGTGACGTTGGGTGTAGTGCTGATGGCGGGATCGGTCGCGCCGGCATCGGTTCTTGCGCAAGAGGCCTCGGCGCCGGCATCGCCGCCGGGCCAAGGAACAAGGGCAACGACGGATACGGAGCTGGGCGCGATGGTGGTCACCGCGCGCGGTTTGCGCCGCCGCCAGGAGGAGGTGGCGCGTTCGGTCAGTCGACTGGACCGCGCACTGGCGGAGGAGATCGCCGCCATTGATTTCGAGGATCTCATTCCCTACGCCGCCAACCTTGACGGCAAGATCGACCCCTTCAGCGGCACGCTGCGTATCCGCGGCTTCGGCACGCCGAGCACCAATGCCGGCAGTGAACCCGCAGTCGGCGCGAGCATTGACGATGTCTTCTATGGCCGCAATCGCTTCCTGGCAGCCAATTTCTTCGATCTGGAAGAGACCGAGGTACTGCGCGGCCCGCAGGGCACGCTGTTCGGCAAGAACACCACCGCCGGTCTGCTGCGCGTGACGACGCGGGCGCCGGAATTCCACAACAGCGCAGCCCTGGAAGTGCTGCTGGGGCAGGACGAGGAGCGTGTGATCCGCCCCACGGCCAACGTGGCCTTGGGCGATCAGGCCGCAATCCGGGTGGCGGGAGCCTTCACCCGGCGCGCCGGACGCCTGCGCAACACCTTCCTGCGGCGCAATGAGCAGGACCTGAGCCAGGACAGCATGCGTGTGCGTTTTCGCTTCGAGCCGACGGCGCTGCCGTGGACGCTGGACCTGAGCGCCTTCCATTCGCGGCAGGCGATGAATAACGGCCAGTTTCAGTTCACCCGCGCCACCGATGCGATGCGCGCCTTCGCGGAATCCTTCGACCCCGACTTCAATACCGACCCGGAGAACTTCCGTACCTCCCTCGACTTTGCCACCGACGCCGAAGTCGTGATGACCGGCTTGAATGCGCGCAATACGATCGATTTCGCGCCCCTGCTCGGTGGCGGACGCTTGTTTGTCACCAGCATCACCGGCGCCGCGGAGTCCCGGCTCAAACAGTTCTCCCTGGATGCCGATTTCACGCCGGCGGCTTTCTTGCGTCGCGTTCAGCCCGCAACCAATCCCTATCGTCAGTTCTCGCAGGAGCTGCGGGTCAGCGGACGATTCGACCGCCTGTTCGGTCAGCACGATGCCCTCGAATACACCGGCGGGATCTTCTATCTGCGCTCCACGCTGTCGGTAGTGGATCGATTCCAGATTGATGACCTGGGCGCGGCGGCGGGCTACCTGCTGGCAGCCAACGTCGATGATCCTCCGGCGCTGCTCCCCGGCGGTGCGGTGGGTGGTCTGGCTGCCGTCACGGCGGAGACACTGGGCGCGGCGCTGGCCTTGCTCGATCCTCTGGCCGCACCGCTGCTGGGTGCGGACCAGCGCATCGATACCCGGCTGGACCAGGCGGTTGAAACCATCGCGGCCTACGGCCAGAGCGAATACCGCTTGCTTCCGCGATGGTTTGCCATCCTCGGCCTGCGCGTAGCCTATGAATCCAAGGACGGCGATTTCCTCAGCCAGGGGGAAGGCCGTCTCATTGGCCTGGTCGGTGAACAGGAGGATCACCAGTCCACCGTCCAACTGAGCGAACATGGCTTCTCGCCTCGGGTTGGATTGCGCTGGGAGCCGATGCCAAAGGTGCACACCTTTTTCACCTGGGCGCGCGGCACCAAGTCCGGCGGCTTCAACGCCATCCCGCTGACACCCGACAATCTGGCTTTCGAAGAGGAAAAGGCCGACAGCTTTGAACTGGGTTCCAAGGTGGCCTTGCTGGGCGGCAGTCTGCGCCTGCAAAGCACCGCTTTCTGGACGGATTTCTCCAACCTGCAGGTCTCCACCTTCCGCGACAACCGCTTCTTCATCCTCAACGCGGCCGAGGCCCGCTCGCGCGGGCTGGAGCTCGACCTCCACTGGATGCCACCGCTGCCCGGAACCTCGCTGTTCGCGTCCCTGGGCTACAACGATGCGCAGTTCGAGGCCTATCCCAATGCCCCTGCGCCCGCCGATGCCGGGAGTGCGACGCAGGATCTCTCCGGACGCCGTCTGCCGCGGGCGCCGCGCATCACAGCCGCGATCAAGCCGCGTTTCGTGACCCCGCTGGAGGGTGGCTCGCTCAACCTCATTCTCGGCGGAGACGTGCAGTACCGCGGCAAGCGCTTCCTGGATGTGGATCTGGATCCGCGCAGCCTGCAGCCGGCCACGACCGTGGTGAATCTCCGCGCGACGCTGTCCGACTTCGTGCACGGCTGGTCCCTCACGATCGCCGGGCAGAATCTGACCGACGAGGTGACCCTGTCTCAGATCCTTGATCAGCCTTTGGCGCCTGGCAACTTCATTGGCGTGCGCTCCGACCGTGGCCGTTTCCTGACAGCCAGTCTGCAGCTTGACTTCTGAGTCCGGACCATTTCGGCTCAGTGCGTGACCGTAGGGCATGACAACCCGCCCCGGCGGTCGCGCGGGCGTTGACAGAGCGCAAAGCGATTGCCTATGAACACGGGCATGGTTTCGTCACCATCCACTCCCAATCCGTATCGCCTCGGCGCGCAAGGCATCCGCTATCTGCTCAGGCAGATTACGCACCAGCGCGAGCAGGTGCTGCTGGCGCTGCCTGAGGGGGTATCCAGTCCGATGCTGATCGTGCCCGAATCGGTGACGCAGGCGTCTTTCGAGCTGCAAAGTCTGCTCCTGCCCGAACCGGCAGTACGTGCCCTGCGCGCCGGCGATAACGTGCAGCTGAGCGGCCGTCTCAATGGCGCAGTCTTCCGTCTTTCGGTGGAGCTGGATGCCGTGCACATGCAGGCGCAAGACGGCCAGCTGCGATGCCATATTCCGGACAGCGGCGAGTTGCACGAACGCCGCGCCTGCCCGCGTTTTGCGCCGCCCAGTACCGGACCGCGTACCGTGGCCGTGGTGCACGTGCCGGGCGAGATCATGCTGTGTCAGCTGGTCAACATCAGCCGAGAAGGCATCCGCCTGCGCCTGGAGGTGCCGCACGTCGACATCGGGGACGAGCAGGTGGTGTTCTGCGAAGTGCGGCGTGAGCACCATCTGCTGCAGTCCAAGGCGGATGTTCGCTGGCGGAAGACGCCGGACGGAACGCACCAGGAATTCGGCGCACGCTTTCTTGCCCGCGACCCTGATTTCCTTCACCGCCTGCATCCATTCGTGGCAGAACTGGAGCGCTACTGGGCGCGCATGCGCGCCTAAGCCTCGGTTTGGCGGGGTGCGGGCCACGCGCCCTCCGTCATCTCCGCTTCATTGCGCTGTCATGCGCCTCCCTTAGCGTGCCCAGCGCGCGCAGTGGGGATGCGCGCATATTCACGAATCGGGGAGCGTCACATGCGGAATTGGGGAACGGTCGGGATACGGTGTCTGGCGGTATTGCTGATGGTCGCGGGGCAGTGGGGCTTTGCGGCGGCGCAGGAGGGCGCCTCGCTGGTCGGGCGCGTGCTGGCGGTGAACGGCGATGTGCCCTTCGAGGGGGCCGTGGTGCGCATTCCGGCGCTGGAGCGCGCGGTCACCACAACGCGCGAAGGGCAGTATCGCTTCAGTGCGCTGCCGGCCGGCACCGTCACCGTCACGGTGAACTACCTGGGCGCCGAGGAAGCGCGCGCCGAGGTCGTGCTGCAGGCCAACCGCCGCAGCACCCAGGATTTCCGCATCGACGCGGCGGAGGCGGGCATGGGTGATGTGCTGGTCATCGGCCAGGCCGCCGGGCAGGCCGCCGCCATCAACAAGCAGCGCAGCGCGGACAATCTCAAGAGCATTGCCTCGGCTGACGCCATCGGCCAGTTCCCGGATCAGAACGCGGCAGAGGCGCTGCGCCGTCTGCCGGGCGTATCGGTGGCAAACGACCAGGGCGAAGGCCGCTTCGCCATCGTGCGCGGCATCGATTCCACGCTGACCGCCACCAGCATCAACGGCATCCGCGTACCCAGCCCGGAGGACGACACCCGTCAGGTCAATCTGGATGTGATCAGTTCGGACCTGCTCGAGTCGCTGGAGGTGGTCAAGACCACCACGCCGGACATGGATGGCGACACCGTGGGCGGCACCATCGTGCTCAACAGCGTCACCGCCTTTGACCGTGGCAATACCACCCGCATCAGCGCCGATGGCAGCTACAGCGAGAAGGCCGAGGAATGGAGCCCGCGTTTGAGCGCCACCGCCACGCGTCTGTTCAGCCTGGGCGACGGCTTCGAGAACTTCGGCGTCGCGGCATCGGTGTCGTGGTTCTCGCGTGATTTCCTGTCCGACAATGTCGAGAGCGCGGGCTGGCCGGAACTGGAAGCGCCCTCGGGTACGGAAATCCGGGGGCTGGAGGAAGCCGAACAGCGCGATTACTCGATCACGCGCGAACGGCTGTCGGCCTCGTTGTCGCTGGACTACCGCCCGAGCGCCGATGACAGCTACTACCTGCGCACCCTGTTCAGCGATTTCGCCGACGACGAATTGCAGGTGACAAACGTCTTTGCCTTTGAGGAAGGCGATATTGAGGCGCTGAGCGCAGATGCCGGCCGCTTCAGCGGCGCCGAGGTGGAAAAGCTGTCCGAGGCCCGCGAGGAGACGCAGCAGATCTTCTCGGTGCTGCTTGGGAGCGAGCATTTCCGCGGCCTCTGGGAAATCGACTATCAGCTTGGCTATTCCTTTGCCAACGAGGACGATCCTGAGGCCCTGGGCTTCGCCTTCGTGGGCGAGGACCTGAACCTGGCCTACGACCTGAATCGTTTCGGCAGCGACACGCCGTTCCTCTCGGGCGAGAACCCGGCCTTCACCGATGCCGCGACCTACGGCCTCGATGAGATCGAGCTGGAGGACAACTTCACCGAGGAACGCGAATGGAGCCTTTCCGCGGACCTCAAGCGCGATACCCGCTTTGGCGCCTTCAGCGGCTACCTCAAGTCCGGCGTGAAGCTGCGGCTGCGCGAGAAGGAGGCCGACACCGAAGCCTTCATCTACGACGATTTCGGCGGCGATTTCACAGTGGCCGACTTCACTCGCGGTCGGCTGGACTATCCCTTCGGCGATATCAATCCCTACGCCGACCGCGGTGCGGCGCGCTCCTTCTTTTTCGCCAACCGGGACCGCTTTGAACTGGCCGCAGGGGATTCCGCACTGGGAAGTCGCATCGGTGACTACGACCTCGACGAGGACGTCTATGCCGGCTATGTGATGGCCAGTGTGGATATTGGCAAGGCGCGCATCTTCGGCGGTGTGCGGGTCGAACACACCGAGTTCAGTGCCATCGGCACCGAGGCCGTCATCGACGAGACCACGGAGGAGCTGCGATTCGCCGCCCTGCGCGCGGATACCTCGTACACCGATGTCCTGCCGTCGTTGCACCTGCGCTATGCCTTGAGCGAAGCGACCGTGCTGCGCGCCGCCTA
>JALEHA010000188.1 GCA_022763315.1 Algiphilus sp.
GACGATATCGTCACGCAAGCGCGGCTGGGCGCGCAGCAGACGCTCCGTGCGATAGCGACGCCAGTAGGCGCGCCCGGTGCGCCCCATCCAGGCAAACAGTTCCATCGGCGGCATGGCCGGGGCGATGAATTCGGGCATGGCGGGCTTGACGCCTTGGCGTGGCGGGGTTGGGGAATGCGACACGATGACCTCCTTGCTGGCAGGTGGATGGACTGGCGGCAAGGCGCTGTACCTTGGGGGCGAGAGCGCACTTGACGCGTAGGATGCCGGGCCGCATCTTTCAGGTCTAACGAATTTTGTTGCAGTTCCTTTTAAGAAAATATTAACGATGCCCCATGATGCGGAACCCACTGCGCTCCGCCAGTCGAGCACTCTCCCCCTGCTCGACAGCGCCGTGCTGCGCAGCTTTGTCACCATCGCCGAGACGGGCAGTTTCAGCCGCGCCGCGCGTCTGCTGTTCCGTACACCTGCCGCGCTGAGCATGCAGATCAAGCGCCTGGAAGAGACGCTTGAGCGTCCGCTCTTCGTGCGCGAAGCGCGTCAGGTGCGACTGACGCCCGAGGGCGAGATGCTGCTTGGCTACGGTCGGCGCCTGCTGTTGCTCAACGAGGAGGCGGTGGCCCAGTTTCTGGCACCCAAACTTGAGGGTCGCGTGCGCCTGGGCACACCCGATGATGTGGGCACGCGCATCCTGCCAGCGCTGCTCAGCCAATTCGCCCGCACCCATCCGGGTGTGCAGGTGGATGTGATCGGCGGGCGCAGCGCAGATATGCGCTTTCGCATTGACCGTGGCGACCTCGACATCGCCCTGGTCACCCTTGCCGCCAACGAGGCGGAGCGCGAGCGCCCTGGCATGCGCGTCGACATCGTCTATACCGAGTCGCTGGTATGGGCGGGGTGCGAAGGCGGCGTCGCGGCCGAGCGGCGGCCGGTTCCGGTTGCCCTTGCCAACCCGGGCTGTCCATGGCGCGCCAACGCGCTGTCTGCGCTGCATCGCAGCGGAGTGCGCTACCGGGTGGCCTACACCTGCGAAAGTACCGTGGGTCAGCAGGCGGCGGCCAGCGCCGACTTGGCGATTGCGCCCTTGCCGGCGAGCAGCGTATCGCCGCCGCTGTACATGCTGGCTTCGGAAGACGGCCTGCCGCCTCTCGACCCGTACCACGTCGCCCTGGTGCGCAAAACCGATCTCGGCCCGGTCACGCAAACCTTCGCCGATGTCATCACCGAGGCCTTTGCTGATCTGCAGCGGGTACGACCGGAGCGTTAGCGCGCGTGCAGTACCTTCGCAACTCCATCGCCGCGCGGGTCCGAGGCCGCCTCGACCACGCCGCGACGCGTATCCCAGTGGATGGCCTGCATATCGCCGAAGCCTTCGGCAATACGCCGCGTACGGTGGCCGCGACGACGCAACTCCTGGAGTTGTTCGCTACTGAGGGCCCCCGCTTCGAACTGCACCTCATCAGGGAGGAACTGGTGGTGGAAGCGCGGCGCGCCGACAACGTCTCGTACATCGAGTCCATTGATGTGCAGCAAGACGGCGAGCACATTCATGGTGATGGCGCGGCTGCCGCCGGGGGTTCCCGTAATGAACACACCATGGGGCCCCGTTACGAAGGTGGGGGACATGGTCGACAGCGGACGCTTGTGCGGCTGGATGTGATTCGCCTTGGTCTGCAGGACACCGTTGGCGGTACGCATCAATGGCGCATCCTCAAAGTCTGCCATCTGGTTGTTGAGCAATACCCCGGTACCGGGTGGCATGTAGCCGGAGCCAAAGGCCCGGTTCAGCGACAACGTGGCCGACACACGGTTACCCGCCGTATCCATGATCGAGAAGTGGGTGGTGTTGGGACCGCGCTCGACGCTTTGCGACGCGGCGGCGATGTCCAGGCTGGCACTGGAGCGCGCCTGCGGCGCGATGCTGTTGGCCAATTCGCTCAGGTAGCTGCGCGCAGTCAGGCGGGCGGCCGGCACGTCAACAAAGGCGGGGTCGGCAAGGTGAATCGCCAGATCGCGATACGACAGCCGCATGGCTTCGATGAGCAGATGGCGCGCGCTGACCTCGTCGCTCGGTGGCCACTGGCTTGCCTCCAGCATGGCGAGGATCTGGGCCATGGTGACGCCGCCGGCTGCAGGCAACGGCGCCGTCGTGATGCGATGCCCTTGGTAGTGAATGTGCGCGGCCGCACGCTGCTCAAGGCGGTAGTTCCGCAGATCCTCCAGCGTCCAGATTCCGCCATCCCGGAAAACCCCGGCACGCAACTGCTGCGCGACCGGCCCCTGGTAGAAGCCGTCGCGACCCCGCGCCGCCACCGCCTGTAGCGTTCGTGCCAGATCCGCCTGCACCAAGGGCGTACCTGGGGACGGCACCCGGCCGGCGGGCAGATAGACCTTGCGCGCGGCAGGCGACAGACGGCGGGCATCTTCACGGATGCGCGCTGACAGCGCGGCCGTTACCGGGAAGCCTTGGGCAGCCAGACGGATGGCCGGCCCAAGGTTGTCACGCAAGGTACGCGTGCCGTACTGACGATTCAGATGATCCAATGCGGCAGGGAGGCCCGGAATGGCGGATGACAGCGGCCCTTGCTGCGAGAAGTGCGCCACTGGCTCACCACGGGCGTCGAGATACATATCTCCGGTGGCGGCACCGGGCGCGGTTTCACGCGCATCAATGACCAAGTCTGCGCCATCGGCGGCGCGATGAATCAGAAAGAATCCACCGCCGCCCAACCCGGATTCGTGCGGTTCGACCACCGCCAGCGCCGCCGCTGCGGCAACCGCCGCATCGAAGGCGTTCCCGCCCTCCGCCAGAACCCTAAGCGCTGCCTCTGTCGCCAGCGGATGGGCGGTGGCCACGGCGGCCGACGGCGGCCGTGTGCTCGCATGGGAGTACGCCGTAGGAAGGGCGGTGCCGGCCAGTACGGCCGTAATCAGGAGTGCGTGCTTGAGCATGGCGGGACGCTCGGCGAGGGGGCTTTACGTCAGCCTGCGCGCGTGCGGGGCGCCGCTCGCCGCATTCCCGACACACGCGCCCTCTGGCCCGATGGACTGCCAGCACTGTCAGGCTGCCCCAGCGCCGTGCCCGGCTGCAGATAGCCCGGTTACCGCAGGCAGGCGCCGACACTGCACTGGCATAGTGATGCAACAGTCACTTGAGAGAGGGAATCGCAATGGCGATTGAAGAAGGACAAGCCGTCCCAAAGGCCACCCTGTTCACCATGGGCGCTGAAGGCCCCGAGGCGATCGAAACGAGCACCCTTTTTGATGGCAAGAAGGTGGTGCTCTTTGGTGTTCCTGGGGCTTTTACGCCGGGCTGTTCTCAGGCGCACCTACCGGGTTATGTCGTCCAGGCCGATGCCATCAAGGCCAAGGGCGTTGACACCATTGCCTGCATGGCGGTCAACGACGCCTTTGTCATGGATGCCTGGGGCAAAGCGCAGAATGCCGAGGCCCTGCTCATGCTGTCGGATGGCAATGCCGATTTCACCAAGGCCCTGGGCCTGGAGATGGACGCATCCAAAGCCGGTCTCGGCCTGCGCTGCCAACGCTTCGCTATGGTGGTCGAAGACGGCGTGATCCGCCATCTTGCGGTCGAACCCAAAGGCGGCATTACGGTGAGTGCGGCGGAGTCCATCCTCGAGCACCTGTAGGCGCTGCCGCAGCTGGCGAGCCGCCTTGCTAGGCGGCCCGCTCGCTTTGGTGCGATGCACCCATGGCTCTGTTGCGCGGCGGAAGCGCTGGCGTACTCTATGCGCACAATAACGATGACTGCAGACCATGTTTCGAGAAGCACAACGACTGAGGCGCCGCATTCGGCGGGCTGAACCCGCGCCATTGCGCAGCGCACCCTCTGAGGGGGCGCCGCCCGCGACCAGCGACATCGCCGCCGCCTACTGCTTGATGGCCGAAAGGCATGGGGGCACACGCCATGAAATGCCCTGAATGCCGCTCCGGCTCCATCCTGCGCGTCAAGCGGCGACGCGCCGACCGCCTGCTCGGCCACATTGTCCCGATCCGGCCGTATCGCTGCCAGACCTGCGACCACTATTTCTGGGCACGCATCCGCTGGCGCCACCAGCGCTCCGCCTACCTCGGAGCGGCCATTTTCTGGGGCGGTCTACTGCTTGTGGTCGGGGTGATGTCTACAGCGCTGCAGCCGACACCAGTCGAGCACATCCAAGGCGATAGCGCGAGCCTCCCGATAGCCGATGCAGAGACGGCAGATGCGGCGGATACATCCTCCGCGTTTGCCCCACCGGATACCGCCTCTTCCGGCGACCAGGCACGGGCAGTCAAGGCGGCCCCCTCGATTCCAGTGGAGGCGGCGCAGAAGCCGGCATCGCCAGCCAAGGCTTCGGCTGCCGCCTTCTATGCCACCACTGACCGCGTCCACCTGCGCGAAGGTGCCGGCACGCAGTTCCGTTCGATCACGATTCTCGAACGCGACCGCGTATTGCCAGCCGTGGAGCCAACTTCCGGTGAGTGGATTCAGCTGCGGCACTATGACCGCACGGGCTATGTGCACCGTTCCCTGCTTAAACCCGCGCCGCCGCCTGACGACGAGCAGCAGCAGAGCTAGACCCACCGCCTCAGATCGGACCGTCGGCGTTGGTTTCCACCACGCCCTCTGGACAATCCTGCGCGATGCGCCTCACCAAGTCGTCGAAGCCACGCAGTCGTTCATTGAGCGTGATGCGCCGCCCGTCACGCATTCGGATGATCAGGCACGCAAGTTCGGCTCCGGGCACCCAGGTGGCCGCCTGGTCATAGGTCATGCTGGCGACCTGATCGAAGGCCACCTGCTCATGGCCGAGCCAGCTTGCAATACGCAAGCCACGGCCCGGGTGATAGTCGACCCAGGCCTTGTAGCTGCGCAGTGCGATCAGCGTGAAGGCGAGCGCCCCGATGGTACCGAGCACCAATAAAGGCCAGCCTGACACGCCGTAGGTGCGAATCCACTCCACGCCCGCGAAAGCAATGGCGGCGGCCGCCAAGCCCGGCGCAAGGGCCCGGGCCGGCGCGTGCGTATAGCGCAAGGCGTGTCGATCGCGACGATGTGCCGGACGGTGCTGCTCGCCGGCACGCTCTCCCACCACCAGTAACCAGCAAAAGGCGGCGAGAGCGAGCAGGACAATGCTGGGCAGAAGATCCATGAAGGGCTCAACAACGCGGGCCGGGGGCGACTGCGGCGAACGCCCCGCTTGGTGAAACATCATGCCATCGATCAATGGCACGCATTCAGGGGCAATTCAAGCGCGCAGGCTTTCAATACCCCTGCGGCAGCCCCTCGGGAGGCAGCCGCATCCGAAGCGTCCACCAGCGGACGCGATTCATCACCAAACCGGGGATAGACATGATCAA
This sequence comes from Algiphilus sp., assembly GCA_022763315.1. Taxonomy (GTDB): domain Bacteria; phylum Pseudomonadota; class Gammaproteobacteria; order Nevskiales; family Nevskiaceae; genus Algiphilus. Next base: position 5,362 of record JALEHA010000188.1, read on the forward strand.
ACCGCTTTCCACTGCTTCCGTACTTGCGCTCAGCCTCGCTGCCGGCCCGGCCATGGCGGACAGCCTGCTCGGCCTTTCCGGTGGTGCCGACGTCAACGTGGGTGTCAACGCCAACGCGTCTCTGGGTCAGCAATTCAAGACACTCGATCGGGATGGCGATGGCGTCATCACGCGGTCTGAAGCCGCCGCCAATGCCGAGCTTGCATCCCGCTTCCAGGCAATGGACGGTGACGACAGCGGCAGCCTGAGCCAGGGCGAATTCAGCGCCGGCCTCAAAGCGCGAGCGGATGCCGCCGGCAAGAGCGCGGGCGAGCGCATGAAGTCCACCATGCAGAGCGGCAAGGAAATGGCAGGCGATGCTGCCGCCAAAACCGAGGCCGGGCTGAAAGCGGGCGCCGAGGCCACTGGCGACGCGGCGCGCGAGGCCGCAGCCAAAGCCAAGGCCGGTGCAGAGGCAAGCGCGGAAGCCGCCACCTCAGCGGCCGAAAAGGCCAAGGCCAGCATGCAGGCGGGTGGCGATGCCACCGCCAAGGCAACCGCGAATCTCAGCAATGAACTGGCGGGCCAGTTCAAGGCGCTCGACGCCAACCGCGATGGCCGGATCAGTGAAGCGGAGGCGGAAGGCAATGCCGATATCGCCGGCAATTTTTCCGCCGCCGATGAGAACAATGACGGCCTGCTGACCGGCGCTGAGTTCAAGGTGGCCGCGAAGGCAAAGGCCGACGGTGGCTTCTTCAGCAACCTCTTTGGCGGCTGAACAGCCTGCTATCGATCGCTACTTCGGGCCCCGCGTCCTATGACGCGGGGCCCGTCGTTTGTGCGTGGCCCACTGCGCCCCTCGCAGCGCCAGAGTCGGGCGTGGCGAAAGAATGGCCAACGGAAACCGGGATCACCCGACCTCTCTCCGCCCGGATCAGACAATCGACGCGGGCGCTCGTCACAGTGTGCGGAGAGAACGCGCCGCCATGGGCGTGCAAGCAATACCGCAGGGTGACAGCAACCTGGCTGCGTCGACCAGCGCGCGCCACCGATACGGCGAACAAGCAGTTCGCGCACGATGCCCGGGCCAACGCCTAGAAAAGTTCAATATCGCCCCATTCCCGCGGGCCATGGTCCGGGTTGGCGGCTGGGCCAAGCAAGGCGTTGACATCCACCACGCGATTGCGCCCTCGCCCCTTGGCCTCATAGAGGGCACGGTCAGCGCGCTCAATGATCACCGGCGGCGCCTTGCCCGGCTCGAGAGGCGCGTACCCGATGCTCACGGTGACCTGTTTGACGCCGGGAAACTCCGTGCCTTCCACGGCGGCGCGGAAGCGCTCCAGCAGTTGGCGCGCACCCTTGTCGGACCGCGCCGAAATCAGAGCGGCGAACTCTTCGCCACCGTAGCGGTAGGCATCGTGATGCTCGCCGAAATGCTGACGCAGCAGCTGGGCCAACAGGATCAGCACCTCATCGCCGTAGAGATGGCCATAGCGGTCGTTGATTGACTTGAAATGATCGATATCGATCAAGGCAAGCCAGTAGGCGTTATCCGCTGTGGCATGGCGGCGCGATCGGATCAGTTGGGCCGATAGGCCGTCGAGCCGCAGATCGAAGGCACGCCGGTTGCGCAATTGCGTCAGCCGATCACGCTCGGATTCTTCGATCACCGCCAGAAAGTTGCGGTACAGGCGCAGGAACCCATGGAGCACCGAAACATCCTCGGCGCTGTCACTGCCAAGGTGTACGGCAATCTCCTTGCCGTGCGGCGCGTCGGGACCGCGCAGCGGCAGCAGATGCCAGCTGCCGCCACCGATGGCGGGGGCGCCCGGCGCCAGTTCGCCACGCTCGGCCAGACGCACCTCACTCAGCGGCAGCATCTCACCAAGGGTCCGCAACAACCCGGCATGCAGGGCCGCGCGCTCGGTGTCGCGGGTAAGCGCCACCGCGGAATCGAGCAGAGAGGCGCCTTTCGCGTGTACCGAAGGGCTTGAAGTGACGTGCAGGCCTTCCATGCGGAGTGCACTCAAAGCGAATGGTGGCGTCATCAGACCGCTTCCAATCTCCGTCGTGAGCTTCGCTGTTCGTGCCCGGTTGCCCTCAGCCGACACGCGGTAGAGCGCCCCGCTAGAACGACTCCGCCGCGGGCCGGAGATCCAGCTCATGCACCCAGGCGTCCGCAGGTTGCTGGTGTAGTTGCCAGTAGGTATCGGCAACGCTGTCCGGCTGCAAGGTACCGTTTTTACCCTTTGCCAGACGCAAGGCGCGGCCTGCGCCCTTGAAGGCCCGATCCACCTGCTCCCCGTCGACGATGCCGTCGATAATCACGTGCGCCACATGAATACCCTCGGGGCCATATTCGCGCGCCAACGACTGGGCCAGGGCGCGCTCGGCAGCCTTGGCGGCGGCAAAGGCGCTAAAGGGGGGACGTGCGCGCAGCGAGGCCGTCGCACCGGTAAAGACCATGGTGCTGGGTGCGTCGGCTTCAAGCATGCGTGGGATGGCCCCCTGCGCCACCATGAATCCACCCAGGGCGCATTGGCGCCAGGTGGTCTCGATGTCCTCTGGCGTCAGCTTGAGGAAGGGCTTCACGACATTGTTGCCCACGTTGTAGACGAGCAGCGCAGGCCGCCAGCCGGCATCGTCGACCGCCACGAACAGCCGCTCCACATCGCCCGGCCGGGTCACATCACAGGCGACCGCCATGGCGGTCGCGCCATCCGCGCGCAGCTCCGCGGCCACTGCATCGATCTTGTGCGGGCTGCGGCCGACCACGACCACAGCCATGCCTTCTGCCGCGAAACGCCGACAGCAGGCTGCGCCAATACCGCGCTTGGCCCCCACTCCCACAACCACTGCACACGCCGACTTCTGCTTCATGACGCTCTCCTCAGGAAGGGGTGGACCCCTGCACAGGAACACGGAGCCTATCGTGAAGGCGCGCTGGGCGCGCGGCGCGGCGGTCTTGGACCTGTCGAGAGCATGATGGGGGGAATGCCCCTACACTGGACTTTGTCCAACGGAGCGCATATGGCCAAGCCGAACTACAACTTCGAGAAACGACAACGCGAGCGCAAGAAGGCGCAAAAACAGGAAGAAAAGCGCCAGAAGAAGGCGGACCGGCAAAGCGCCAAAGACGAGGCGGCAGACGCCGACGGCAGCGACGCCGGCAGCAGGGAATGAGCCCTTATTGTCATCAGGCAACAGCCAGCGGCATCCACCGCCGCATTGACGTCGCCTGACGACTCGGCCAGCCTTTCGGGTCGATTCGCAGCCGACAGCATCATGGCGCAGCCACGCTTCGCGATCGGAGAGATCGTGCACCATCTCAAGTTCGACTACCGGGGCGTCATCATCGATGTGGATGCCCAGTACAGCGGCTCGGAAGCGTGGTACGAGCAGGTGGCGCGCAGCCGCCCACCCAAGGATGCACCCTGGTACCACGTGCTGGTGGATGGCGCGATGCACAGCACCTACGTCGCCGAACGCCATCTCGAAGCCGGTGATTCCAGCCAGCAGATCGAACACCCGGCATTGGGTCAGTTCTTCGACCGCTTCAGCAGCGGGCGCTATCACCGACGTGGCATGAACTGAGCGGCGCGCAATGTAGGCGCGCGCTAGGCTGCCATCACCTCGCCACTGAGTTCCCCATGATGCGCGCAACCCTCCTGATGATTCCGCTGCTGCTCTCGGCTTGCAGCCTGATCCGCCCTACCGCGCCCGAAAGCCCTCCACAGGAGGCGACCACTCCGCCGATCGCGGCGGTACAGAACGCCCTGCAACGCGAGCTGGAAAAAGGCGGCGACCTCTACCGCGTCGACGCGGCGGCCTCGGATCTGCGCATCTACGTCTTCCGCGGCGGGCGCGCGCCCACCATGGGCAAGAACCACGTCATCACGGCGCCCAGCCTGCAGGGCTTTGTCGCCCTGCACTCGGATCTGCCCACCGATGCGCATTTTGCCCTTGGCCTGCACCTCGACCGCCTCGAACTCGATCCTCCCGCGCTGCGTGCGCAAACCGGCGGCAGCTTTGCCAAGCCGCTCACCCAGGAACAGATCGAGGGGACGCGCGACAACATGCTCGGCCCCAGCGTGCTGGATGCCGAACAGTATCCCGAGCTCGTGTTGCGCGCGGTGGAAATATCGGGCGACTGGCCGGTGCTTGTGGCCCGGGTGGAAGTCCAACTGCATGGCCGCAGCCACGTCTACGACAGCCTGATGCAGGTCGAGCGCGAAGAAGACCGCCTGCAGGTCCGCGGTAGCCTGGTGGTACGCCAGACCGACTTCGGCATCGAACCGATGACCGTACTCGGGGGCTTGCTCGGCATCCAGGATGCGCTTGGCATTGAATATCGGATCGTGACAAGGCGAATCACACCCGAATAGAATGCTGCCATTGATTGATGGCATTGTCGCTGATCTGCCCCTCGCCGTCGCCGCATGGCAGGCACTGGCGCCCGTGTTCGCCCCTTGATGCGTGCCCGCTTCGCTGCATGCGGTGACGGCAGACCGGACGACACCGACGCCTGAACGCGCCCTCGGCATGTATCCGGGCCCGGCCCCGAGCACCACAGGAGACCGCTTGAGCATGGAAGTATCCCGCTGGATCGACGCAAGTGACGTACAGCTCGCACTCTATGAATGGGGCACGGCGGAAGGACGCCCGACCATCGTGCTGGTGCACGGCTATCCGGACGCCGCGAGCATCTGGCAGGCCACCGCCGAGGGGCTGGCCCGAGACTTCCACGTCGTCGCCTACGACGTGCGCGGGGCCGGCCAATCGACACGGCCGGAGGCCACCGCGGCCTATGCTCTCGAGACGCTGGTGGAGGATCTGGCCGCGGTCATTGACACGGTCAGCCCGCATCGCCCGATCCACCTCGTCGGCCATGACTGGGGCTCCATCCAGTCGTGGGAAGCCGTGACCACGGCCC
>JALEHA010000189.1 GCA_022763315.1 Algiphilus sp.
GCGCACCCGGGGCCGTCTGACCACTGCTCCGCCCAGCCGACCATGTCTACCCTTCTGCCCGCCGAATGGGCGCCGCAAGCCGCCGTACAGCTCACCTGGCCGCACGCCGACGGCGATTTCGGGCCGATGCTGGATGCGGCCCATGATCAGTTCCTTCGCCTAGCCGTGGCCATTGCCGAGGCAACGCCCTTGCTGGTGGTGGTGCCCGATCGTCCCGAGGCGCGCCGCGCGGAATTGCTGGCGCGCGGCGTGGTCCCGGAACGCCTGCAGATGGTGGCGCTGCCGAGCAATGACGTATGGGCCCGAGATCACGGCCCGATCACGGTCTGGCGGGACGATGGATGGCAACATCTCGACTTCCGCTTCGATGGCTGGGGCGGCAAATTCGACGCCACGCTGGACAACGCGCTCACCGCGCAGCTCGCCGAACAAGGTCGCCTGCCGGGCATGACCGCTTCGGTGGATTGGGTGCTGGAAGGCGGCAGCATCGAGAGCGACGGCGCTGGCACTATCCTGACCACCGCGCGTTGCCTGCTGGATACCGCCCGCAACCCAGGAGCAACACGCGAAGGCGTCGAGGCGTTGCTACGCGACCAGCTGGGCGCACAGCGGGTGCTATGGCTGGCGCATGGCGACCTGCTCGGCGACGATACCGATGGCCATATCGATACCCTCGCCCGCTTCTGTAGCCCGGATTGCATTGCCTATCAGGCCTGCGACGATCCTTCGGACGCGCACTTCAACACCTTGCGCGCCATGGCCGACGAACTCGGCGCCTTGCGCACAGCCCAAGACAAGCCCTATCAACTCATCCCCCTGCCGCTACCTGCGGCAGTATTCGATCCCGAGGATGGCCATCGCCTGCCGGCCGGCTACGCCAATTTCCTGATCAGCAATGCGCTCGTGCTGGTGCCCACCTACGACGACCCGGCCGACGCCATTGCCCTGGAACGGTTACACGCCGCCTTCCCCCGGCATCGCGTGCGGGGCGTCGACTGCCGGACACTGATTCGGCAGCATGGCAGTCTGCACTGCGTAACCATGCAGATACCGAGTTCACCATGACGCATCCGCCCTCTCGCCGCCTCACCGCCGCCGTCGTCCAGCATCCCTGCGGCGAGGACACGGCGAGCAATCTGCAGACCAGCATCGCCGCCATTCGCGACGCCGCAGCCCAGGGCGCCCAGCTCATCCTGCTGCAGGAGCTGCACCGCAGCCGCTACTTCTGTCAGGACGAGCATCCGGACCGCTTCGATCTCGCCGAGTCCATTCCCGGACCGAGCAGCGAGGCCCTTGGGGCAGTGGCCGCCGAACTCGGCGTGGTCATCGTCGCCAGCCTCTTTGAACGGCGCGCCGCCGGCCTCTACCACAACACCGCCGCGGTGCTGGACGCGGACGGCCGTCTGGCGGGCATCTACCGCAAGATGCACATCCCGGATGATCCGGGCTACTACGAGAAGTTCTACTTCACGCCCGGCGATCTCGGATTCGAACCCATTGATACTGCTGTCGGAAGACTCGGCGTGCTGGTGTGCTGGGATCAGTGGTATCCGGAGGCCGCGCGTCTGATGGCGCTGGCGGGCGCCGAAATGCTGCTCTACCCCACCGCCATCGGCTGGAATCCGCAGGACGCGGTCGAGGAGCAGCACCGCCAGCGCGATGCCTGGCGCACCATCCAGCGCGCCCATGCCATCGCCAACGGCCTGCCTGTGCTGGTCGCCAATCGCTGCGGCTTTGAACCCGATCCGTCGGGTGTGCTGCCCGGCGCGCAGTTCTGGGGCGGCAGCTTCATCGCCGGGCCGCAGGGTGAGTTGCTTGCCGAGGCCGAGGACCAGCCCACCACGCTGTTGGCCGACATCGACCTGGCCGCCGGTGAGCAGGTCCGCCGCTGGTGGCCATTCCTGCGCGACCGGCGCATCGACGCCTACGAGGACTTGCTGCGCCGCTATCGCGACTGAGTCTCCCTCAAGCCTAGGAGGTCTCGGCCTTCCAAAGGCAGTGCCCGGCCCGTTTTTCGATTTCGGCAAGCCGGGCCTCGTGATCGGCCAGCTCTTCCTCACTCGCGCGGACCACTGCGAGCGGCTGCGCGGCAGCGGATTCGATCAAGGCCTTCAGCGCCGGCGGCAGACTGTCGCTCTGGCCATCCGTGCTGCTATGCAGCGCCAGGGTTTCCTGGCCACCGGTCAGCGCCAGATAGACCTCCGCCAGTAGCTGCGCGTCGAGCAGGGCGCCGTGCAGCTGGCGGTTGGAATTGTCGACGTCGTAGCGCTTGCAGAGCGCGTCGAGGCTGTTCTTCTGCCCCGGGTGCTTCTTCTTCGCCAGCGCCCAGGTGTCGGTGACGCTGCACAGGTCGGCGATGCGTTCAGGCAGGCCGGCACGAGCCAGTTCGTGATCGAGGAAGCCGACATCGAAATCCGCGTTATGGATCAAGAGCTCGGCGCCCTTGAGGAAGGCGAGCAGTTCGCTGACGCGCTCGGCAAAGCGCGGCTTGTCGCTGAGAAAGGCGCGCGAAATGCCATGCACATTGAAGGCGCCCTCGTCGATGTCGCGTTCGGGGTTGAGGTACCAGTGCAGGGTATCCACCGGCCGCCGCTGTTCCAGCACGACACAACCGATCTCGATGATGCGATGGCCTTCACTGGCCTCCAGGCCAGTGGTTTCGGTATCCAGCACGATCTGTCGCATGGTCATCCCGCCATCTCCGCCTGCGCCTGCTCCAACCCCTGATTGGCCAGTTGATCGGCATGCTCGTTGCCCGCATTGCCGGAGTGCCCGCGCACCCAGCGCCAGTCGATGCGATGTCGCTGCGCTGCGGCATCAAGACGCTGCCACAGCTCCCGGTTCTTGACCGGTTGCTTGGATGCGGTCTTCCACCCCCGCCGCCGCCAGCCGTCGAGCCATTCCGTGATGCCGTTTCGCACGTAGACCGAATCGGTGTAGAGCGTGACCTCACACGGGCTCTTGAGGGCCTCCAGTGCCTGAATCGCCGCCATCAGCTCCATGCGGTTGTTGGTGGTCTCGGCCTCGCCGCCGCACAGCGTCTTCTCGTGGGCGCCATGGCGTAGCACTGCACCCCAGCCGCCGGGCCCAGGGTTTCCCCGGCAGGCGCCATCGGTATAGATTTCTACGGTCTTCATGCTGGCGGACCTTCCTCTTCTGCCGGGCGCTCTCGTCGACAATGGGTGACTGCAACGCCCGGTGCGGGCGCCGACCGGCGGCGCGCCATGGGCTGCCGCGCGGGGGTCAGCGGAAAGACCCGCTTGCGCGCCACCAGCAGGTAGCAATCCGAGAAGGTGCGCGCCAGCCCGCCCTGCGAGGGGCCGCGCAACGGGCGCCCGAGCGAGAAGCCACGGTACTGCTCCAGCTCGAAGTCGAGTACGTCGAGCCAGTCGCAGACACGACCGGGCCGCACCAGCCCGGTCCCTGCGGGCAATACCCGCCCGCCCATGCCGAGCAGACGCGGCACAGCGGCGAGACCGTGTGGTGACTGACCTACAATGAACAGGACGCCGCGGTCGTTCAACACGCGATTGGCCTCGCGGATCAGACGGTGCGGGTGCGCCGAGAATTCCAGGGCGAACGCCATCACCACGGCATCGACACTGCTGCTGGCGAGCGGCAACTGCGCAGGGTTGGCGACCAGAGCACCGCCTTCGAAGCGATTCGCGGTGCACTGCACCCGCCGCAACGTGCTGGCTTCGCGGGTCAGGTCGCGACCGCATGCACCGAGTTGCAGGCACCAGCGGCCGAAGACGTCACCCAGGGAATCCCGTATGCTCAGTGCCGCCAAGGCTTCAACCGCCGTACGCCTGCGGCTGAGCTGCCACTGCCGAAGCGCTGTCTGACGCCGTTGCGCACGGCGCTGTTCACGGCGCTGTGCGATGGCTTCCGCGCGCGCTGCGGCATCTTCCCGCGCGGCATTTGACCCGAAGTATTGCATTGCGCAGCATCTTAGTATGAAAAACGCCGTCCCACTGCCCGCATTTCAAGATAACTACATCTGGTCGTGGTTCGACGGGAAGGCCGCGGTCGTGGTCGATCCCGGTGACGCCGACGTGGTCACGGCGTGGCTGGAGGCCAACGATTACCCGCTTCAGGACATCCTGCTGACCCACTGGCACCCGGACCACACCGGTGGCGTGGATACGCTGCGCCAGCGCTACGGCGCCCGCGTGATTGGCCCCGCCGCCGAGCGCGAGCGCCTGCCCGCCCTGGATGTGGCCGTCGTCGAGGGCGATCATGTCGCCTCCGGTGGCGAGGATTTCACCGTAATGGAGATCCCAGGCCATACCCTCGGGCACATCGCCTATGTGGGCGCCGACTGTGTCTTCTGCGGCGACACCCTGTTCCATACCGGCTGTGGACGTCTTTTTGAAGGCGAACCCGAGCAGATGTACCAGTCGCTGGCGCGACTCGCCGCACTGCCCGAACACACCACGGTCTACTGCACGCACGAGTACACCCTCGCCAATCTGGCTTTTGCGCGCCGCGTCGAGCCCGACCACGACCTGCTGCGGCAGGTGGAGGCCGATGCCAAGCAGCGCCGCGCCCAGGATGCGCCCACGCTGCCGACCACCATCGGCGCACAGCGCGCTTTCAACCCCTTCCTGCGCGCAGACGAGGTGGCGTTGGCGGAAGCCGTATCCGGAATGGTGGGGCAGGCCGTGCCCCCTGGTGTGGACACCTTCGCTGCGCTGCGCGCCTTGAAAGACCGCAGCTGATGGCCACGAAGGCGTGGCGACGGATGCTGGCGGGCGCGGCCCTCCTGCTGTTCTCGGGCAGCGGACCCGCGCACGCCAGCAGCGATCTTTGGGCAGCCTTCTGTGCCGAGACAGCATTGAGCGCCGCCGACACCAGCGCAGTAGAACGCAGCGCGCGCTGGCATACCCGCTCGGCAACCCATTTCCAGGACCTGCTGCACCGCGCCGAGCCGTGGCTCTGGCACACGATGGAGGCAGTGCGTGCACGCGGCTTGCCGATCGAACTCGCGGTGCTGCCAGCCATCGAAAGCGGCTTCGACCCGGAGGCGCGTTCCTATCGCGCCGCCGGTGGCCTTTGGCAGCTGATGCCGGCTACCGCGCGCCGATTCGGCGTACCGATGCAGAGCGGCTACGACGGCCGCGCGGATGTCGGCCACAGCACGCGCGCCGCCCTTGACTATCTAGCCTATCTGCGAGGACGCTTTCACAGCTGGCCGCTGATCATCGCGGCCTACAACGCCGGTGAAGGTACCGTGGTGCGCGCACTCCGCGCTGTTGGCGCCGCCCCCGGCGCGCACGTCCCGGTCGCACAGTTGCGCCTGCCCAGTGAGACGCGCACGCATCGCCATCGCCTGCTGGGCTTCGTGCGCGCGGTCTGCAATCCGGACCGCTATGGCTACGCCCGACCCGCCCTCCCGGCGCGCCCGCTGATTCAGGCGGTGCACTTCAATCGACAGGTTGACCTTGGCCGCGTTGCCGAATTGGCCACCACCTCGGTGCGCGATCTACAACGCGTCAACGCCGCGCTATCGGACGACCGCACACCGGCGAGCGGACCCCATCGCGTGTGGATCCCCGCCCACCGCCAGGAGCACCTCGAGCACCGCCTGCGTGGCGACGGCACACTCGCACTGGTCGAACACGGCGAGTACCGTGTGCAGCCGGGCGACACCCTGTCGCACATCGCGCTGCGCCATCAGACCACCACGCGCCAGCTCATGGCGATGAACGATCTGCCTTCGACGCGAATTCGCGTCGGCAAGACGCTGATCGTTCCGCTGCCGGCCGACCATCTGCGCAAGGCGCCGGATGCCTGAGGCTCGGTGCCTGCCCAAAGAGGCGGATCGGATGGTCATGCCCCTGCCCCGGGAAAGCCACGGCCAGCGGACAGAGCCGGAGGAAGCGGGTAGCTTTGATACACTGAATTTTCAGTAGCCAGCGCACTGTAGACCCCAAAGTGAATCGACCGACTCTCTCCGGCATCCTGCTGCGAACCTTGCTGTTGCCTGTGCTCTGCTTGTACGCGAGCCAGACCATGGCCGCATCGCAGCGCGTGGAGCTCGACCAGGCCACATCTGAGGCCAAGAGCGCCCTGCTGGCCAAGGAGCGCGACGTCCGGCAACAGCGGCTGGCGTTGCGCTATCCGCCCTATGCGCGCGTCGACCTGTACGCCGAGCCACGCATGGAGGGATTCATCCTGGAATCGATGCGCATTGCCATCGATGGTCGCCAGGTCTACGTGCACAACTATGAACTGCGCGAAGCGCGCGCCCTCGCCCACGGCGGCATCCAACGTGCCCAACGGATGGCGCTCACGCCTGGCGAACATACCGTCAGCGTCGAGTTCTCGGGACGCCGCATCGACCGACGCGGCGATGGCACCCCAGTGAGCGAACGGCTCGAGGCCCGCTTCTACAAGCGCGCCGAGGCGCTCAACATCGTCGTGCCACTGCGTGAATCGCCGGGCGATTTGGAGTTCAGCACCCTCCAGGTGGCTGGGGCGTCGCTGCCCGAGAATGCCCAGATCCGTCGCGTGACGGCGGGCAGCGAGGCGGACCCACGCCTGGGCCACGCCCGCTATCTGAGCAAGACCGGCGACCACTTCGCCGCCCTGGTGGAACTGGCGCTCATGGATGGCGGCAGCGGCGACTACGCGCTGGACGAACCCTACTACTGGCTGCTGGCGGAGAGCTATCTCAACTTCGGCATGCTCGAGCCGGCGCAGCGGACCTACGACCGCCTGGCACGCATGACCGAGGACCGTGACCGCCTCACCGAAGCGCTGCTCGATCTGGCGGAATTCGAGTACCAACGCGGCTACCTATTTGAAGCGGTGCAGCGACTGCGCCGCCTGCGCAACGATGTCGAACGCCGCTACCTGACCCGCTGGCAGGACCTTACCAGCCGTGTCCTGCTGCAGCAGGGGCGTTTCTCCGAGGCCGCCGACGTGCTGCGCGAGAGGCCCAACCGGGATGATCACACCCCCTTCATGCGCTATAACCTGGGTATCGCGCTAATCAATGCCGGCGATCTGTCTGCGGGGCGCAGCGCGCTGGATGAAATCTCCCGGGAGCGGCCCGAGGGACCGGTTGAACTGGCGCTGCGCGACAAGGCCAATCTCACGCTGGGCTATCACTTTCTCCGCCAGCAGCTCGGCGGCACCGCCAAGCCGATGTTTGCGCGCATCCGCACCGAAGGGCCCTATTCGAACCGCGCCTTGCTCGGTATGGGCTGGGCGGAACTCGCTCCCGAAGGATCACGCCAGCAGCGCGAGGCGGTGGGCAGTGGCGGCGAATACGACGCCTTCCGCGACGTCGCCTCACTGGGTGTCCTGATCCGCCCCGGGTTTTTCGAGGCGGAGATCTACAACCGTCTCGCCAGCCGCCCCTTCCGCCGCGCCGGCATCAGCGAGGACGAGACGGAGTCCTTGCTGCGCGCTCTCACGGTCTGGAACGAGCTGGTCCAGCGCGATCCGATGAATGCCGCGGTGCAGGAAGCGATGCTCGCCATCCCCTATGCCCTCGACCGCCTCGGCGACTACCAGGGCGCCGTGCAGCGCTACCAGGAAGCCATCGACGTCTTCGAGCAAGCGCGTGAGCGCATCGACGCCGGCATCGAGTCGGTGCGCGGCGCCCTCATGCTCAATGCCATCGTACGCCGCGACGCGGACGCCCAGTCCGGCTACAACTGGCGCCTGCTCGACCTGCCGGATCTGCCCGAGACCTACTGGCTGAATCAGCTCCTCGCCGAGCACCGATTCCAGGAACAGCTCAAGAATTACCGCGACGCCCGCCTGCTGACGCGCCGGATCGAGGATCTGCGCAACGACGTCGACCGCACTTTCCAGGCCGCGTCATTGCTGCCCGCGCCACCCGAGTCGGTGCTGTTTGCCGAGCAGTACGACATCTTCGCGCGTGCCGATCTGCCGGCCCTCCGTCTGCGCGCCGCCGACCGGCTGCAACTGCGCGGCGACGACGCCGTTCCCCCGGTGGGTGCGGCCGCTCTGGTGCTGCGGGAAAGCAATCTGCCGACGCGCTTTGAGGGCCAACGCGAAGCCTATGGCGAAGCCGTGCGCGGACTGAGCGATCAGCAGCAGGCGCTAGAAGCCCTCGCTCGTCGGCAGAGCGAGGCCGTTCGAAGGATCGCCATTGAAGATCTGGAAGCGCAGCGCGACATTCTCAAGAAGTATTTGCTCGAAGCCCGCTTCGCGGTCGCCCGTCTCTATGATCGCGAACTGCGCGACGAACCCGCCAACACACCATGAAATCGACCCTGCCCGCCCTGGCTGCTGGACTCGCCAGCCTGCTGCTCGCCGCCTGCGGCAGTAGCGGCACAAGCGACAGTGGCCCCACCATCCGCAGCCTGGAGAACCGGGAAGCGAGCCTGCCGGCGCCTACCACCAATCGCGACGGGGAAATGCCCGCTCAGCCCAGCCCGGAACTGGCGCTGGAAAACTACCGCGCCCTGCTCGAGCTCTCCGCGGACGAAGACACGCGGGCCGAGGCGCAGCGCCGCCTGGCTGATCTGCAGGTGCAGCTCAACGAGCTGAACCCCGGCAATGACAGCGAGCAGCGCCTCGAGGAAGCCATCCAGCTGTACCAGCGACTGCTCCAGCAGCGCCCCAACGACCCGGGCAATGACCGGGTGTACTACCAGCTGGCGCGGGCGCAGCAGAATATTGGCCGGGTCGATGCATCGGTGGCCACGCTGGCGGCGCTTACCGAAAACTTCCCCAACAGCCCCTACGCGGCGGATGGCCGCTTCCGGCGCGCGGAACTGCTGTTCGCCACCCAGCGCCATGACGAAGCCGCCACCGAGTACGAGGCCGTTCTTGCCCTTGAGGACCAGACGCCCTTTTTCGAGGCGGCGCAGTACAAGTACGCCTGGACCCTGTACAAGCTGGCGCGCTATCCCGAAGCGATCGAGGTGCTGTTCACTATTCTCGACCGCGAGTTGCCTGAGCCGGTGTCGCACGAGCCCGAGGCTGCGCTCGCCGAAGTGCCGCAGGTCAAGCGCGATCTCACGCGCGACGTCATGCGCGTTACCAGCCTGTCGTATACCGCCATGGGTGGCGGAACGGCGATCAACGCGTCCTTCTCAGATCGTGGCGAACCGCGCTTCTACCCCTTGGTGTACAGCGCGCTCGGCGAGTTTCTGCTGGAACGCGAGCGCTACAGCGACGCCGCAGGCGCCTACGCCGCCTTCGTCACGCGCTATCCCCTGCATGAACGGGCACCGGACTATCAGGTGGCGGTCGTCGACAGCTACCGCGCCGGCGGCTTCCAGGACCAGGTCCTCGCCGAGCAGCAGCGATATGTCGACACCTACGATCCGCGTGGCGACTACTGGGGCGGCGATGCCGCCACCGAGACCGTGCTCACCACACTGCGCAGCTATCTGGGGGATCTCTCCGGATTCTTCCACGCCCGCGCTCAGGAAACGCCCCGCGACAGCGAATGGCCAAGCGCGCAAACCGACTATCTGACCGCGGCAGGCTGGTATCAACGCACGCTGGAAATCTTCCCGGACGCGGAGGACGCCCCCGAAGTGCATTTCCTGCTGGGTGAGACCCTGCTTGCCGGGGGCGAGGCGCTGCGCGCGGCAGAGGCCTACCACCAGACCGCCTACGACTACCCCGCGCATGCGCGCAGTGCCGAGGCCGGCTATGCCGCCGTCCTGGCCTACTACGACGTGCAAGCCGGCGCGGTCGACGCGGAAAAATCCGCCACGCTGCGGCGCGCGGTCGACGAGGCGGTGCAATTCGCCGCCAGCTTCGAGGACCACCCGCAGCGACTCCCGGTACTCACCCGCGCTGCCGAAGACCTCTACGGCCTGGAGAGTTTTGAAGAAGCCATCAGCATCGCTTCGCGCGTATTGAACGACGCCGACGCACCGCGCCCCCTCGTCCAGACGGCGCTTGGCGTTCGCGCCGATTCCGAGTTCACGCTGGAGCGCTACAGCGCTGCCGAGGCCTCTTACCTCGATCTTCTGGGCCTGCAGCAGGCCGGCACCGAAGAAGCCACACGGGTCGCCGATCAGCTTGCACTCAGCATCTTCCGACAGGCCGAGGCGGAAGAGGCGGCTGGCAACACCGGAGCGGCGGTGGCGCAGTATCTGCGCATCGGCCAGGTCACCCCCAATGCTGCAATCCGCGCCAATGCCGAATACGATGCTGCGGTGCTGCTGATGCAAATGGAGGACTGGGCCGGCGCGGCCCGGGTGCTGGAAGGCTTCCGCACCCGCTTCGCCGATCATGAGCTGGCGGCCGATGCCGACAAGCAGCTCGCCCTCGCCTACGAGCGCAGCGATCAGCCGGTCAAGGCCGCGGGCGCCTATGCGCGCATCGCCGGGCGTGCCACCGAAAGCGATGCCGTGCGCGAGGATGCTGGATGGAAAGCGGCCCAACTGTTTGACGACGGCAATGCCGCCGGCCGCGCCATCGATGCCTATGAGCAGTATTTCAGCCTGGGCTCCGCCAGCGCCGAGCGGCGTACGCAGTCGCTGCGTCGTCTGATCGATCTCACCGAAGGCCGCAACCCCGACAAGTACCGCCTCTGGCTGTCGCGTGCCGCTGGCGCCGACGCCGACGGCACCGCGGCCGGCCAGCTGCTCGCCGCCGAGTCCAGCCTGGCCTTGGGTCGCATGGCCGCTGACGCGGCCGCTGCGGTGCAGCTGCGTCAGCCGCTGCGCGAACGCCTGCAGGAGCGGCGTCAACACGTGGAGGAAGCGGCTTCCCGCTTCGACCGCGCCGCAAGCTATGGATTCGAATCGGTGACACCGGCGGCCACGCACGCGCTGGCAAAGGTCTACCACGACTTCGCGCGTGCCCTGCTGGACTCGCAGCGCCCGGCGGGGCTCAGTGGCGTGGCTCTCGACGAGTACAATCTGTTGCTCGAGGATCAGGCCTATCCGCTCGAGGAGCAGGCCATCGATCTGTACGAGGCCAACCTGCGCCGCATTCCGCAGGGTGTCTGGAACGACGCCGTGCGCGCCTCCTGGCAGGCGTTGCAGGACCTGGTGCCCGCCCGTTATGAACGACGCACCATTCTGGAGGATCGCTATGAAGCGCTACGTTAGTGGACTGGTGCTGGTAATCGCGCTCACGGCTGCCGGCTGCAGCGTTGGGCCCAAACGCGCGGAGCCCTTATCGAAGGAGCCCACCGCGCCGGGCGACCGCGGCGCAGTCGTGGACGATGCCGCCGAGATGACGCCGGAAGCGCGCTTCGAGGAAGGCATGGCCTTCCTGCGCAATGGCCAGATCGACGCCGCTCAGCGTGTTTTCGAGCAGATGAGCCGCGACTTTCCCGCCCTCAGCGGCCCGCCCACCAATCTGGGCATCCTGCATGCCCGTGCCGAGCGCTGGGATGCCGCCCGCGCCGCACTGAGCGAGGCCGTCGCCCGCAATGCGGACAACAAGGTCGCGCTGAACTGGCTGGCGCATACCTACCGCGAGGACCGCCAGGCCGAGCGTGCGGAACGCTACTGGCTGCAGGCGCTGGATGTGGACCCGCGCTACACCGCCGCACACATCAACCTGGGCATGCTCTACGAAGAGGTCATGGCGGACCTGCCCGCCGCGGTGCGGCACTATCGCGCGGCCTACGACAGCAGCGACGAATCTGCGCTGCGCGTGCTGCCCTGGATCGCAAGACTAGAAGAACGCCTACAAAATGCAGCGACATCGTCGGCAGACGGCACGCCTCCCAGCGCCGATACTGCCGGCGCCAATACCGCGACCACGCCATAGGAGACGGAGTGATGAAGCGATGGCATCGCATCACAATGATTGCGCTGTGTGGATTATGGGCCAGCACCGCCGTGGCGCAGGATGGGCCTGCGATCGACACCAGTGGCGGCAACCTGGGCGGAGCCCTGTCCGACGGAGCCGGCGCTGAAGCTGACGCCCCGGCCGACGGCGCGCAGCAGCCCGCGCTGGACACCGGCAGCGCCGGAGGTACCAGCGTGATCGGCGACACCGAGTCACCGATCGGCCTGTACATCATCCCCTGGCGCTCGACCTCGCCGACCCCGCAGCTGGACCGACCGGCACGCTTCGTCGACGCCACCGAGGAACCGGTCGACGAGATCCAGTTCCGTCGCTTCGTCGAGTATCACGAGGCCCTCACCCGCCACCGCGCGGCACAGCAGGGCGCCGCAGACCGCACGAGCCAGTAGCGACCGCCCGCGCCGTCGCTCTGTGCCGCCCTTCATGATCGTCAGTTAGGACACGCCACTCCATGGATTTCATCAGTACCGCACTTCAGTTTCTCGGCCGTGGGGGCCCCTTCATGTACCCCATTGGCTTCATCCTCGTACTGGGCCTCGCCATCACCATTGAACGCTGGATGTTCCTCACCCGCGCCCACCGCGAGAATCAGCGCATGTGGAACGAGCTCCAGGACCTGGTCAATCGCGGCGAATTTGACAAGGCCGGCGATATGGCTGCCCAGTCGGACAGCGCCGTCGGCAAGGTGCTGGCGATGGGCTTGGCGCGCGCCCACGGTCGCGACTCCCGCCAGGACATGGAGAGCGCGATGGAAGAGTCGCTGCTCGAAGTCACCCCGCTGCTGGAGAAGCGCACCCACTACTTGGCGACCTTCGCCAACATTGCCACGCTGCTCGGCCTGCTCGGCACCATCATCGGCCTGATCCAGGGCTTTTCGGCGGTGGCCAATGTCAACCCGGCGGAAAAGGCGAACCTGCTGTCGGCCTCGATCTCGATCGCGATGAATACCACCGCCTTCGGATTGATGACGGCCATCCCGTTGCTGCTGCTGCACACCTATCTGACGACCAAGACGAATGACCTGATCGACAGCCTGGAAATGGCGTCGGTGAAGTTCGTCAACGCCCTGTCACGTCGCGGCGGATGATTTCCAAGCTGCATAAGCGCCGGCGTGCACCGACGTCGGAGCTGCAAATCACTGCCTTCATGAATCTGATGGTGGTGCTCGTCCCCTTTCTGCTGATCACGGCGGTCTTTTCTCAGCTTGCCGTGCTCGAACTGGCGCTACCCGAGCCCGCCAGTGAAAGCAGCGACGAGCCACCTTTGCCGCCTGGCCTGCGCGTGGTGGTGCGCGCCGACGCGGTCACCGTGACCGCTGGCGACCGTCCGGTGCAGTCCTTCCCGCGTGCGGAAGACGGCGCCATCGATACCGAAGCCTTGGGCGCACTTTTGAGCGAGATCAAGGCGCGCGGCCCCGACGAAACCGCCATCACCCTGCTGCTGGAACCCACGGTGGCCTACGAAGACCTCGTGACGGTCATGGATACCGTGCGCGTACAGCCCGACGATCCGAAACAGGACATGTTTCCAGACATCGCCATCGGCGAGGCGGCCCCGCTCAATGGAGAGGCGTCATGAGCCGGCGCACCATGAGTTTCCGCGGCAAGCACCTGGAGCGGCGGGCCGGGGAGCAGAAGCGTGGTGGATTGAATCTGGTGTCCTTGATGGACATCTTCACGATTCTGGTCTTCTTTCTGCTGGTCAATTCCTCCGCAGTGGAGGTCCTGCCCGCTCCCCGCGCCATGCAGCTCCCCGAGTCACAGACCGAAGAGCGCGCGCGTGAGGTGCCGGTCATCATGATCACGCGCGAACGGGTATTGCTGCAGAACGGCAGCCGCACCACCGACATCATGTCGCTGCAGGATGCAGCCAGCCAGGACGGCAACCTCATTCCCGGTCTGCAGGCCCAACTGGAGCAGGATGTGCCGCTGGTATCCGTGGAGATCGACAATCAAACCAAGCGCACCCGCGGCGAGATCAACATCATGGCGGACAAGGGAACGCCCTTCTCCACGCTGAAGCGCATCATGGCCACGGCCACTGAAGCGCGCTTCTCCACGGTGTCACTGGCGGTATTGCAGCGGCAGCCGAGTAGGGAGGGCTCCTGAGCGTGTACGCACTGAGCCCGGAAGTCGCGCGCTATGCGGACGCCTCGGACCGCCGTTTCCAGCGCGTTCTGTTCGCGCTGTTCATTCCTTTTCTGATCATCGCGCTGATCATGCCCTTCCTGCGCATCCCGGGCCTCTCGGATGGAGGCGGACAGCAGGGCGAGGAGCCACGCTACGCCCAGTTGATTCGCGAACGCGCGGCCGAGATCGCCCAGCAGGAAGAGGAACCGCAGCCGGTTGAGGAACCTGAGCCCACCCCGGAACCCGAGCCGGAGCCGGAGCCGGAGCCCGACCCAGCCCCAGAGCGCGAACCAGAACCCGAACCGGAGCCCCCCGCCGAGCCGCGCGAACAGCCGGCCCAGCCGGATGCCCGACAGGAGGTACGACAGCGCTACAGCAGCCAATTCGATGCACTGAGCGATCTGCGTGACCAGACCCTGACGCAGCGCATGGATGGTAATCGCAGCCTGCGCAGCAGCTCCGACGTGCTGCGCGCGCAGGGAAGCGGCGTCAGCGGTGGTGGCGCGGTGGAACAATCCGCGCGTCAGCGCTCCAGTGGCGGCGGCAGCGGTACCACGCGCACAGCGCAAAGCAGCACCGGCATCGGCAACCGCAGCACCACACAGGTGGAGCGTCCCGCGGGAATTGGCGCGCCCAGCCCTCGCGTCGGGGACAGTGGGCAGCAGCGCCGTTCCGGGCGCAGCCTGGATGAATTGCAGCTGGTCTTCGATCGCAACAAGGGGGCCTTCTATACCCTCTATAACCGCGCCCTGCGGGAGGATCCTTCGCTACAGGGCAAGGTCACCCTGCGTCTGACCATCGCCCCCGATGGCAGCGTGACCGATGTCCGCATTGTGGACAGCCAGCTGAATAATCCAGGCTTGGAGCAGCGCATTCTGACCCGGGTGCGCACGCTCAACTTCGGCGCCAAATCCAATGTTGAGACGGTGACGCTGAACTATCCAATGTATTTCATGCCGAGCTAGGGCGGCCACAGCCTTCTTGGAGGAGAATCGATGGGCTTTCTGCAGGGAAAAACCGCACTGATCACTGGCTTTGCCAGCGAGCGTTCCATCGCCGCTGGCGTTGCCCGCGCGATGCACCGCGAAGGCGCCGAGCTGGCCTTTACCTATCAAGGCGAGAAGCTGGCGCCACGCGCCACGGAATTCGCCAAAACGCTCGGCAGTGACAGCGTACACCCCTTGGACGTGAGCCAGGACGGCGATTTCGACGCCCTCACGGAGGCCCTGCGCACACGCCACGAAGGCATCGACATCGTTGTGCACTCCATCGGCTTCGCCCCCCGCGACGCTCTGCAAGGCCGTTTCATCGACCAGACCAGTCGTGAAGCCTTCTCTGTCGCGCACGATATCTCGGCCTATAGTTTTGTCGCCCTGGCGCGCGCCATGCTGCCGTTGATGGAAGGCCGTCAGAACGGCGCGATGCTCACACTCAGCTATCTGGGCGCCGAGCGCGCCATCCCGCGATACAACGTCATGGGCCCGGCCAAGGCCGCGCTGGAGTCCACCACCCGCTATCTGGCCGCCGACCTCGGGCCGCAGGGGATCCGTGTCAACGCCATCTCCGCCGGGCCGATCAAGACGCTGGCCGCCGCCGGCATCAGCGGCTTCCGCGGCATGCTCTCGAAGGCGGAGTCGATGTCCGCACTGAAGCGCAATGTCAGCGCCGACGAAGTCGGCAATGCGGCTGCCTTCCTGTGCTCCGATCTCGCCTCGGGCATCACCGGAGAAGTGACCTACGTCGACGCGGGCTTCCGCATCATGGGCTTCGCCGAAAGCGAATAGGCCGCGCCCCTCCGCGAGCGCGCAACGCAAGGGAGGCCGCTTCGCCGCAGGGGCTCAGCCGCTGGCGTCGTTCTGAGGCCGGGTGCGGTAGGGCTGCTCGCCCTCACCCCCGGCGATGATGACGGCGCCACAGGTATCGCCGTAGACGTTCACCGCCGTTCGCATCATATCGAGGATGCGATCGACAGCGAGGATCAGGCCGACACCCTCCAAGGGCAGTCCCACCGCGCCCAGAATCACGGCAATGGCGACCAGGCTTGCCGACGGAACGCCTGCAACGCCCACCGAGGTCAACAGGGCCAGCACCACCACCAGGAACTGCATCGACAGGCTGAGATCGAGACCGTAGGCCTGCGCAATGAACAGGGCGGCGGCGCATTCGTACAAGGCGGTACCGTTCATGTTGATGGTGGCGCCCAGAGGGAGCACGAAGCCCGCGGTCGATGGCGACACCCCAGCCCGGCGTTGCACGCAGTCGATGGACACCGGCAAGGTGGCGGCGGAGGAACTGGTGGAGAAAGCGGTCAGCAGCGCGGGCATCATGCCGCGCAGATGCTGCCAGCCTGACACACCGGCAAGCAGCTTCAGCAACACGGGCAGCACCACCAGGAGATGCAGCAACAGCGCGCTCGCGACACACAGGAAGAACAGCAACAGCGGGCCGAAGGCCTGCCATCCGGTCTTCGCCACCGTTTCCGACACCAACGCGAAGACGCCCAACGGGGCAAAGCGCATGATCAGCCCCGTGATACGCAGCATGGTTTCGTAGGCGCCCTGCCAGAAGCGCGTCTGCGTATCGCGTAGCGAGGCGTCCAGCCGGGAGGCGAAATAACCGAACAGCAGGCTGAAAACGATGACGCCGAGCATCTGCGCTTCCGCCGCGGCTTCAACGATATTGGGTGGCAGCATGCGCAGGAAGATTCCCGCCATGTCACCGGCGCCGGCGTCCTGCACGCGCTCCATCACGGTATCTGTCTCGGCGTCGAGCCCCAGCGCGGCCCCTGCGGGCTCGCCATCGACCACGCCCGGCTGGAAGGTGTTGACCAGCAGCAGGCCGAGCAGCACGGCGAGCAGGGTCGACAGAGCGATCCAACCCACCAGGCGCCCACCCAGGCGGCCGACCGAGGTCGCCGCCGGCAGGTTGAGCATGGCCTGCATCATCGAAGTGATGATCAGCGGCACGATGAGCATGCGCAGCCCATTGAGAAAGAGCTGCCCGAGGAAATCGACGACGCGGATGAAAGCAGCGCTGTCGCCCAACAGCGCCCCGGCCGCCACCGCGAACAGCAAGGCGATGGCGATCTGCCAGTGCAGCTGGCGCAGCGCCTCAGGCATGGCGGATGCGCCGCTTCATCGGCTGACGATCTTCATCAACGCAGCGCGTCGCCCTCATCGATATCGCTCGCGCGCTCGTTGCGTTGCACGTCGATGCTTTCGATGATGTGTTGCTCAAGACCGGCGAATTCCATGCCCGCTGCACGCCCCTGAATGCGGCGGGTGAGCGTGCGGTCGTCGATCCCGTCGTCGCCGTCTGTTGCCGGCACATGGACCGCTTCCAGACGCACCACCGAGATCCCTTCTTCGCCAAGCTCCACTGTGCGCACCGGAACGCCGTTGGCGTTGTCCGGACGCGGCATCGCGAACACGGTCCGCAAGACGCGCTGGTCCCAATCACTGCTGTCGCGGCGCACCTTCTCAGCCCGCTCCGCCTCCAGATCGCGCGAGGCCGCGGCGTCTTCCAGGGTCGCGCCGCCACGCACCGCTTCAGCGATGGCTTCGGCCATCTCTCGCGCTTGCTCGCGCGCCTTGTCGGCCCGTACGTCGGCGGCGACCTGCTCGCGCACCTCATCCAGCGCGCGTACCCGCGCGGCTTCGTGTTCGCGCTGACGGATCACCACCACGCGACCGGGCGAGAGCTCCAGGGGGCGCGAATTTTCGCCGGCCTGCACGGTATCGCTGAAAGCGGCCTGCGCCACTTCGGGATTCGCCAGCAGGCCCTGCCCGCTGCCGCGAGTCAGCCAATCAGTGGTTTCGACCGGCAGGCCCGCGGCGTCCGCGGCCGGTTCCAGCGAGGCCGCCTGCTCGAAGGCAATGCGTTCGATCTGATCCAGCGCCTCGCGGAAGGCAACGTCCGCCTCACGCTCACGGTACATGCGCAGCAACTGTGCCTGTACCTCGGCATCCTCGAAGGGCTTGGTACGCGATTCCTCGATTGCGTCCACCCGGATCAGGTGCCATCCAAAATCACTTTCAACCGGCTCACTGAGCGTATCGACCGGTAGCGCGAAGGCGGCCTCCTCGAACGCCGGAACCATGTCGCCGCGCTCGATCCAGCCCAGACTGCCACCGTCCTCCGCCGATCCGCTGTCATCCGAGACGTCCCTCGCCACCTGTGCGAAGTCAGCGCCCTCGCCAATGCGTTCGGCCGCCTGCTCGATGCGTTCGCGGGCATCGTCGCCCTCGGCCAGAATATGGCGGACTTCCCGCCGCTCCTGACTTGTGAAACGCACTTTGGACTCGGATTCATAGATGCGCCGAAGCACCGACGCACTCGGTTCGGGCTGGTTCTCGGCGATGGTGTCGCGGTCGAGCTCGATATAGGCAAGCTTGACCCGCTCCGGCACGCGATAGGCGTCACGATTGGCTTCATACGCCTCCTGCAGCGCCGCCTCGTCTACCTCGATATCTCCGAGGAAACGCGAAGCCGGGACGCGCACAGCGGCGAAGCTGCGCTGTTGTTCACGGACCGCACGCGCCCGCGCAACCTCCTCGGGGACAACAAAAGCCGAGTTCACCACCGCGTTGCGCAGCTGTTCCGCGCGCAGGCCTTCGCGCAGCTGTTGTTCATACCGCGCCGGACTCATGCCCTGCTGCGCCAGCAGCTCGCGGTAGGCTTCCGGCGAGAACTGTCCATCGCGCTGGAAAGCCGGAATTTCCCGCAGGAACTGCATCAACGCCTGATCGCTGACGCGCCAGCCCTGATCCTGGGCGTACTGCAGGCGGGCTTCCTGCTGAATCATGTCCTCCAGCACTGCTTGCCGCATGACATCGCGGTCCAGCGTGGAGGGATCAAAGTTGTCGCCCAGCATCTGCACCAACCGCTGATAGCGTTGGTTGTAAGCATTCTGGAACTCGCGGAGCGTGATATCACGGTCGCCCACGCTGGCGACTTCCGGATTGGCGTTGCTGGTCGTGAACTGGTCAATCCCGAAGAAGGCAAAGGGAATGATGAGCAGGCCCACGATGAACCAGGCAACAACGCCGGACATGCGATCACGCAACGACTGCAGCATCGAACGGTCTCCACGGCTGGTCGGACCTGCGAGATTGTGTCAACAGGCCCTGAAACAACAAAGGCGCCGAAAAATGGCGCCTTTGCACAAACTGGCGGAGCGGACGGGACTCGAACCCGCGACCTCCGGCGTGACAGGCCGGCATTCTAACCGACTGAACTACCGCTCCGCGAAACAGGGTTTACTCGGGGCTATTGGTGGGTGCTGACGGGATCGAACCGCCGACATTCGCCTTGTAAGGGCGACGCTCTACCAGCTGAGCTAAGCACCCTTCAAAGCGCCCCGAATCCGCATTAGTTTACAGCGTCTTTCAGCGCTTTGCCAGCCTTAAATGCCGGCGTCTTGCTGGCCTTGATCTTGAGTTCGGCGCCCGTCTTCGGGTTACGGCCGGTACGCGCGGCACGCGTGCGCACTTCGAAGGTGCCGAAGCCGACCAGCGAGACCTTGTCTCCCTTCTTCAGCGCCTTGGTCAAGGCTTCGATTGTCGCGTCCACCGCACGACCGGCGTCGGCCTTGGAAAGATCTGCACTGGCGGCGACCGCGTCAATCAGTTCCGATTTATTCATGCTTGAAAATCCCCTCTCACTGTGGGTTATTGGAGAAAACACCCCCGAACGACCGCAAGGGCTGCGGCCGCGTCCGTGTCGGCGTGTAGCCTGTTATCGCACGGGCATTGTAGCTCCGTCAACGATGACTTCTTGCGCCAACGGCCGCGCATTGCCGGCCGCTGACCGCTTTAGTGTGCCCTAACTTCATCGCTGGCTGCACTACCCTCCGCCTTCTTGGCGGATTGTTCCGGCAATGGCTCCGGCATGTGCTCCAGAGCGACCGCAATGACATCGTCGATCCAGCGCACTGGACGGATGTCCAGCGAGTCCTTGATGTTCCCCGGAATCTCGTCGAGGTCCTTACGATTCTCCTCTGGAATCAGCACGGTACGAATACCGCCTCGATGCGCTGCCAGCAGCTTTTCCTTCAGGCCACCGATCGGTAGCACCTCACCTCGCAGCGTGATTTCGCCGGTCATCGCCACATCCGCACGCACCGGAATACGCGTCAGCGCTGAGATCAACGCAGTGCACATGCCGATGCCTGCGCTGGGACCATCCTTGGGCGTGGCGCCTTCGGGCACGTGCACGTGCACGTCATTGTTGGTGTAGAAGTCCGGTGCAATGCCGAGTGCAGACGCGCGACCTCGCACGACTGTGAGCGCAGCCTGTACCGATTCCTGCATGACGTTGCCCAGACTCCCGGTCTGCGACAGCTTGCCACGGCCTGGGGACAGCGCCGCCTCGATGGTGAGCAGTTCGCCGCCCACCTCGGTCCAGGCCAGTCCGGTCACCTGACCAACGCTGTTCTGCTCCTCGGCGCGGCCGTAGCGGAACTGGCGAACGCCGAGGTACTTGTCGATGTTCTTTTCGGTGACACGCACGCGCTTCTTCTGCTTGGTGGATAGCAGCTCCTTCACCACCTTGCGCGCGATCTTGCTGATCTCGCGCTCCAAATTGCGCACGCCCGCCTCGCGTGTGTAGTGGCGCACGATGGCGCGCAGCGCATCGTCGGTGATGCCCAGCTCGCCCTCACGGAGGCCGTTGCGCTCGATCTGCTTAGGCACCAGATACTTCTTGGCGATGTTGACCTTCTCTTCCTCGGTATAGCCGGGGATGCGGATCACCTCCATGCGATCGAGCAAGGGCGCCGGAATGTTGAGCGTGTTCGCGGTGCAGATGAACATCACATCCGACAGGTCCACGTCGACTTCCAGATAGTGATCATTGAAGGTGCTGTTCTGCTCGGGGTCGAGCACTTCCAGCAAGGCCGAGCTCGGATCACCGCGGAAATCCATCGCCATCTTGTCGATTTCGTCGAGCAGGAAGAGCGGATTCTTCTTGCCGACCTTGGCGAGGTTCTGCACGATCTTGCCCGGAAGCGAACCGATGTAGGTCCGGCGGTGGCCGCGGATTTCCGCCTCGTCGCGCACGCCGCCCAGGCTCATGCGCGTGAACTTGCGATTCACCGCCTCGGCCACCGAACGGCCGAGGGAGGTCTTGCCGACCCCGGGCGGGCCCACCAGGCAGAGAATCGGGCCGTGCAGCTTCTTGACGCGGCTCTGTACGGCGAGGTACTCGATGATCCGCTCCTTGACCTTTTCCAGCCCGTAGTGGTCGCGTTCGAGGATTTCCTGGGCACGCTCGAGATCGATCTGCGTACGCGTACGCTTCTTCCACGGCACGCTGGTGAGCCAGTCCAGATAATTGCGCACCACCGTTGCCTCGGCAGACATCGGCGACATCATCTTCAGCTTGTTGAACTCCGCCGTCGCCTTGGTCTTGACTGCCTTCGGCATACCGGCCTTCTCGATCTTGTTGCCGAGCTCCTCGATCTCGTTCGGCGCCTCGTCGATCTCGCCGAGCTCCTTCTGAATGGCCTTCATCTGCTCATTCAGGTAGTACTCGCGCTGCGACTTCTCCATCTGCGACTTCACCCGGCCGCGGATCTTCTTCTCAATCTGCAGGGTGTCGATCTCGCCTTCCAGGGAGGCCAGCACATGCTCCAGTCGGGCATGGGCACCGCCGACCTCGAGCACGGCCTGCTTGTCCTCCAGCTTGAGGTTGAGGTGGGCGGCGATGGTGTCGGCCAGCCGGCCCGGCTGGTCCATCGCGCTCAGCGAGGGCAGCAGCTCGGCGGGGACCTTCTTGTTGAGCTTGATGTACTGCTCAAACAAGGCCACGGTGGAACGCATGAGCGCGTCGGTCTCGCGCCCTTCACTGGCGGCGTCATCCTCGTCGAGCAACACGATGTCGGCCTGCAGGTAGTCACCACCAGGCTGCAGCGTCTGGATGCGCGCGCGCTGCGCGCCCTCGACCAGCACCTTCACCGTCCCGTCGGGCAGCTTTAACATCTGCAGCACACTGGCCAGCGTGCCGACCTCGTAAATATCGTCCTCGCCGGGGTCGTCCTTGTCTGCCGAGCGCTGGGCGACCAGCAGGATGCGCTTGTCGTCCTGCATGGCCGCGGAGAGCGCGCGGATGGATTTCTCCCGACCAACGAACAGCGGGATGGCCATGTGCGGATAGACCACCACGTCGCGCAGTGGCAGTACAGGGCAGTTCTCGTCAACGGTAGTTGTCATGACCGGTCGTCACCTCGAATAAAAACAAGTGCGGCGCCTCGAGGGCGCCGCAGAATGAGCGTCTGCCGACTACTTCGGGGCGGCCGCTGCCCTTTTCAAGACAGCGAACGCCCACGGTCGCCCTCAGGCACTCGATTTGACATCGCGTTGCGCGTCGCTGTTCTCGTACACGACATAGGGTTTTGACTCCCCGCGCACCACCGCGTCGTCCACCACCACCTTGGAGACGTTCTCCATGCTGGGCAGGTCGTACATGACGTCGAGCAGGATCTTCTCGAGAATCGTACGCAGGCCGCGCGCGCCGGTCTTGCGCTCACGCGCATTCTTGGCGATGGCCCGCAGCGCCTCTTCACGGAACTCGAGGCTGACGTTCTCCATCTCGAACAGCTTCATGTACTGCTTGACGAGGGCGTTCTTCGGTTCGCGCAGGATGGTGACGAGGGCCTCGTCGTCGAGTTCCTCGAGCACCGCCGTCACCGGCAGACGCCCCACGAACTCGGGGATCAGGCCGTACTGCACCAGATCCTCGGGCTCCACGCCCCGCAGCAGCGAGTCATCGCGGCCTTCCAGCGGCGACCGGACATGGGCGCCAAAACCGATGCCCGCACGCTCGGTGCGGTTCTGTACCACGCGCTCGAGACCGGAGAAGGCGCCGCCGCAGATGAACAGGATGCCCGAGGTATCGACCTGCAGGAATTCCTGCTGCGGATGCTTGCGCCCACCCTGCGGCGGAATGCTGGCCGTGGTGCCCTCGATCAGCTTGAGCAGTGCCTGCTGCACGCCCTCGCCCGAGACATCGCGGGTGATCGAAGGATTTTCGGCCTTGCGCGAGACCTTATCGATCTCGTCGATGTAGATGATGCCGCGCTGCGCCTTCTCGACATCGTAATCGCACTTCTGCAGCAGCCGCTGGATGATGTTCTCGACATCCTCACCGACATAACCTGCTTCGGTAAGCGTGGTGGCGTCGGCGATGGCGAAGGGCACTTCCAGCAACCGGGCCAACGTCTCCGCCAGCAGGGTCTTGCCCGAACCGGTGGGGCCGATCAGCAGGATGTTGGACTTGGACAGCTCGATGCCGTCCTTGTCGTCCTTGGAATTCAGCCGTTTGTAGTGGTTGTACACCGCGACCGACAGGATTTTCTTCGCCTGCTCCTGGCCGATGACGTATTCGTCCAGCACGGAGCGGATTTCCTGCGGCTTGGGCAGGCCGGCATGCTGCGGCCGGGACTGCACCTCTTCACGAATGATGTCGTTGCATAGATCCACGCACTCGTCGCAGATGTATACGGAGGGACCCGCGATAAGTTTGCGAACTTCGTGTTCACTCTTGCCGCAGAACGAGCAGTACAGCACCCGTCCGTTGGAAGCTCCGCGGTTTTCGTTGCTCATAGTTAACCTCTCGACGCCCGCGAGGGGGCACAACGCATTATTAGCACGCTGTCACCCTATTGCAAAACCCGTACGAGGACCGTCAGACCTGACGGATAGACCGTCTAGCGGTCCTCGTTGGCCGGCGCAATGCGCTGGGTCATGATCTCATCGATCAGACCATATTCCTTGGCCTGCTCAGCCGACAGGAAGAAGTCGCGGTTGCTGTCCTTTTCAATGGTTTCGATCGACTGCCCGGTGCACTCGGCGAGAATCTCGTTCAGGCGCTGACGCAGGTACAGAATCTCGCGCGCCTGAATCTCGATGTCCGATGCCTGCCCCTGCGCACCACCGTGCGGCTGGTGAATCATCACGCGCGAATGCGGCAAAGCGTAGCGCTTGCCCTTGGTGCCGGCGGCGAGCAGCAAGGAACCCATACTGGCCGCCTGACCGACGCACATGGTGGCGACATCCGGCTTGATGAAGCGCATCGTGTCGAGGATGGACAGGCCCGCCGTCACCACCCCACCCGGCGAGTTGATGTAGAGATGGATGTCCTTCTCGGGGTTATCCGATTCCAGAAACAGCAGCTGCGCGATGATCAGATTGGCGACGTGATCGTCAATGCCGCCCGTGATGAAAATCACGCGCTCGCGAAGCAGCCGCGAGTAAATATCGAAGGAGCGCTCGCCGCGCGGGCTCTGCTCAATCACCATGGGCACGAGGTGTTGTCCGCGCACGGGTTCGTTCATCCTGATCTCCTTGGTAGCGGTAGTAGCGACCGACACTTTAGCCGGCTTGGCGGTCGTTCAGCAGTTCCTGCAGGGGGACTGTCTTATCGGACACCGTGGCATGGCCGAGGATGTGGTCTACCACTTGCTCCTCGATCACCATGGCACGAATACCCTGGATGGCCTGCTGGTTGGAACGGTAGTACTGCTTGACCTGCTCCGGATCCTCATATTCCGCCGACAGCTCATCGATGGTGCTGTCCAGCCGTTGCTGGTCGAGCTCGATTTCATGCTGCTTGATCAGTTCCCCGAGCAACAGACCGAGGGAGACACGGCGCTGCGCCTGCGGCTGCAACAGCTCGTCAGGAATCATCTGCTGTAGCTGTTCCGCCGACAGCTGGGCGGCGTTGAATCGCGCGGCCGTTTCCTGACGCAGGCGCTGGATTTCATCGTCCAGCATGGCCTGCGGCACATCAAAGCTGTGCAGTTCAAGCAACTGATCCATCACCGCGCCCTTCAACTTGTTGCGCGATGCCTTGGTCTGCTCGCGCTGCAGGGCGTCGCGGCACTTCTGGCGCAGTCCTTCCTCACCAGCGTCGGCGTCGACGCCGTGCGCCTTCAGAAACTCCTCGTCGATCTCCGGCAGATGGATCTCGTTGACCTCCTTCATGGTTACGCTGAAGGTGGCCGCCTTACCGCGCAGATCCTCCGCCTGGTAGTCCTCGGGGAACTGCACCGGAACATCGAAGGTCTCGCCCGCGGGGTGTCCGATCAGGCCTTGCTCCAGATCCGGCAGGAAGCGCCCAGCACCGATTTCGACTTCCTGGTTCTCGCCCGAGCCACCGGTAAAGGTTTCGCCATCGATGCGGCCTTCAAAATCGATGCGGACCGAGTCGCCTTCCTGTGCGGCGCGTGACACCGTCTCCAGACGGCGCTTGGACTGGCGCAGGTTCTGCACCAGGCGATCAACATCCTCGTCGGTGACGTCGGCCACTGGACGTTCCACCGCCACCTTGTCGAGGTCGCTGAGGGTGATCTCGGGGTAGACCTCAAAGGTCGCGTTATAGACCAGCGCCTGCCCTTCGCTCTCGTCGTCGACCTCGAAACTGGGCTGCCCGGCCGGATTGACATCGGCCTCCTGCACCGCCTGCGGCCAGGTTTCGCGGACCAGTTCGCTGATCGCGTCGGCACGGGCCTGATCCCCATATTGTTGGCGGATCACCTTAAGCGGAGCCTTGCCGGGGCGAAAACCCGGGACACGCGCGCGCGTACCGATCTGGCGCAGGCGCTTATCCACAGCTTCGTCATAGCGTTCGGCCGGGA
>JALEHA010000190.1 GCA_022763315.1 Algiphilus sp.
CCGGCCGGCGCCATTCAATGGGTGGCCAAGGACGGCGCACTGGACGGCACCGTGCCCGACGCCCACGTCGAGGGCAAGCGCAACGCGCCCATCATGCTCACCACGGACCTGGCGCTGAAGAAGGACCCGGCCTACCGCGAGGTGTCCAAGCGATTCCTTGAAAACCCGAAGGAATTCGAGGATGCCTTCGCCCGCGCCTGGTTCAAGCTGACCCATCGCGACATGGGGCCGCGCGCCCGCTACATCGGCAACAACGTGCCGGACGAGATGCTGATCTGGCAGGACCCGCTGCCCGAGGCAGAAGGCAAGCCGATCAACGACAAGGACGTGCAGCGGTTGAAGCAGGCCATTCTGGATTCCGACCTCACCGTGCCGGAACTGGTGCGCACGGCGTGGGCCTCGGCGGCTAGCTACCGCGGCACCGACATGCGCGGCGGCGCCAATGGTGCGCGGCTGCGCCTGGAACCGCAGAAGAGCTGGGCAGTGAACAACCCCGATGAACTGTCCAAGGTGCTCTCCACACTTGAAGAAGTACGTGCCGAGTTCAATGACGGGCTGCGCGGTGGCAAGCAGGTTTCGCTGGCGGACACCATTGTCATCGGCGGCGCGGCGGCGGTGGAGAAGGCCGCGCGCGACGCGGGTTACGAGGTCGAAGTACCGGTTGCCCCCGGACGTGTCGACGCAACGGCCGAGCAGACCGATGCCGAATCCTTCGAACCGCTGGAGCCCAAGGCTGACGGTTTCCGCAACTTCTACGGTGAAGGCAAGATGCTGCGTTCCCCTGCCGAAGAGCTGGTCGAACGCGCCGATCTGCTGACGCTCACCGTGCCGGAAATGACGGTGCTGGTCGGTGGCATGCGAGTCCTCGACGCCAACACCGGCGGTGCGGCCCACGGCGTGTTCACCGACAAGCCGGGCACGCTTAGCAATGACTTCTTCGTCAACCTGCTCAGCATGTCCACCGCGTGGAGCAAGTCCGACGACGCCGAAGGCGTCTACGTGGGGCGTGATCGCGCCTCGGGAGACATGAAGTGGACGGCCACCCCGGTCGACCTCATCTTCGGCTCGAACTCCGAGCTGCGCGCCGTGGCTGAGGTCTATGCCGCCAACGATGGCAAGGAGAAGTTCGTACGTGACTTCGTCGATGCGTGGGTCAAGGTCATGCGGCTGGACCGCTTTGACCTGAGCTAGTCGCGGGTCCATGCAGCCATGCACTGGCGATTGCGCCGGTGTTGAGGCGGCAAGGTAACGAAAGGGGCGGTGCCATGACGGCATCGCCCCTTTTTTGTTGCCAACCGATGGGTGTTGTCGGCATGCTGCGCGCGTTCGTCACGTGCATGAACAAAAAAAGCCGGGACAAGCCCGGCTCAAGAACACCACCACAAGCGAAAACAGAATGCGTGAAGCGTTATGGCATCAGTACGGTGTCAATGACGTGCACCACGCCGTTCTTGGCCCTCAGATCGGTGGCCGTGACGGTTGCCGTACCGCCTTGCGCGTCCGTGATGACGACCTTGCCGTCGTCCAGCGACACCGTCAGCGAGCCGCCGGCCACGGTTTCCACCATGGCTTCACCGTCGCCCTTTTCGATGGCCGCGAGTACATCCTTGGCCTTCAGCTTGCCGGCGACGACGTGATAGGTCAGTACGCCCTGCAGCTTCTCCTGGTTGGCCGGTTCGAGCAGCGAATCCACCGTGCCGTCTGGCAGGGCGTCGAACGCTGCATTCGTGGGTGCAAAGACGGTGAAGGGCCCTTCGCCCTGCAGTGTGCCGACCAGGTCAGCGGCCTTGACGGCCGTGACGAGCGTGCTGTGGGCGTCAGACGACATGGCGACTGCGACGACCGACTCAGGCTTGTCGCCGTAACCACCGGACATCTTCTTGTCTCCGTCATAGCCGGCGAATGCAGCGGTCGAGACCGCCAGCAGAGCGGGTATGGCCCAACGCGTTGTTGCGATCATTCGGTACCTCCTCAATTCGAGTGCGCCCCAAATGGGGAGCGTTGAGGCTAGCGGTATCTGCAACCAAGCTTGGCGGTGTCATGGACGTGTTCAACCAAAATTTTTCTTTGTCATAAGACGGTCAAAGATAGACAGCGGAAGAACACCCTCGGTCGGCATGCGGGGCGGATGCAGGCCAGCGCCATCCCTGACGCCGCTTCGCGTCACGTGCGGGGCGTCAAGCCCGGTGGGTGGCGTCAGAGTGAAGTGTCAGTAGAAATCGGGAAGGTGGCGTGCAACACCGTTCCCACACCGGCCGTGCTCTCGGCTTGAATGTCTCCGCCGTGCGCTTGCACGATGGCCTTGGCCACGGCAAGCCCGAGGCCCATGCCGCCGCCGCTGCTGTCGTCTTCGCTGGTGCCGCGGAAGAAGCGGTCGAAGATGTGCGGCAGATCCTGTGGGTCGATGCCCGGGCCGCGGTCCTCCACGCGCAGATGCCATTGCTCGTCCGCATGTTGCCATCGCACCTGGATGTTGCTGCCCGCTGGGCTGTAGCGCAGCGCGTTGTCGAGCAGGATCATCAGCAACTGGCGCACGCGGTCCGGGTCGGCTGACAGGAAGTGTC
>JALEHA010000026.1 GCA_022763315.1 Algiphilus sp.
ACTGGTCGGATGGCTGATCTGGCCGGGCGTCAGCCTGATGACGGCGGGCGCGCTGACCGCGCTGTGGCTGGGACGGCGTCGCCGCACCGACTCCCCGTGCCCACGCCCTATGGGCACCACCCTGCCCGTCGCCCCCGTACTCTGGCTGGGCGGGACGGCAGCGGCCGCGGCTCTGGTCATCGCGCTCCAATGGTGGCTTTTCGCCATCCCTCCGCTGGCAGGGGCCGCGATGGTAGTGATGGCCTTTGGCCTGGCCACCGTGGCTGCACGCGTGGTGGGAGAAACCGGCATTCCTCCGATCGGCGCCCTCGGCAAGATCGCCCAGCTCGGCAGCGGTGCGCTGGTACCCGGGAGCATCAGTGCCAATCTGATGGGCGCCAACGTCACCGGGGGTGCCAGCGGCCAGACTGCAGACCTGCTCAATGACCTGAAGGCCGGTGCCCTGCTCGGCGCCCGACCGGCGCCCTTGTTCACGGCCCAGTTGCTGGGCATCGCTGTCGGCAGCATCGTCGGCAGCCTGAGTTACATGCTGCTCATTCCCGACCCGGCGCAGCAGCTGCTGACGCCGGAATGGCCCGCCCCGGCCGTCGCCACCTGGAAGGCCGTGGCCGAGGTCATTGCCGGCGGCGCCCAGGCAATGCCCCCTTGGAGCGCAGCGGCGGCTGCGGTGGGCGCGCTCGCCGGCATCGGTCTCGCACTGCTGCAGCATCGCGCGCCCGAACGATGGGCCGCCTGGGTGCCCAGCGCGAGCGCCATGGGCCTGGCCTTCGTCATCCCCGCCTGGATTGCCTTTGGGCTCTTCATCGGCGCCGCGCTGGCCGCGGTTCTGCGCTGGTGGAAGCCACACTGGGCGGCGCGTCACCTGCTGGCGGTGGCGGCCGGACTGGTGGCAGGCGAGAGCCTGGCCGGTGTGGCCGCCGCCATGCGCGCCCTCCTGAGTACCGGCTGAGCAGCGATCAGCGTGCGGCGCGTCGCCAGATCAGGCAGTGGTTGTTTGCGGGCATGGCCACCGTATCGCAGCGCGCCAGGTCGAGGCGCGCAAGCACCGCGTCGATGTCGGCCATATCCCGGATGCCGCGGCCCGGGTCCTCGGCCTGCAGGCGCTGCTCGAAAGCCGCATTGCTCGGCGCGGTATGCGCCCCGTCTTTCTTGAAAGGGCCGTAGATGACGACTGCTGCCTCGGGTGCGAGCACCTGCGCCATGCCCAGCAGGCAGGCTTCGACCTCTGCCGGATGCATGATGTGAAGGGTGTTGGCGCTGAACACGGCGTCGACCTGAAGCGGTGGCCAGGCGTCACGCACGTCGAGCGCCAGAGCTGGCGGCGTATTCGGCAGCGCGGCCTCGTCCAGCCAGGCCTGGATGCCGGGCAGATGCGCGGGCACATCGCTGCACTGCCAGCGCAACCAGGGCATGGCGCGCGCGAAGTGCACCGCGTGCTGTCCGGTGCCACTACCGATTTCGAGGACGGAGCCGACCTCAGCGAAGGCTGACTGCAGAACGCGCAGAATGGCGTCGGCATTGCGCGCCGCTGCGGGGGCAAAGGGCTTGTCGGCCACCTCGCGCGTCAGAGCAATGCCTCGACATTCTCCGGCGGGCGCCCAATGACCGCCTTCTCGCCGCGCAATACGATCGGTCGCTCGATCAGTCGCGGATACTCGGCCAGCAGGTTCAGCCAATCGGCACGCAGGCGGGTATCGGTCTTCTTCAAGCCGAGGTCCTTGGCCTCCTGCTCATTGAAGCGGACCATCTCGGTGGGATCGACGCCCAAGGCGGTGCACAGCATGTCGAGTTCCGCCACGGTGGGCGGCGTCTTCAGATATTCGACGATCGTGGGGTGCAAACCACGGTCCTCGATCCGCTGGAGGGTGGCGCGGCTCTTGGAGCAGCGAGGGTTGTGATAGATCGTGATCGGACTGCCAGCCATGGCTCTGTGAGGTGCTAGTGGGAGGAGAGATCGTGGTCGCCTTCAGAAAGCGCCCGCAGATGATAGGCCGTGCGCAGCGCATGCACCGCAACGCGTTCCATCCAGCGCTGCGCGGCCAATTGCGCCAAGGCCGCCTCGACGCCAACCTGGTAACCGGCCACCTGTTCGAGGATCGCGGGCCGTGCGCCGCGTTCGACGGTGGCCAGGCGCTGACTGTTCTGTTCGAGGGCGGTATAAGCAGGCTGCGGCAGGCCGCCGTCGCTGACCAGTCCGGCCGCGCACTGCTCGAGCACGACGCCGAGGTCCGCGGCCAGGCGCTGCAGCGCCACCAGGTCGCGAATCGCCTGTGCCCGACGCACCGCTTCCAGGTCATCGCACAGACTGCGTGCATGGTCGAGCGCCTGGCGCATGCGCATCATGCGCCGCGCGTCCTCGGGCATCTCGACCGGCCCCAGGCGCTCCAGATAGGCCTCGATCGCATCCAGTGCCTCGCGGCCGCGCGCAATCTCCTTCGTGCTGGCCTCACCTGTCTGACGCAGCGGACGCGCCAGCAGCCCAAAGAGGTCGGCAACCGTCTGGCGCAGCACGATGACCGCGGCGTCGAGCGCCCACGCCGGCACGACATAGAGCGCCGGCTCCAGCGGCCGCAGCCGCGGACGATGGTCTTCCGCGACATGCCGCTGGCTGCGCCGCGACAGCCGGCGCGCCACCGGCATGACCAGCAGCAGGGTCAGCAGCCAGTAGAGGCTGGCGAAGGCCGCGGCAAGCAGCGGCGCATCGATACCCCTTGCCGCCAGTGGCTGGTCCACCACCGCGAGGCCGAACAGCGCGGCTAGGCCGATGAGCAGCGCCACGCCATGCAGCAAGAGCTGACCGGCGGCGATACGCCGTGCACTCCCCGGGGCCGCGCCCAGCGCCGCCACCGCCGGCAGTACCAGTGCAACGTAGCTGCCGATGCTGAGCGCGGCGGCCTGGAGCAAAGACACCGCATCCACCGACAGCGCCACAAGACTAAGGGCGATCACCGCAACGGCGGAGCGCACCACCGCAGCGACAACAAGTCCGAACAAGGCGAGCAGAGGTATGGTCACCAGCGCGTTGTCCACCAGGAGCTGGTCCAGCGTGCCGAAGCCGGCCACGCTGGGGATAGCGCCGTACAGCAACTCGACGCCAAGCAGAACCAGCACCAGACCCGCCATCAATCGGCCGCACTGCGCCACAACGGGCCGCCGCGACATCATCAGCAGGGCGCCGACGGCAACGGCCGGCACGAAGATGGGCGACAGGGATGGATCCAGGCCGATCAGCGCGATGCCCCAGCCCGCCAATGTTGTCCCCAGCGCGGCCGCCGCCATCGACAGGATGGCAGCGGCCAGTCCGCTCTCTCCGGGGCCTGCATAGCGGGTTCCGACCACCGCTGCGGCCAGGCTGGCGCGCAGCGGCGCACTGATCACACCGGCCAGCAAGGCCACGGGCCAGGAACCGCTGTGCCGCAGCACATGGAAACGCAACGGTCTGGCCGCGAGCGCGCGCAACGCCGCGCTCGCCTGCATCAGGCCTAAAAGCAGCAGGCCGAAGCCGCCAATGAATCCGCTCACACTGAGCATGCGCGCTGTCTCCACTGATGCCAATGCAGCCCCCGCCCGATTGCGGCCAAGGCGCATCCTTGGCTACGGAAGGTACCGCATCTTCGGATGCGAACCGAGTCCTGTGCCCCGGCCGACGCCGGGCGCGGAAGGCGTCGCGCTCTGACCAGCGCCGGGGAGCGGCACGCTCGAAATAGGTGGAGTCAGCCTGTAAGCCGGGTTCTGTCGAGAACAGCCATTCCTCTGGGACGCACGTCACCGTGCGCCTCAAGCAGCCTACCCGGAAGTCGCGCGCGGGCCACGCGCTGGCGGATAACCGCCGTGCTTCCCTATTTGGCCTTGCTCCGGACGGGGTTTACCGTGCCGCGAACCGTTGCCGGCCGCGCGGTGCGCTCTTACCGCACCCTTTCACCCTTGCCTGTGCTGCACCCTTAGGCGCAGCCATCGGCGGTCTGCTCTCTGCTGCACTTTCCGTCGGCTCGCGCCGCCCAGGCGTTACCTGGCGTCCTGCCCTGTGGAGCCCGGACTTTCCTCCACCGCGATGCGGCAGCGGCTGTTCGGCCAACTCCGGCGCGTAGTCTACTCCTTCGCTGTAGGCGGAGCATCGCCGGCCAGTGCCATGGCGCGCCGGTACACGGTATTGCGCCGCTCGCCCAGGGCGCTGGCCACGACCCGCGCCGCGCGCGACGGTTCGAGATCCTCCAAGAGCGGCCTGAGCAGGCGATCGATGGCCTCCTCAGGATCGGGAGGCGCGCCCGCAGCCACCATGACGACGAACTCGCCACGCTGCCGGTTGTCGTCCTCCGCCAGCCAGCTGGGCAGCGCGGCGGCCTCGCCGCGCCAATGCTGTTCGAAGCGCTTACTGATCTCGCGCGCCAGAGCCACCTGACGGCTTGCGCCAAAGGCCGGCGCCAGGTCGGCTGCCAGGCCCTGAATGCGATGACTGGATTCGTACATCACCATGGTGTGCGGCCAATGCACATGCGCCTGCAGCCAATCGCGACGCGCCCCGGCCTTGGGCGGAGGGAAACCGAAGAAGCTGAAGGCGTCGCTGGGCAACCCGGCCGCCGACAGCGCAGCCACGGCCGCGCAAGGGCCGGGCAGCGCCACCACCGGATGCCCGGCGCTGCGCACCGCATCCACCAGCCGGAAACCCGGATCCGAGATCAGCGGCGTGCCGGCGTCACTGACCAGGGCCACGCTCTGCGCCTCGGCGAGACGCGCCAGCAAGCTGCCCACCACCTGGGACTCGTTGTGCTCATGCAGCGCGGTCAAACGGGCGCGGATCCCGAAGTGCGTCAACATCGCACCGGTGGTCCGCGTGTCCTCGGCGGCCACCACGTCGACGCTGTCCAGCACGCGCAGCGCGCGCGGTGACAGATCGGAGAGATTGCCGATCGGGGTCGGCACGATGTAGAGGGTGCCGGCTTCTGCGGCGCCTTCGCTGGCTGGATTCACGGGGCGGCATCGGTGGACATGCGCGTGCCATACTTTACGCATGATTGCCTCGCCCCGATGGGCAGCCGCCCTCTCTCTTCTTCTTGTCGTGGCCCTGCTTGCCGGCTGTGGCCCCGCGCAGCGCGGTCGTGTACAGGGACCGGATGCGCTGGAGCGCGGCCGCGCCGACCAGGAGGCGCCAATGGACCGGGTCGAGCGCCTGCTCGGCGAAGGCCGCATCTTCGAAGCCGAAGAGGCGCTGGCCTATGTCCCGGTCGAAACGCTCAACGCGCGACAGCGCCATCGTTTCCGGCTGTTGCGCGCCGAACTCTCGCTCGAGGCCAATACGCCGCTGTCAGCGCTGCGTGACCTGCCTGACCCCAACAGCACCCCGGACCGCGCACTGGCGGCGCGGACCGAGGCGCTGCGCGCGCGCATCCTGGAAGCCATGGGCGATGTCGCCGGCGCGGTGGCAGCGCTGATCACGCGGGAGTCCCTGCTCGATGACCGGATCGCGGTCAGCGAGAATCGTGACCGCATTTGGGGCCTGCTCATGGAGCATCGGCTGGAGGCACAGGCCCAGGCTGGTTTCTCCGGAGCGGAGCGCGTGGCGCAGGGTTGGTTCGAGCTGGCGCTGATCGCGCGCGGCGCGGTGCCGGGCGAGAAGAGGGCGCTGCTGTCGTCCTGGCGCGCGCGCTATCCCAACCATCCTGCCGCAGTGCAACGCGCTCAGGAGGCGCTGCAGCGTCGGCCGGACAGCAGCTATGTACAGGCTGCCATGGGCGGCGACATCGCCATCCTGCTGCCCGAGAGTGGTCGCTTTTCGACGATCGCGTCATCGGTGCGTGACGGGTTCATTGCCGCCTGGCAGTCGCGCCCTGAACCCAAGCCACGGCTGCGCTTCTATGACAGCGGTGAGGAGGCCGCAGCCATCGGCGCGGTGGTGGACCGGGCGCTGGCCGATGGCGCGCAGCTCATCGTCGGTCCCTTGCGCAAAGAGCATGTCAACGCGCTGTCCCGCTTCGGGCGCCTGCCGGTGCCGGTGATTGCGCTCAACAAGTTGTCCGATAACGCGGTACCCCCGCGCAATCTGCTGCAGTACGGACTGGCGCCGGAAGACGAAGCGCGTGCCGCCATGCGCCACGCCGCACGCGCGGGCCACGGACACATGGTGGCCCTGCTGACCAACGCGGACTGGAGCGCGCGCATCACGCGTACGCTGCAGCAGACCGCAGAGGCCGAAGGCGGCGCCATTCTGGAAACACGCTTTATCGAGCAAGACAGCGGCTTCACCGAACCGGTGCGCATGGCACTCAACATCGATGCCTCGCAGGCGCGCTATGACGCCCTGGTGCGCGCCCTCGGTACGCGACCGGAATTCGAAGCGCGGCCGCGTGGCGATGCGCAGTCCCTGTTCTTCGTCGCACGCGAACAGGCGGCGCGGCAGATTGCGCCGCGCTTCGCCTACTTCGGAGCCGGCGAGCTACCGGTGTACACCACCGCGCTGGCCTGGGACGGCGCGATCCCGGTGCACGAGGAGTTGCGCGGGCTGCGTCTGTGCGACATGCCGTGGATGATGCAGCAGCCGGATGCGGAGTGGGCACCGCTGCGCGCGCAGCTGGCGGAGGCGCAAGGCGCGCGCTTCCAGCGCTTCCCGCGGCTATTCGCACTGGGTCATGACGCCCTGCTGCTCGCGTTGCGCGTGCAACAAGGATGGGCCTCCGGCGAAGCCTTCCCGGGCGCCACCGGCTTCCTGCAGTTGCGTCCGGATGGACATATCGAGCGTGAACTCGGCTGCGCCACCTTGACCGCCGAGGGCGCCGAACCACTGCCCATGTTGCAGCGCGAGTACACCATCGAAAGCGACGCCGGCTTCGTCACCATCCACGAAACACGCGATCCGGACCCGCCGCGCAGCCGCAGTGATCAACGCCGCCAGCGCAACGCCCCCGGTACCCTGGACCTTGGCATCTGAACGCGCCCGGCGCGGAGCTGACGCTGAAGACCGCGCGCTCGACTACCTGCAAAGCCATGGCTTGCATTTAGTCGCGCGCAATGTGCACACCCGCGGTGGCGAGATCGACCTGGTCATGCGTGACGACCAGACATTGGTCTTCGTCGAGGTGCGGTGCCGGCAACGGCGCGACTACGGCGGTGCACTGGGCTCCATCGACGCGCGCAAGCAGCAGCGCATGTTGCACGCCGCCCGGGTCTGGCTCAGTCGCCACCCGAAAGACGCCATGCGCAGCCTGCGCTTCGATGTCGTGGCCTTCGAAGCCGACGCTGGCGCACAATGGCTGCGCAATGTCCTCGATGTCGCCGCACCATGAACACGCGCGACCGCCTCCTCACCGCCCTGGTCGAGCAGTTGCCGCATGCGCACTGCAGCACGGCCATGGCGGAGCGGATCGCCTACAGCTATGACAACAGCCGGCTGCACGGACTGCCCGATATCGTCGTCTTCGCCACCAGCCACCAGGAGGTGGTGACGGTGATGCGCTACGCCCACGATCAGGGTATCCCGGTGGTGGCGCGCGGCCGAGGCACCAATACGGTGGGGGCCACCGTGCCCACCCATGGCGGGATCGCCCTCAGTCTGGAGCGCATGACGCGCATCCTTGATTATCAGCCCGATGACCGCTTGCTGGTCTGCGAAGCCGGCACGCTCAACGGCAGTGTGCAAGCACAGGCGGCGGCCGATGGTCTTTTTTGGGCGCCGGATCCGACCAGCGCCGGCTATTCCACCGTCGGCGGCAATATCGCCTGCGGGGCCGGCGGCCCACGCGCGGTCAAATACGGCACCGCGCGCGATGCGGTGCTCGGCCTGCGCGCGGTGGACGGCAGGGGGTGCAGCCTGCGCACCGGCTGCCGCACCAGCAAGGGCGTGGTGGGCTACGACCTGACGCGACTCCTGGTGGGCAGCGAAGGCACCTTGGCGGTCGTCACCGAAGCCACACTGCGGCTGCTGCCGCAGCCGGAGGAAAAGCGCACCATGCGCGCCGCCTACGCCAGTGTCGATGCGGCGGTTGCGGCTGTGGCGCGGATCATGCGGCAGCCGGCCATCCCCTGCGCGGTGGAGTTCATGGATGATGAGGCGGTGCGTCTGGCGCGCGGGCACAGCGCCCTCGATCTGCCGGGTGCCACTCGTGCCTTGCTGCTGCTTGAGGTCGATGGCGCCGCCCACAGCATCGCGCAGGACGTCGCTGCCATCGAAGCCGCCGCCCGTGGCGAGGGACTGCTCGATTGGCAGTCCGCAGCCACGCCAGAGGCGACTGCTGCGCTGTGGTCGGCGCGCAAGGCCTTATCACCAGCCTTGCGCCACCTGGCTCCGAAGAAGGTCAATGAGGATGTGGTGGTTCCGATCAGTGCATTGGGGCGACTGATCGAGGGCCTGCGTGATCTATCCCAGCGCCATGGGCTGCCCATCGTCAACTTCGGGCACGCCGGCAACGGCAACATCCATGTCAATATCCTGGCGGATCCCGACGATGCAGCGCAGATGCGGGCCATCGATGCCTGCCTGTCCGAGGTCTTCGACCTGGTGCTGTCGCTGGGCGGCACATTGTCGGGCGAACACGGCGTCGGCATTGCCAAGCGGGATTTCGTGGCGCGCGAGGTCGATGCCGACACGCTGCGGCGGATGCATGCGATCAAGGCCCTGTTCGACCCCAAGGGCATTCTCAACCCCGGCAAGACCCTGCCCGACGGCTGAACGCAGCCGCTACTTGATCACGCGCAGATGGGATTTGCGCGGACTCGGATCCGGCTCCGGCGAAGGGTCATCGGGTCGGTCGCCATCATCACGTTCCGGCGTCGACTCGACCTCGCCGAAGACGATGCCCTCGCCGCTCTCCCGACCGAAAATGGCGAGAACGGCCCCCCACGGCACACGGCAACTGAAAGGCCGGCCACCGAAGCGGGCGGAAAAGACGATGGCGTCCCCTTCCATGCTGAGATGGGAGATCGCGCGCAGGCCGATATTGAGCGTAATGCGCCCTTCCTCGACATAGTCCATCGGCACGTCACAGCCTGGGAAATCCGCCGCCACCAGCAAGTGCGGCGTTTGTCCGTCGTCGCAAGCCCACTCGTGAATGGCGCGAATCAGGTAAGGGCGTCGGGAAAGGGCCATCACTGCACCCTCATGCGGCGAGATTGCGCTCCACCGAGGACAGGCTGCGCTGGAACGCCCCGCGCGCGAACAGGCGATCGGCGTAGGCGCGCATGCCGTCCACCGAATCCAGTGCGATGCCCAGTGACGGCAGACGCCACATCAGCGGCGCCCACGCCGTGTCGACCACGGTCATATCGTTACCCATGAAGAAGCCGCGCGCCGGGAACATGCGGGCCAGGCCGAGCAGTTCTTCTTGAAGCTCCTTGCGCGCCGCTTGCGCCGGTCGGCCCTGGCCCAGCCCAGTGGTGGCGAGCCCGTACAAATGGGAGGCGATATGGTGCTGAATCATGCGCACGCGTGCGCGCGCGGCCGGCTCCACCGGCAACAGCGGCGGATGCGGGTAGCGCTCATCGAGGTATTCGACCACCAGGCGCGCCGGGTACAGCACCACTTCGCGATCCGCCAAGGTGGGCAGCTCACCGCGCGGGGACAGCGTCATCCAATCCTCGTTGACGGTGTCGTCATCCACCCATTCGATGGCGACGCCATCAACATCCTTCTCACACAGGATGAGGCGCGCCCAGTGGCTGCCCAGGTGATTCTCGCCCGAGAAAAGCAGTAGCCCGGCGCGACGCGCGGCAAGCGCGCTGGCGGGGGTTGCGGCCGTCACGGCTGCAGGGTCGCGTGCTCCCATACTAGTGCACGTCCCTCCAGAACTCGCGCTTGAGCAGATAGGTCAGGCCGAACAGCAGGAAGAGATAGAACATCACGTTCCAGCCCAAGGCGATGCGATCCGCCTTGCCCGGTTCCGCCGCAAAGGCGAGGAAATTGGTGAGATCGGCCGTGAAGGCTTCGTACTCTTCGGGGCTGAGCGCACCGTCCTGCACCAGCTTCAGGCCGTGGTTGCCGCCATGTCCGCCGCCGTGACCATCCCCGGCCTCCTCATCCTTGCTCTTGACCACGATGCCCTGCAGTTCCGCGAGCACATGCGGCATGGCCGCACCCTTGAGCTGCAGATTGTTGTAACCCGTGGTGGCTTCGGGGTCGACATAGAAGGTGTTGAGGAAACTGTAGATCCAGTCCGCCCCCCGGGAGCGGGCGGTAAGGCTCAGATCCGGCGGCTGCTGGCCGAACCACTCGGCCGACTCCGGTGGCATCGCCGTCTCGATATGCCCGTTGAAGTTGTCCGTGCCGAACATCAGCTCCGACTCGATCAGCTCGCGCGGAATCTCAAGGTGCTTCTCGATACTGGAATAGCGCAGGTACTTGAGGCCATGACAGGCCGCGCAATAGTTCATGAAATTGCGCGCGCCACGCTGCATCGACGCCGTATTGCTGTAATCCGCAGAGAAATCCATCACCGCGCCGCCGCCGGCCGCGCTTGCGGCCGGCGCGGCCAGAGCGGCGGCGAAAGAGACGGAGAGGGAAAGAATGAGCTTTTTCATCATCACAGCCTAGTGATCGGTCACACGGTCCGGCACCGGCTTCGTCCGGTCCAGCTTGGAATACCAGGGCATCAGCAGGAAGAAGGCGAAGTAGTAGATGGTGCCGATACGCGCCAGCAATGTAGCGATATCCGACGCCGGCTTCGTGCCGAGATAGGTCAGCATGAGGAAGACCGCAGCGAAGATCATGACCGCCGTCTTGACGATGATGCCCTTGTAGCGGATCGACTTTACCGGCGAGCGATCCAGCCACGGCAGCACGAAGAGAATCGCGACCGCCGAACCCATCACCAACACGCCGCCGAGCTTGTCCGGGACCGCGCGCAACATGGCGTAGAAAGCGCCGAAGTACCACACCGGCACGATGTGCTCCGGTGTCTGCAGCGGGTCCGCGGGCTCGAAATTCGGCGCCTCGAGGAAGTTGCCGCCGCCCTCAGGCGCGAAGAACGCCACGCCCAGGAACACGATCATGAAGGCGGTCGCGCCCATGATGTCCTTGACGGTGTAGTACGGATGGAAGGGAATGCCGTCGACCGGCTTGCCCGAGGCGTCCTTGTTCTTCTTGATCTCGATGCCGTCCGGATTATTCGAACCGACTTCGTGCAGCGCCATCAAGTGCGCGATGACCAGGCCGACCAGCACGAAGGGCAACGCGATCACGTGCAGCGAGAACATCCGGTTCAAGGTGGCGTCAGAGGGGATGTAGTCCCCCTGGATCCAGATGACCAGATCCGGGCCGATCACCGGTATGGCGCCGAACAGCGAAATGATGACCTGCG
The DNA here is from genome assembly GCA_022763315.1 of Algiphilus sp. Taxonomy (GTDB): domain Bacteria; phylum Pseudomonadota; class Gammaproteobacteria; order Nevskiales; family Nevskiaceae; genus Algiphilus. Next base: position 11,283 of record JALEHA010000026.1, read on the forward strand.
CCCCCCAGTAACTCATCTGGCCCCAAGGCAGCACGTAGCCGGCGAAGGCTTCGGCCATCAGCACGAGGTAGATCAGGCAGCCGAAGATCCACAGCAGTTCGCGCGGCTTGCGGTAGGACCCGTAGAGCAGCGCACGGAACATGTGCAGATAGACGACGATGAAAAAGGCCGACGCGCCGGTTGAATGCAGGTAGCGAATGGTGTCGCCCCAGGGCACGTCGCGCATGATGTACTCCACGCTGGCGAAGGCGTCTTCGGCGCTCGGCGTGTAGTGCATCGTGAGGAAGATGCCGGTCAGAATCTGATTGACCAGCACCAGCATGGCCAGCGAGCCGAAGTAGTACCAGAAGTTGAAGTTCTTCGGCGCGTAGTACTCGGCGACGTGGTCTTTCCAGATTTTCGTCAGCGGGAAGCGATCATCGATCCAGCCCAGAAAACCAGTCGTGTTGTGAGGATTCGGTGTGATAGCCATTACGCAGATTCCTTCGGGTCTTCGCCGACGAGGATCTCGTTGTCCGAGACATAACGATGCGGCGGGACGGGAAGGTTAAGGGGTGCAGGAACGCCCTGGTAGACACGTCCGGCCAAGTCAAACTTTGAGCCGTGGCAGGGGCAGAAGAAGCCGCCAAGCCAATCGGAGCCGAGGTCCGCCGGGGCCTTTTCCGGACGGTACTTCGGGGCGCAGCCAAGATGGGTGCATACGCCGATGATGACGAGCTTCTCCGGCTTGATGGCGCGGGTTTCGTTCTGCGCATAGGCCGGCTGCTGCGGTTGCTCGGACTTGGGGTCGCGCAACTCGTCGGAGACCTTGTTCAACGTGTCAAGCATTTCCGGCGTGCGGCTGACCACCCACACCGGCTTGCCGCGCCAGGAGGTGGTGAGCATCTGTCCGGGCTTCAAATTCTCGACGTTGACCGACACCGGCGCGCCGAGCGCCTTGGCCCGTTCGCTCGGTGCCATGGATGCCAGAAAAGGGACGGCTGCTGCCGCTGCACCGCCTGCCCCGACCACGCCCGTGGCGAGGGTCAGGAAGCGACGCCGTTTGGTGTTTACACCTTCGTTACTCATTCGCCTCTATCCTATTGTCGTCACTGACGGCCGCAGCAGGCCGTGGGCGTCTCGCCCCGTCGGGCTCCCCCGGTCCCTCACTGCCCCCGTGAACCGCTGGTTTGCCGCGGGCTCGGATCGCTTCAATCCGCCACGAAACTCCGCAATTATAGCCCGGTTCTCAAGGCGAGCGCCGTTGGCGAAAGCCCGCGCCGCAGGCCCGATCTGGCGTGCTGCAGCACGGGCTGGCAGGATGCCCGCGTGAAGCTGATCGCACATACCGCCTCCAACACGGAAATCGTGTGCGCCCTGGGAATGGCGCACACACTCATTGGCGTGGACGCCGACTCTGACTATCCGCCGGAGGTCGTCAACGGCCTGCCCAAGCTGGGCCGCGATCTCGCCTTCGACGCCGCAGCGGTGGCCGCGCTGAAGCCGGATCTGGTGCTCACCTCACTGACCGTCCCGGGTCACGAAAAGGTGGTGGCCGAGCTGCGCGCCACCGGTATCCCAGTCTTTGTCGCCGACCCGGTCAGCCTGAGCGATGTCTACGCCGACATCCGTGCAATCGCGGGCCATCTCGACGCCGCTGCGGCCGGCGAGGCGCTGATCGCCTCGATGCAGGCGGCGATGCCGACCTGCGCCGATGCGCCATCGGTGCGGATCGGCATCGAGTGGTGGCCGAAGCCGGCCATCGTCGCCACCGGACGGAGCTGGATCAACGATCTGCTGCAACGTGCCGGCGCCAGCAACCCCTGGGCGCATCGCACCGAAAAGAGCGCAGCGGTCACCCCCGAAGAAGCCGTGGCGGCGCAACCAGAGGCTATGGTGATCAGTTGGTGTGGCGTCGACGAAGCCAACTACCGCGTGGACAAGGTGCTCAACCGCCCCGGCTGGGCCACCGTGCCCGCCGTCCGCCACCAACACGTCTATCCGATCACCGAGGCCCATCTCGGCCGCCCCGGTCCGCGCCTGGTGGAGGGCTACCGCCGTATCCGCGCCATTGTCGAGCGCGTACGCCAGCAACAGACCGCCGCCGACTGAGCCGCCGCGCTGCCGCGGGGCGCACCGATCCGTACGCTCAATCGGTGCCGAGAAAGAGCTCGTAGGCGGCGTTGCCGGTTTCCTCCCACCACGGATAGCCGGTGCTGTCCAAACGGCTGCGGCAGGCGCGCATTTCTCCGCGCGGCACCTGTAGGCCCAGCAGCACGCGGCCGTGCGCCGAGCCGTGGTTGCGATAGTGGAACAGCGACACATTCCATTGCGCCCCCAGCTTCTTGAGGAAGGCCAACAGCGCCCCCGGGCGCTCCGGGAATTCCACCCGGAACAGCCGCTCGTCACGCAGCCCGGGTGAACGCCCGCCCACCATGTAGCGGATATGCACTTTGGCCATCTCGTCCGCGCTGAGATCGACCACGGCATAGCCCTGGGCGCGCAGATGCGCCACGACCTCGGCCGCTTCCTGCAATCCGCCGGCCACCCGCACGCCGACGAAGATGTGCGCCGCCGTCGCATCGGCATAGCGGTAATTGAACTCCGTGATGCCGTGCCGTCCGAGATCCTGGCAGAAGCGCCGGAAGGCACCCGGCTGCTCAGGGATGGTGACCGCCAGCAACGCTTCGGTATGGTCACCCAGTTCGGCGCGCTCGGCGATATGGCGCAGCCGGTCGAAATTGACGTTGGCGCCCGAGACGATGGCACACCAGCGCTGGCCCGAAACGCCCTGTTCGATGGCCCAGCGCTTGGCGCCAGCCACCGCCAGCGCACCGGCCGGCTCGGGCAGGCTGCGTTGGTCGTAGAAGACGTCGCGCACCGCGGCGCAGATTTCGTCCGTGGTGACGGTCAGCATGGCGTCTACCGCGACGCGCGCCACGCGGAAGGTCTCCTTGCCGGCCTGGCGCACCGCCACACCGTCGGCAAACAGTCCGACCTGGGCCAATTTGACGCGCCGTCCCGCGGCCAGGGCGCGCCCCATGCAGTCCGAATCCTCGGGTTCGACGCCGATGACGCGCGTCTGCGGCGACACCGCCTTGACGTAGGCCGCCACGCCCGCCAGCAGGCCGCCGCCGCCGACGCAGACGAAGACCGCGTCCAACGGGCCCTCGCCCTGTGCCGCCACCTGCTCGAGGATTTCCCGGCCAATGGTGCCCTGACCGGCAATCACCAGCGGGTCGTCGTAGGGCGGGATGTAGGTGGCGCCGCGCGCTTCGACAATCTCGGCGGCGTGCGCGGCAGCCTCGTCGTAGGCATCGCCGTGCAGCACCACCTTGCCGCCGAAGCTGCGCACCGCATCGACCTTGATGGCCGGGGTGGTGCGCGGCATCACGATCCATGACGGACAGCCAAGTGTACGCGCCGCCAGCGCCACACCCTGGGCGTGGTTGCCCGCCGACGCGCAGACCACGCCGCGCGCACGTTCGGCCTCGGACAGATGCACGATACGATTGAAGGCGCCGCGCAGCTTGAAGGAGTGCACCGGCTGCAGATCCTCGCGCTTGAGCAGCAGGCGGTTGCCGATACGCCCGGACAGGCGCTCGGCCGGCGCGAGCGGCGTGCGCTCGGCCACGTCGTAGACGCGCGCGGCCTCGATCCGCTTGCGGTAGCGGGCGAGCAGTCGGCTTGCATCATCGCTTTGCGGCACGTCGTCTCCTTGGCGGGGTCTGCGCTGTCTGCACCGAGACAAGCCGGCGATTATCATGCATTTTCCGCATTCGCCTTTTCAGGCCCGGAGTACATGCGACGTCTTCCCATTCATTTTCTCGGCGGCGGCAATATGGCCGACGCCCTCATCGGCGGCCTGATCGCCGCCGGGCACGATGCTGGCTGCATCACCGTGACGGAACCCGACGCGGCGCGCGCAGATGCGCTGCGCGCGCAGCATGGCGTACGCACCCAAATGCCGGGCGAGGCCATTGCCGAGGCGGCCGTGGTGGTGCTTGCCGTCAAGCCGCAGCAAGCCGGAGCGGCGCTGACCACCACCCGGGTGCCGGCCTCCTGCCTGTTCATCTCCATCGCCGCCGGGCTCCGCTGCGATTGGCTGCAGCAACAGCTACCAGACGGCGTGCGCGTAGTGCGCAGCATGCCCAATACCCCGGCGCGGCTCGGCGCGGGTGTCACCGGCCTCTGGGCGGACGCCTCGGTAGACGACGCCGCGCGCGCGCAAGCGGACTATGTGCTCGGTGCCGCCGGCGCCACGGTCTGGCTGCAGGACGAGGCGCAGATCAACGCCGTCACCGCGCTCTCCGGGTCCGGTCCGGCCTATGTCTTTGCGCTGGGCGAGGCGATGGCAGAAGCAGGTGAAGCCCTTGGCTTGCCGCGCGACACCGCCGAGACGCTGGCGCGCCACACCCTCATCGGCGCTGGCCGCCTGCTGGCCGAGGACGACGCCGCGCCCGGCACGCTGCGCGAGCGCGTCACCTCCAAGGGCGGCACCACCGCGGCAGCACTCGACGTGCTGCATTCCGGCGATCTGGCCGGCCTCGTCGCACGCGCTATGGCCGCCGCCGAGGCGCGCGCCCGTGCGCTGTCCGCTCCCCCTTCTTCCGCAAGCTGACCGGCATGAGTTCGAATTTCGACAACGCCCTGTTCTTCCTGGTGTCGACCCTGTTCAAGCTGGGGATGTGGGTCGTCATCCTGCGCATCGCCCTCCAGCTGGTGCGCGCCGATTTCTACAATCCGGTGTCACAGCTGATCTGGCGGCTCACCCAGCCGGTGGTCGGACCGGTGGCGCGCGTCATTCCGCGCTACCAGCGCTGGGATCTCGCCAGCCTGGCGGTGCTCTATGTGCTGGCATTGCTCTATATCCAGGCGGTCTTCGCCATCCTCTCGTACCGCATCGCCTTTCTGCACACGCTGTGGCTGGCGGTGCTGGTCGGGCTGTCGCTGACACTGATGCTGATGACCTTCAGCATTTTTGTGCAGGCCATCCTGTCCTGGCTGGGCCCCGGCGTGAACAACCGCGCCGGCAGCGTACTGTGGAGCCTGAACGAGCCGCTGCTCAGCCGCCTGCGCCGCGTCATACCGCCGATCAGCGGGATCGACCTCTCGCCGCTGGCGGCCATTCTGCTTCTGCAGGTGCTGTACTACCTGTTGCCGCTTCATCCGGTCCTTCGCTAACCGTGAGCAAACCCCACTTCGGCAACGCCTCGGTCGGCATCGTCACACCCGAGATCCTGCATTTCGATCAACCGATCCGGCTGGAGTGCGGGCGCCAGCTGAACCAGTTCGATCTCGCGGTGGAGACCTACGGCACGCTGAATGCGGACCGCAGCAATGCCGTACTGGTGTGCCATGCGTTGTCGGGTGACCATCACGCCGCCGGCTATCACAGTGCGGAAGACCGCAAGCCCGGCTGGTGGGACTCCTGCATCGGCCCCGGCAAACCGATCGATACCAACCGTCTGTTCGTGGTCAGCCTCAACAATCTGGGCGGCTGCGCGGGTTCGAGCGGTCCGGCCAGCATCAATCCGGAGACCGGCAGCTACTGGGGCTCGGATTTCCCCATGGTGACGGTGCGTGATTGGGTGCGCGCCCAGGCCATGCTCGCCGACCGGCTTGGCATCGAACGCTGGGCGGCCTGTGTGGGTGGCAGCCTGGGCGGCATGCAGGTCATGCAATGGGCCATCGACGAACCCGATCGCGTCGGCCATGCCGTGATCATCGCCGCCACCCCCAAGCTGTCGGCACAGAACATCGCCTTCAACGAGATCGCCCGGCAGGCGATTTTCTCGGACCCCGACTTCCATTCCGGGCGCTATCTGGACAAGGGCGTCACGCCTGAACGCGGCCTCCGGCTGGCACGCATGCTCGGTCACATCACCTATCTTTCCGACGAAGCCATGCGCGAGAAATTCGGCCGCATGCGTCGCTCGGACATCCTCGGCTACGACTTCGACGTCGAATTCGAGGTGGAAAGTTATCTCCGGTATCAGGGGCAGCAGTTCGTGTCGCGTTTCGACGCCAACACCTATCTGCTGATGACCAAGGCGCTGGACTACTTTGATCCCGCGGCTGAATACGGTGGTGATCTGGCGGCCGCCATGGAGCGCGTGCAGTGCCGGTCGTTGGTCATCGCCTTCGAGGCCGACTGGCGCTTCTCGCCAGAGCGCTCGCGAGAGATCGTTCACGCCCTGGTGGCCGCGCGCAAGCCGGTGGCCTACGTCTCGGTGCCGTCCAGCCTGGGCCACGACGACTTCCTGATGCCGATACCGTACTACCACCGAGTGTTGGGCGATTACCTGGCGCGGGTGGCGCGACAGCATGGAAGCTGAGTCGATGAACGTGCACCCGCCGGAGCGCCTGCGTCCGGACCTGTCGCTGATCAGCGACTGGATTCCGCCCCAGACCCACATCCTCGATCTTGGCTGTGGCGAAGGGGCGCTGTTGGCCTATCTGCATGAGGAGCGTGGCGTGACCGGTTACGGCCTGGAGATCGACGAAGACGAGATCGCGGCAGCCGTGGCGCGTGGCGTCAACGTCATTCAGGGCGACGTCGACGACGGTCTGCAACAGTTCGCCACCGGCAGCTTCGACTTCGTGGTCATGACGCAGGCCCTGCAAGCGCTGCAGCGCCCGGACCTCGCCATCGGCGAAATGCTGCGCGTCGGGCGCACGGCGATCGTCACCTTTCCCAATTTCGGGCACTGGATGGCGCGCATCGACGTGCTAGGCGGACGCATGCCGCGCACGCGCACCATGCCGGACAACTGGTACGACAGCGACAACATCCATCTCTGCACCGTGCGCGACTTCGAGACGCTGTGTCAGGACAACGGCTGGCGCATCACCCGCCGCAACCTGCTCAACCACGACCACCAGGACGGCTGGCTGCAGCGCTTCTCGCCCAATCTTTTCACCGAAATCGCGGTGTACATGCTGGAATCGGAGCAACGCAGGATATGAAGATCCATCACCCCCGCCCTTCCGCGCTTCTTCGCGCCAGCCTGGCTCTGGCCCTTGTCCTCTCCAGCGCCGCTGCCTGGGCGCAGGAACAGGGTGGACAGTTCGTGACGCGCGGCGGCATCACCGTGCACTACGCCGCCATCAATACCACCGACGTGCCGGCGGCCACGGCGACCTCGCTCGGTATCACGCGTAGCGCCAGCCAGGCCATTCTGGTGCTTAACGGCCAGCGCCCAGGGGACGACGGCGCGTTGCAGAGTATTCCGCTGCAGGCCGAAGGCAGCATCGAGAACCTGGTCGGGCAGGCCAAGGCCTTCGCGCCGCGCACGGTGCAGGAAGCCGACACCTGGTATCTGATCGCGCCCTTCCGCATTGCCGACGGCGAACAACTGCGCTTTGATCTTCAGGTCCGCGCCGAAGGGGCGCAGAGCACCATTCCCGTACGCTTCCAGCAGGCCTTCTACCGCCCGCGCTAAGAGGTCGAAGCCGGCGTGTCGCCGGCCGGCGCCACGCAGACGCGGCCCTTGCCCTCATGCTTGGCGCGGTACATGGCGTGATCGCCCGCCGCCATTAGCGTATCCGCACTGCTGCCGGCTGCGAAGCCGTAGGCCACCCCGGCGCTGGCGCCGATGCCGACCTGCACCGTCGCCCCGTCCAGCGGCAAGCGGAAGGGTTGCGCCAGCGCCTGCACCACTGCTTTCGCCTGCCGCTCCGGCACGCTGCGGTGCGCTTCGTCGATGCCGGTCATCAACACGGCAAACTCATCGCCACCCAAGCGGGCGACGATATCGTCTTCACGGAAGGCGCGGCGCAGCCGCCCCGCCACCGCGCATAGCAAGGCGTCGCCGGCTGCGTGGCCATAGGTGTCGTTGACCGCTTTGAATCCGTCCAGATCAATGTAGATGAGCGCCACCGTGGCGCGCGCCGTCGCCAATGCCTGTTCCAGCGCTTGGTAGAACCGCGCGCGGTTGGGCAGGTCGGTCAGCGGATCATGATGGGCCTGATGCAATGCCCGCGCTTCGGCCCGCTTGCGCTCGCGCACTTCTTCCTGCAGGCGGTCGTTGTACAGCTCGACCTGGCGCAGTAGCCGCTGCATCTCGCCGCGGGCACGGTAGAGGTCCAAAAAGGCGCGAATCTTTGCGAGCAGGACGGTCTCATTGATCGGCTTCACCAGATAGTCCACCGCGCCCAGGCGATAGCCCTGCAGATGATCCAGATCATCGGTGTGATTGGCGGTCACGAAAATCACCGGCGTGTCGGACAGATCGCCCTGCCCGGACAGCAATTCGGCGACCTCGAAACCGTCCATGCCCGGCATCTGGACATCGAGCAGAATCAACGCGAAAGGATGCTCCAGGCAGGCCGACAGCGCCTCCTCGCCCGAGGCCGCCTCGACGATATCGGCATCTACGCGCGCCAGCAGGCGTCGCATGGCGAGGCGGTTGGCGCGGACGTCGTCGACCAGCAGGATGCGGGCCTTGTCGGGTTGCGGCAAGGCCGTGGTCACGCCTGAACTCCCCTTGTGGACGCCGATGCCATGCGCGCAGCCTCGCGCAGATGGCCGCGTCCGGGGCGGCTGCGCCGCTGAATGGCGGATCGGGCAGTGGTGTGTGGCGGATGGTTCATGGCGCTCCGGCGCGGTGACTTAATGCGCCCGATCCGGCGCCAGCCAGGCGCGCATCATCGCCACCAGGCGGTCCACATCCACCGGCTTGCTGAGGTAGTCGCTGGCGCCCGCTTGCAGGCACTTCTCGCGGTCCTCCTCCATCGCCTTGGCGGTGAGCGCGATGATCGGCAACTGCGCGCGCGCGGGCATGGCGCGAATCCGGCGCATCGCGGTATAGCCGTCCATGCCGGGCATCATGATATCCATCAGCACCAGTTCCACCGCAGCGCCGTCGTCGCTCTGCAAGAACGCAAGGGCGCGCTCGGCGTCCTGGCGCATCACCACCTCCAACCCACGCGCGCGCAGCGCCTTGGACAGCGCAAAGACGTTGCGCACGTCATCGTCGACCAGCAAGACACACCGCCCCTGCAAGGGTTCGGTCGACGCGCTTGCGGTTGTCGGGGAGCGCGTCTCCTCCGACGGTTTACCGGGCATGCTGCGCAGGAAGGTCTGCACCTCTTCGAGCAGACGCTCCGAGGCCTGCACCCCCTTGATGACGATGCTGTCGGCATGGCCGCGCAAACGCCGGGTCTCATCGTCGCTCAACTCCCGTCCGGAGTAGACAATCACCGGCGGCGGATGCGCCGAGCGCTCGATGGCATCCAGGACGTCGAAACCGCTCATGTCCGGCAACCCCAGATCCAGGATCACGCAGTCGTAGGGCCCTTCCTCGCGCAATGCGCTGATCGCTTCTCCACCGCTTTCGGCATGGCTCAGCGACACCCCCACCTGCCCGGCGAAGAGCTGCGCCACCGCCCGTCGGGTGGCGGCATCATCATCGACCAGAAGGATCTGGTGGGGCGTTGCAACGCCAAGCAGACGCGACAGCAGCTGATCGAGTTCCTCGCGGGAGACCGGCTTGCGCAGGAAGCCGATGGCATGACCGCGCACGGCGGCGCCGGGGTCGTCCTCGGCGCTGATGAAATGCAGCGGGATGGCGGCCGTAGCTGCCTCCTGCCGCAGGCGCTCGGCGACGGCATAGCCATCCATGTCAGGCAGGCCGACATCGAGCACGATGCCTTGGGGCGGATCGCTGCGCGCCAGCTCCAGCGCCTCGCTGCCGCGGCTGGCGATACGCACCGCGTAGCCGCGATCGCGCGCCATGTCCTCGAGGATACGCGCGAAATTGCGGTCATCTTCCACGATCAGCAGCGTCGGCACGGCCTCCGAGGCTTCCGGCAGCGTGTCGGAAGGAGCCGCCTCAGGCGGCGCCTCCGTGTCGGGCGCCGCCTGCAGCGGCAGCCGCAGCGTGAAGCAGGAGCCCTCGCCCGGCGTGCTTTGAACCTCCAGTGACCCACCCAGCAATTCCGCCAGCCGACGGGAGATGGCCAGGCCGAGTCCAGTCCCGCCAAAACGGCGCGACGTGGAGCCGTCGGCCTGCTCGAAGGCGCGGAATACACGGCGGGCAGTTTCGGCATCCATGCCGATGCCGCTGTCAAAGACATGCACCACCAGCTGGTCGTCGCTGCCTTCGAGTTCCAAGCGCACCTCGCCCTGCTCGGTGAACTTGATGGCATTGCCAAGCAGATTGACCACGATCTGACGAAGCTTGTCGCCATCCTGATAGATCACATCCGGCATGCCGGCCGCAATCTGATGGCGATAATGCAGCGCCTTTTCCTTGGCCAGCGGTGCGAACTGCCGGTGAATGCGCTCGAAGAAGGCGTGCAGCGGGATGCGTTGCCGCTCGGCGTCGAGGCGGCCCGCCTCGATCTTGGACAGATCAAGAATGTCGTTGATCAGACGCAGCAGATTCTGGCCACTCTCATAGACCACTTGCGCCGATTCGACCTGATCCGGCGTCAGATTGCCCTCGTCGTTGTCCGCCAGCGTGCGCGCCAGGATGAGCAGGGCGTTGAGCGGGGTGCGCAACTCATGCGACATATTGGCGAGAAATTCGCTCTTGTAGCGCGAGGCGCGCTCGACTTCCTCGCTCTTGCGCTGCAGCGCCTCGGAGGCCTGCTCTAGCGCATCACTGCGCTCCTGCAATTCGCGATTGGCCGCGCGCAGTTCCTGCGCCTGGGCGCGCATCTCCTGTTCGGATGCCTGCACACGCTCGCCCTGGGCCTCGAGCTCTGCCGCCTGCTTGCTAAGGGCCTCATTGCTGGCGCGCAATTCATTCTGTTGGCGGCGCAGCTCCTCCTCGTTCTCGCGCAGTGTCAGTGCCTGCTCGCGGGTCTGTTCGAGCAACTTGCGGGTGCGCAATTCGCCATCGAGACTGTCCATCGCCAGCGCGAGTACGCGCCGCACCTCCGCCAACAGCGCTTCCTGCGCGGCGTTCGGCGCCTCCAGGGCGGCGAATTCCAGCACGCCCACCACATCCTGCCCCAGTTGCAGCGGTTCGATGGCCAGAAAGCGCGGCCGGATGGCGACCGTGCCGGTGTGCTGCACGCGATCGTCTTCGGGTAGCGGGTCGAGGCGCAGCGGACGCGCCGAGCGCAGGCATTCGCCGACCAGGCCCTCGCCGCGGGCGAAGCGCTGCTGCGGCGTACCGTGCAGACCGCCATCCGCCCAGTGCGCCACCGCCCAGGCGGCACCATCATCGGCGTCAATGCGATAGAGCACGGCCGACAGCGCACCTAGTGGCGCGCACAGGTGGGTCAGCAGCATGTGCCCGAATTCCTCCCAGGAATCCTGCTGACCGAGGCGCTCGGTGAGTTCGGCGACATGCGCCTTGATCCAGGCCGACTCGCGCGACAGCCGATTGGCATCGCGAAACTGGTTGAGTGCGCGCGCAATATCCCCGACTTCATCGGCCTGACCCTGGTAGGCAATGGTCACCGACTCGTCGCCCGCTGCCAGACGGCGCGTGCTCGCTGCCAGAGCCGCCATTGGATGGGTGACGCGCGCATGGGTCAAGCGCACCACCAGCAGCATCACCAACAGGGCGCCCAGCATCCCGGCGATTACGGTGACCTCAATGGTGCGCAATCGTTGCCGCATGAGGCTCTCGCGTTGTTCGAGTTGCGACCGTGCGCGGCTCGCCATGCGCTCGAGCGCGCCTTCGGCACCCGCCAGCAGCGCGCGTTCATCGCGCTCCGCCAGCAAGCGCTGCAAACCGGCCTGGTCTCCAGCGCGAACGCGGGCGATGGCGGGCTCGGCAAAGCCATTGCGCCAGCGCGCGACCCGGCTTTCGATCTGGCGCAACAGGGCTTCGCGCTCCGCATCGGGTCGACCCGTCCCACGTAGCGCGGCGGCGACCTCGTCCAGCCGTGCCGGCAGCGCGCGATAGGCGACATAGCTGGCTTCGTCCTGGTTGAGCAGATAACCACGCAGATGGCCCTCGTTCTCCAGCAGCAGGCTGCGCATGCGCTCGATCAGCACCCACTGACGCGCGGTATCGCGTGTGGTGTCGCGCACCTGGGTGAGCTCGTCCGCGGCCAGCCAATACAAGGCGGTGAGGGCGGTGAGCAGCGCCAGAATGATGCCGAAGGCGAGCGAGAAGCGGGTCTGCAGCCGCACGCCGCGTCGACGCGGCGCCGGAGCCTCCGCGGGAGCGCCGTCGTTCACGCGTCCGGCTTGTGGCGACCGTGCTTTTCTTCCACTGCCAGCTTTTCCTGGATGAACACGCTGTGCGGAATGTAGAGCAGATCTGCGAGTCGACGGGTCATATGCTCCTCGTGCGCATCGAGTACGCCGTCGGCGTAGGCCACCTCCCAGATCATGCGCACGATGCGGCGCTTGTCATCAGCGTCGCACTGCGCATTCAGCGCGTCGACGTAGTCATGCAGGGAGACCGCGTCGCTCTTCACCGCCCGCGCCTGCTCCAGCAGGGTGTCGCAGGTGGCCGCATCAATACCGGGCATGGCCTGCAGCAGATCGCGCAGGGTCTTCTCTTCGGAATCGGCGACTTCCATGTCCGCGCAGGCGATTTCGTACAACAGAACGGCCGTGGCCAGTTCCGTGCCGTGCGAGGCAGCCTGATCCGTTCCTTCGCCGCCGCCGAGCAGGGATTGCAGCTTTTCCCAAAGCATCATGCGCTCAGAGGGTCATGCCGAGCCGGAGATTGGTGACGAAGTTATCGCCATTCTGTTCGATCTCCGGTGTGATATCGATCAGCCCCAATGACAGCCGCAACCCGGCGAAGAAGCGGCCGTTGTTCACCCGTTCGGCGTCGATCGAGGCATCGGACGGGTCGAGTTCTCCGGTCACGTAGCCGACGCCAGCGTAGGGCGTCAGCATGGCGAAGCCCTTGGAGACTGTGGCATCGACCGACCAGGTGTCGTAGTCAAAGTCGTCGACGCCAGTGAGCTGGCTGTAGCCCAGGCGTAGCGCAACGCCGGGCGTGGCCACCCCCCCTTCCCAGAGCGCGTATTGAAGGGCGCCGCCAAAAAGCGCGCCGTCCGTATCGATGACATCGGCGTAGAAGGCCGATACGTCGATGCCCAGTGGCAAGCCCTTGCGCGCCCGCAGCCCCGCGGTGGTGATGTCACCCACGCGCTTGCCGCTCGCCCGTTGCCAGGCATCTTCATCATCCGTCGCCATGTAACCCGCGAAGGCGCCGATGCCCGTCCCGATCAGACCGAAGGCCTCGGCCGGACCCAGCGCCTTGTAGGAAGTGGCTGCGGCGAGATCCTCGGACATCTGGCGCACATCCGATGCCGCCGCGCCGCTTTGCAGCGCGAAGTCATTCGCGGCCACCCAGGGGCTGATGAACAGGGCCATCAGTGCGCACCATCCGCCGCTGCGGGCTGCGTTCCGAATCGACATATGAAGGCTCCTCTGCAATGCATGCATGTGTGCGTCGTTGGTCGCGAGCATAGCACCGCCGCGGTGCGCTCTTGGGTCGAGGTTCAGGCTGTCCCAAGCCCTTCCAGACAGGCACGGGCGGGTGCGCGCACGGCCTGCAACTGGCCGTGGAAGAAATGCCCGCCGTGCTCGCTCACGCTCCACTGCGGCGCGGGTGTGGCGGCCTGGAGGTCGGCCTGGGTGGCTTCAATGGGCACCACATCATCGTCCTTGGCGTGGATACACAGCCAGGGGCAGGTCGGCCATTGCGGCCATTCGCCCGCGAAGTAACGCGTAGCAGGCGCCACCGTGATCAGCGCCGCCGGTGCAATCTGCGCCTGTGCCGCCAGGGCGACGTAGCCGCCGAAGGAAAATCCCGCCAGGGCCAGTGGCGCGCCGTCGAGCCGGTCGCGCAGCCATTGCGCGACCCGCACGCAATCGCGCGCCTCGCCACGCCCTTCGTCGTGGCCACCTGCGCTGTGACCGACACCACGGAAATTGAAGCGCAGCGCCGCCATCCCGGCATCATGCGCAGCGGCGGCCAGGGTCGTAACCACCTTGTTGTCCATGGTGCCGCCGTAAAGTGGGTGCGGATGACAAACCAAAAGCGCCCCGCGCGCGGCCCGGTCGCGCGGCGCGGAGAGCACTGCCTCTATGTCGCCTGCCTCGCCGTCAATGCGGATTCGGTCTCGGCCGCCGGGGGCTGGGAGATGCTGCGCCATGTCCATCGCTCCAGTGCCGGGGCCACGGCTTCACGCCGCGCATCGCCCCGATCGCTCAAGTGGTGGCGGCATGGTACCGCTCGCAGCGCAGTGCGCCCGAAGTCGGCAACGTGCATCGACGCCCAAAGGACGATGCCGTATCATCTCAGCCACGTCTCGCCTGGAGCCGCACCATGCGTGCGCCGACGGGCCACTTGATTCGGGGAGCCACAATGAACGCTTGGAAGACCATCGCGGTCGGTGCCGCCATCGGCTTTGGGAGCACCGCTTTCACGTCCGCCTCGGCACTACCCTTCGGCGAGAAGGGCTTCACCGATCGCATGCTGTGGAATGATCCGGCGGCACGGCTGTATATGTCCGTCGAGTTTGGCGGTCAGCCCGTTGAACACCGCTATCCGGTGCATCTGGGCCTGCGCCTGGACCGCGACATTCACGCGGACTGGACGCAAACCACGGCCATGGCGCAGATCGACTTCGACCGCGCCGGTCTGAATGCCGCCACCCTCGGCGGCATGCCGCTGTTGCAGCGCCAGTACGCGCTCAACCAGCAGGAAGGCGACATCATTTACAACTGGACGGACTGGGGCCTGCTCGCGCTGGGCGTGGCCGGCCTGGGCTATGTCATCTACGAGGTGGCCGATAGCGACGAGAGCCCGGAGCCGCAGCGCGACGACAGCGACGGGAACCCCGGTGACGGTGATGACGGTGGTGGTGGCCTGCTCGGTGGTTTGCTGGGTGGCCTGCTCGGCGGTGGCAGTGGCTTCCTGGAAGCCTCGCGCGGCAGCCTGACCGAAACGGAGTATCGCGAATGGCTCGATGGCGGCACCGGCCATATGGGCGATCTCGACTAGCACCCGGTCGAGGCGGCGTGTCCACCCGCCCCACAAGCATCCATGACCGACGGGGAGCTTCAGGCTCCCCGTCTTTTGTGTGCTGACCATCGTGCAAGGCGCGCTGCAACGCTGGTGGCAGTCGGCCAGCAGCATTGATCTGCGCGGGCTGGCCGCCATGCGTGTCCTGCTGGGCAGCATCCTGCTATGGGACATGGTGTTGCGCCTCACCGACCTGGAGGCCTTCTACAGCGACGGCGGCATTCTGCCGCGCAGCACACTGCTCGAAGCGGCCGCTGACAGTCGCTTTTCCCTGCT
>JALEHA010000191.1 GCA_022763315.1 Algiphilus sp.
CAGTCGCTCCGAATATGGCGGAATGATGAAAAGTGGCACACTCTTCCGACAATTCCTGACCGCGGCCTGAACGCGGCTTGCAGACCACTCCGGAGGAGAACCATGCGTCCGATTCGTACCTGTCTTTGCCTGCTGCTCAGCAGCGTTGTCCTTGCCGCTTGCGGCGGTGGCAGCAACGACGATGGCCCGGGTGCCTCGGGAGACTACGACGCGCGGATCACGCGTACCGAGTTCGGCATTCCCCATATCGTCGCCGATGATTTCGGCAGCCTTGGCTACGGCTTCGGTTACGCTTTCGCCGAAGATAATGTCTGTGTATTGCTGGAAGATCTGCTCACCATTCGCGGCGAGCGCGCGCGCTACTTTGGCCGCGATGGCAGCTACACCATTCGCGCCTCCGGCAGCACCGCCAACAACGTCGACAGCGATTTCTTCTGGAAGCTGGTGGCCACCGAGGAGGTGGTCAGCAATCTGCGCGACACCGCTTCGCGGGAAGTCCGCGACGCCACCGCGGGCTACGCTGCTGGCCTCAACCGCTACATCCGCGAACTGCAGGGCGGCGAGCATGCCGGACGCCATCAGGCGTGCCGCGACGCCGCCTGGCTGACCGAGATCAGCACCGACGACATGTATCGGCGCTACTACCGCCTCAGCATCCTCGCCGGCGCCAGCGCGCTCACCTCCGAAATCGCCAACGTGACACCTCCGCTGCTGGGCCGTTCTGACGGCAGCGACGCTGCTTCCGTCGACGGCACGGATCCGGAACGCCTGCGCCGCGCCATCGAAGCGGGCGAGATCACCCCCGAAGATATGCCGTTGAGCCGGCCGCTGCCCATCGGCAGCAATATGTATGCACTGGGTGGTGAGACCACCACCACCGGCCAATCCATGCTGTTTGGCAATCCCCATTTCCCGTGGTCGGGGACCGAGCGTCTCTATGCCGCGCATCTCACCATCCCCGGCGAACTCGACATCATGGGCTCCACGCTCTATGGCGTTCCCGCCATCCTGATCGGATTCAACAACGACTTCGCCTGGAGCCATACGGTGTCCACCGCGCACCGCTTCACCTTCTATCAGCTCGTCGTCAATCCACTGAATCCGATGGAGTATTTCTACGAGGGCGAGCTACGGCGCATTGAGGAAGTGCCGCTGGAGATCGAAGTCCTGGAAGAGGACGGCAGCCTCAGCACGGAAACCCGCAGCCTGTATCGCTCTCACTTCGGGCCGATGGTGGAGATCAGCGCTGCAGGACTGCCTGTACTGGGTTGGGATTTGCTGCGCGGCTTCACGCTGCGCGACGCCAACGCGGAGAACAACCGTCTGCTCGACCAGTTTTTCGCCTGGAACCGCGCGGATTCCTTCGACGAATTCAAGCGCTTGCACGGCGAAATCCTTGGTGTGCCCTGGGTCAACACCATCGCCACCGGTCCTGGCGCCGAGGTGTACTACGGTGATGTGACGGTGGTGCCCAATGTCACCGATGAGCAAAAAGCCGATTGCCAGTCGCCCATCATCGGCCCGCTGGTCGACCAGCTGATGGCCGGTCTGCCAGTGCTGCGCGGCAACCGCGCCGAGTGCGAGTGGCAAACCGACGCCGACGCGCCCGCGCCGGGCATCTTCGGACCCGCCAATCTTCCAACGCTGGAGCGCAGCGACTGGGTGCACAACTGCAACGATAGCTATTGGCTGACCAATCCCGCCGAGCCGCTGACCGGCTTCGATCGCATCATCGGCGACGAGAATGCCGAGCGTACGCTGCGCACACGCCTCTGCATCCTTCAGATTCAGGATCGCCTGGCGGGTAGCGACGGCCTGAACGGGAACCGCTTCTCCTTTGAGCAGCTCAAGGACGTGACCGTCTCGTCACAGATTTATAGCGCGCGATTGGCGCGCGATGCCGTGCTCGCCGACCTCTGCGACGACAATCAGCCCGCCTGCGACGTCATTGCCAACTGGGACGGCACGGGCAGCCCCGATTCGCGCGGCGCGCACCTCTGGCGCGAATTCTGGCGCGAGGCCAGCGGTGCCAACAACCTCTGGCAGACTCCCTTCAGCAACGAAGACCCCGTCAATACGCCGCGCGATCTGAACACGGGCGCGCTGGGGGTCGGCCGCGCGCTGGGTGACGCGGTTGATCGCATTGAGGGCCTAGGCATCGCGCTCGACGCTCCGCTCGGAGAACTTCAGGTATCCGGAGTGAACGACGCGGATGGCGCCGCCATCCCGGTGCCAGGTGGAGAGCAGTTCGAAGGCGCCTTTACCATCGCGGGCAGTGGCACGCTTTCCGAAAACGGCTATCCGGTGACCTTCGGCAACAGCTATATCCACGCTGTGACCTGGGAAAACGGCCGGGTACGTGCAGAGGGCTTCGTCACCTACTCGCAGTCGACCGACCCCGCAAACCCGCATTTCAGCGACTTCACGGAGGTCTATGCCGAGCGCGCCTGGCACCGCTTCCCGTTCTCGCGCGCGGAAATCTCCGCTCAGAGCATCCGCGAATACCGCATTTCGGAATGAACCAAGGGCGCCCTCGGGACCGCCCGGGGGCGCCATCTGCGGCGCAACGTCGCGCGCCGCTGCTGGGCGCGTGCCGGATGAAGTTGGTGGTGGGGTGGCGCGCCGTGCTGCAGGTGCATCGGCGTCGCGGGGCAGGGAAGGCCTGGCCGCTCGCGCTTTGGGAGATGGTGGGTCGTGTTGGATTCGAACCAACGACCTACGGATTAAAAGTCCGCTGCTCTACCGGCTGAGCTAACGACCCACGGATGGCGCGCATTGTAAGCGCCGACACGTTGCGGCGCTTTGCGCTGCGAAAAGGCGATCAGCGATCGCGATACTGCGCTTCGATGTGCTCGTTGTGGCCCTTGACGTCGACACACACGGTCGCCGTCGGGCGCGCCAGCAAGCGAGGAATGCCGATCGGCTCGCCGGTTTCTTCGCAGTAGCCGTACTCGTGGTCGACAATGCGGCGCAGGGCTTCGTCGACCTTGCGCAGCAGCAGCGATTCCCGCTCACGCAAGCGGAGATCCAACCAATGCTCTTCTTCGGCGCTGGCCCGGTCGGCCGGGTCGGCGAAGGTCTCGCGCGCATTCAGCCGCGCCTTGACGTCCATCTCGCGGGCAAGCACTTCTTCGCGGATCTTGAGAAGACGCTGACGGAAGAACTCGAGCTGCACCGGGTTCATGTAGTCGTCTTCCGACATCGCCCGAATATCGTCTTCCGTGAGTTTGGAGACGTCCGTCGTCGCGGCGTCCTTGGCCTTCGCGGAACTACGCTTCGCTGCGCTCTTCTTCGCTACCGTCTTCGTCATTCTTTCATGCAATCCGTGGCGGGAGGCCTCAGGCGCCTCCGAAACCGAGCGCCGCGTTATACACCCCTACGGTAGGCCGGTCAATTCTTGAGGTCATGGCCCATGGCGCCCGGAGTTGCTAGCGCAGACCGCATGACGGAGGCGCATCCGGCGCACGCCCAATGGCTAGAACAGCCAAGCGGTCGTAAGCCCCGCAAGCGCGGCAACGATCAGTGGCAGCGCCACTGTTTTCCACATGCCCGCTCCCCCCAGAACCGCCGCGAGTAGGCCTTTGGTGACGCTATTGACGGCGGCGGAGAGCACGATGGCGCGTTTTGCCACTTCGGGCGAGAAGGTATCGCCCACCGAACTGGCCACCGTCAGGGTGATGGCGTCGACATCGCTGATGGAGGCTACCACCGCCACCAGATAGATGCCTTCCTCGCCGAGATAGTGCTGCCCCCAATGGCTGAGCAGCTTCACCACGACCAGCAGGCCCCCGAACTGAAGGGCCGTTCGCACTTCGAAGGGATTGGAAATGGCCACCGCATCCGGATCCGCCGGGGCAGGGTGATCACGACGCGTGACCAGCAGGCCCGCACTGGCAATCGCGGCCATGACCAGCAGGGGCGGGGCCAGACTCCAGGCGAAATCCGGTTGCAGGATGAAGGCTTCGATCCAGATGCGCGGAAACATCATCGCGCAGGCGAGCAAAATGCCCACACTCAGCGGGATGTGCAGCGAGCGTGCCCGCCGGTACATGCGGGCATAGCTCAGAGTGAGGGCGGTGGAGGAGGCCAATCCGCCCAGCGCACCCGTAAGCAGCAAGCCGCGATCCGGCCCTGCGATGCGCATGGCGAAGTAACCGGCGGAGGACAGCATCGCGATAAGCACGACCATCCACCAGATTTGGTAGGGATTCAGCACGCCACCGGGGCCATAGCCACGGTCGGGAATCAGTGGCAGCGCAACGATGGAAATGAGCAACAGCTGAAAAACAGCGCGCAATTCAGCCTCGGTGACTTTGGCGATCACGCCGTGCAGCGCCGGTTTGGCGCTGAGCACGAGACCCATGACCACTGCGCTGGCAGCGGCGATCTCAAGACGTCCGGTCACGGTCAGCGCGCCAATGATGAAGGTCACCACCGCCGCCGTCAGCGTGGTGATACCGGCATCCTTGTCACGCAGGCTGCGCAGGCCGTAGGCCAGCAGCAGGACAGCCGCCAGGCCGGCGAGGGTGACCGGCACCACCACTACGCTGGTCGCCTGGCCCAGCAGCACGCTCAGGCCGCCCAGCAGACCGATAAGACCGAAAGTGCGTACCCCTGCGATGCGTTCACCCTCAGCCCGCGCCCGAGCGTGCCAACCGCGCTCAAAGCCCACCACCAGTCCCAGCGCCAGCGCCATGCCAAGATGAGCGATGTCAGTGAGGGATTCCACGTCGTTTGCACCCTAGCGATGACCACGCCATGCTGCGACCAAAGCATCGACATGACAAGCGCATGACAAGAGCATGAGGAGACAGCTGCGCAGCACCATCCGCGCGTCCGATGGGTCCGTTTTCGGGAGTCGACATGGACACTGAAGCAGCGCGCGTCGAAGTTGCACCGTATCGCGTGGACGACGGGGAGACTTTCGCGTTGGAGCGCTTTCCCACCGCCGTCACAGCCAACTACCGCGACCGTGGCGACTACCGCAAGCGCATGGATGCTTATCGCCGCGCGATCCGCTTATGGCAGCGCAAACTCTTTGCCGAAGGCCGTCACGCGCTGTTGGTGGTCGTGCAGGGCATGGATGCGGCCGGCAAGAACGGACTCATCCGGCGTGTGTTGGGCAGTGTAGATCCAACCGGTCTGCACGTCTGGTCTTTCGGCCCGCCCAACTCCAAGGAACTGCGCCAGGATTTCATGCGGCGCTATCACCAGTATCTGCCCGAGTACGGATCCATTGCCGCCTTCAATCGCAGCTACTACGAATTCGCTCTGAGTGCGCGCATTCACCCCGAATGGCTGGCCGCCCGCGGCATCGACGCAGCACAGGCGAAGAATGGACGCTTCTGGGAGCAGACCTACGGCACCATTCAGGCCTTTGAGGGCTATTTGCAGGACAACGGTATTCATGTCGTCAAGCTGATGCCGCACGTTTCCCAGCAGGCACAGCGACAGCGGCTCTTGGATCGTCTGCACAAGGAAGACAAGCGCTGGAAGCTCACCGAAGCGGATTGCGAGGACGCAGGGCGTTGGGATGAACTCGCCGCGGCCTATGACGCCTGCATCCAAGGTACGGCGACGACCAAAGCGCCATGGTTCGTCCTGCCTGGTGACGACAAGCGCACTGCGCGTCTGCTCGCAGCGGAAGCCGTCCTTCAGAAGCTGGAGCAGTTATCCCCGCAATGGCCCGATGGTTTGGATGGGAACAATGCAGCGAAGCGCGCGCGGATTGCTGCCATTCTCAACGGCGGCAAAACCTAGGGCAGGCGGGTCTCGCCACTGGGTGCCAATGGATCGACCCCACAATCCCACCTTGCACTTTACATAATATATATTATGCGCA
>JALEHA010000192.1 GCA_022763315.1 Algiphilus sp.
AGGCCAATGACAGCACCATGGAGGTGATCATCAGCGCCTTGCCGGTAGTGCGCAGTGTCTCGTGGACAGCTTGTCGCGCATCCCCGCTCTGGGCGTAATAGCGATGGAAGTTGTGCATGAAGTGGATGGTGTCGTCCACGGCCAACCCCAGCGCGATGGAGCCCACCAGCAAGGTGAAGGCGTCCAGCGGAATGCCCAACAGTGGCATCAGTGCCAGCGTCAGGATCACCGGCGCAAGATTGGGAATCATGCTGATGAGGCCGGTGCGCACGGAACCCACCAGCAGCATCATCAAAGGTGCGACGATGAGAAAGGCCAGGCTGTAGGCCTTGATCGTGTCGCTGATCAGCACCTTCACGCTGCCGGCAAGCAGCATGATGACGCCGGTAAAAGTGAGCTCGGCGCGGTCGCCAACGATCTCGCGGAAGCCGCTTTGCACCGCGTCCAGATAGTCCGGGTAGAGCACGCCATCCACGAAAGGCATCTTGGCGGTGATACGCATCTTGCTGAAGCTGGTATCCACCAGATCATCGAGGTCGTCGCTGCTGGAGTTCTCGAACAGCAGCAGCTCCTGGGCGATGAGATCCCGGCTGTCCGGAATGGCGTAGTAGGCCGGGTCGTTTTCGTTGAGCGCCTGGTGCAGTTCCTTGTTGATGTCGATCAGCGACACCGCCTTGCCGGACTGCACGCCTTGGACGTTCAGTTCCTCCATGAAGGTCAGGGCGCGGTCGACCGCGTGCAGCAGCTCGGGGTCGTGCAGACCGTTGCGCTCACCGCTATCAACGATGATCTCGGAGAAGGTGGCGCCACCGAAATGCGCGTCGATGGTCTCGGTGGCCTCGCGCACCTCGAAGCCTTCCGGGAACCAGTTCAGCGGGTAGTGGCTGGGCCGGATCTGCGAGACCAGCACCAGCGACACGGCGATGAGGACGAACCAGATGCCGACCACGGCCTTGGGGTAGCCGGTCGACACGTCCGCACACCAGCTGAGGAAGCGCTGGAACGGCCCGGAGCGGTCATCGCGCAGTCCCTGCTCCCGGAACGGCGTAATGGCGATCAGTGCCGGCAACAGCGCCAGCGAGAACAGCAGGGTACTGAGGATGCCGACCGGCGCCATGATGCCGATGTCCCCCACCGGCTTGAGGTCCGCCGTAATGAAGGAGACCAGCCCACCGGCGGTGGTGAGGCCGGTCATCAGCACGGCAAAGCCGGAATGCCCAAGCGCGTACTGCAGGGCTTGGCGCTTGTCGTCGCCGCGGTCAATGGCCTGGAAGTAGACCGTGAAGATGTGCACGGAATTGCCCACGCCGATGGCGAGCAGCAGCGACGGCAGAATCTGCACGGCCGTGGTGATGACCATGCCAAAGAAGCACATCAGCACGAAGGTGAAATACAGCGACAGCGCCGAGACCGTGACTGGCAGCACCACCATCACCCAGCGCCGGAACACGGCGAACAGCAGCACCGAAATCAACACGATGCCCACGCCCGAAAACAGGAACATGTCCCGCCCGAGGATGAAGGTGAGCTGGTGCATGATGAAGGGCGAGCCGGAGACGCTGATCTGGAAGTCGTCCCGCTGGAAATCTGCTTTGGCCGCGCGGATCTCATCGATCATCGCGTAGATTTCCTGGTCGGTGATGAAGCGGTCGTCATCATCGGCCGCCTCCGCTCCCGCAGGTGCTGCGTCGCCGCCCACCGGGTCATCGCCAAAGCCGGAAGCAAAATCGAAATCCGCCGCGTCGATGGAGGCCATCTCGCGCGAATAGCTGGCCGTATACGTATCCGGCGTGACGATGAGCGCCGCTTTGCGCAGGTCCGGACTGACGAAATGGTTCTGGTAGAGCGGATTCGCGGCGATGCGGCTGCGCAGGGCCGCGAATTCCGCCGGGCTCCGCGGCCAGTCCTCCAGCAATTCCTCGACGATCAGCTCATCGCCGCGCCCTTCCATCCAGCGCGCGTTGATCAGGCTTTCGACCTTGTCCACCTGCGGCACGGCCTCGAGTCGCTCGTGCCAAGACCGCAACTGGCGCAGAAAGGCATCGTTGACGATGTTGGCGTCGCTTTCCACCAGGATGACCAGCCGCTCGTCCTTGCCGAACGCCTCCTGAAAGGCCTTGTAGGTCACCCGCGCCGGATCGGTCTCACGCAGATAGCTCTCGTTGGAGGTATCCACCTCCATGGTGGGCAGCCAGGTCGAGAAATAGACCAGCGCAACCAGCAGCGTGGTGATGATCCACCAGGGATGGTCATGACAGAAGGCGCCCCAGCGTGCGAAGCCACGCTCAATACGGTCCCGCGCCCGGTCAAAGCGGCTCGCTGAGGGGCGGCTCATTGTCCCCCCGCCTTCAGCAGGCAGTGGCGCGAAGCGCGTGGCGCATGGCTTGGGCGGACACGGCAAAGACCGGCGGTGTCCAGATCAGAGACATCCATGGCAAAGGTCAACAGGGTATGCGCGACATTCTCGGTGCCGTTGGCTGTGCTTTCGTCGTCTGTTGGGGTGAAGCGGGCTGCGCGTAGCGCCGGCGGGTGTCTACGCCATTCTGAGGACGTCGCGCGCGCCGGCAGGCTGCAGGCTTGGCGCAGCATTCCGGAGGAGAGACCTATGCTAAGCCTGCAGACCCTGTCCGATCGTGTAGAGATCGAGGCGATCATGGTGGACTACGTCAACGCCATCGATACGCGCGATTTCGCGGCTCTGGAGCGCGTCTTTACGCCCGATGCCTGGATCGACTACACCGCGATGGGAGGTATCAAGGGCCACTTTCCCGAAGTTCAGGCCTGGCTGGCGCAGGTGCTGCCCCATTTCCCGGCGTACTACCACCTCATCGGCAATGTGGCGATCACGTTGGAGGGCGACCAGGCGCGCTCGCGCAGCGCCTGCTTCAACCCGATGACGGTGCGTCTGGAAGAAGGCACGGAGCAGACCTTCTTTCTCGGGCTCTGGTACCACGACCAGTGGCAGCGCACCGAGGCGGGCTGGCGCATCCGCGAGCGCGTTGAGGAAAAGTGCTTTGATCACAACGTGCCGGCCGCGCTTGCAGTGGGCGCATCGTGACCAGGAGGTAGTCATTCCGGACGAAGCCCGTATTGCCTGCATAGGAATAATCGTGATCCTGCCTCGCAATCTCTGAGCACACATGGCAAGTCCTTCCGCCTCCCCCCCTGCATCGGGTGACGGCACACTGCCCATCGACGCGCCGCACTATGTGGACGGCGGGGCCATGCAGTGGCACGACCACTGCGACGTGCTGGTGGTTGGCTTGGGCGCCGCAGGCGCCGCCAGCGCCATTGAGGCCAGTGACCACGGCGCCGATGTACTGATCTGCGAACGTTTCGACGGTGGCGGCGCCACCGCGCTCAGTGGCGGCGTGGTCTACGCCGGTGGCGGCACGGCCTATCAGAAGGCGGCAGGCTACGACGACACGCCGACCGCGATGGCGCGCTATCTCGCCACAGAAGTCGGCGATGCCGTCCGCCCGGAGACCCTGGACCGCTTCTGCCAGGAAAGCGTGGGCCTGCTCCAGTGGCTGGAGTCACTGGGTGTGCCTTTCGCCAGCGAGCCGAAACCGCCGAAGACCTCCTATCCCCGGGACGGCGTCTATCTTTATTTCTCCGGCAATGAAGCCGTACCGGAAAACGCGGCGATCGCGGCGCCCGCGCCGCGCGGACATCGTTGCCGCGCAACGGGCATGTCCGGTGCCGCCCTCTACCAATATCTGCGCCGTGCCGTGGATGAGCGCCCCATCCGCGTGCGCACGCAGACGGCGACGCGCCGCCTGGTGGTCGACCAAGCCACCGGTCGCGTGCTGGGTGTGGAGGTCGCCACGCTACCGCCTGGCTCCGCGGCTGCACGCCGTCATCAACGACTGAGCCGACTGGCGCAACGCCTGCACAATGTGGCCGGCGGCCTCGCCGATCGGCTGCGCGTCAAGGCGCGTCGGCTGGAGGACGAACACGCCGATATCCAGCACATCGAAGCGCGCAACGGCGTCGTGCTCACCACCGGGGGCTTCATCTTCAACCGCGACATGGTGGCGAAGCACGCACCCGCCTACAGCGGCAATCTGCGCCTTGGCGCCACCGGCTGCGACGGCAGCGGCATCCGCCTCGGACAAAGCGTCGGCGCGCAGTGCGCGCGGCTCGAGAAGGTCTCGGCCTGGCGATTCATCAATCCGCCCTCGCCCTGGCCGCAGGGCCTGATCGTGAACGCCGAGGGCCAGCGCTTCTGCAACGAGGAAGTCTATGGCGCCCGCCTCGGTGTGCGCATGTGCGAGGAACATGGCGGCCGTGCCTGGCTCATTGTGGACCGCGCCATCCGCCGCCGCGCCATCCGTGAGGCGCTGTTCGGCAAGCTGTGGGCCTTCCAGAGCATTCCAGCGCTGCTGATGATGTGGTTCGCCCCACGGGCGCGCACGCTGGCCGGGCTGGCGCGGCGTCTGAAGATGACAACGGCGGCGCTGGAGGCGGCTGCGCACGCCATGAACGACGCCATCGACCAGCAACGCGATGATCCGATGGGGAAATCTGACGGCATGCGCCACGCGCTACGGGAGCCGCCCTTCTACGCGCTCAATATCTCGGCCGACAACCCCACCTTCCCTTGCCCCGCCATCACCCTTGGCGGCCTGCGCATCGACGAAGGCAATGGTCAGGTGCTGAACGCAGCGGACGATGCGATCCCCGGGCTCTTCGCCGCCGGTCGGGCGGCCGTGGGGCTTGCCTCCAATGGCTATGTAAGCGGGCTGTCGCTGGCGGACTGCTTCTGGTCCGGCCGTCGCGCCGGCCGCAACGCGGCCACCCGGAGCGAAGACGCTGCCGCCTCCGTCGAGGCCGACGCCATCGACCGCAAGGCGGGCTGAACCCGCACGCCAACCCACCAGCCCACAGGGGACCCATCGCATGGATCGAGTCAAGGACAAAGTCGCCATCGTCACCGGTGCCGCCGGAGGGCTGGGCGCCGAGGACGCCAAGCTGCTGGTTGCCGAAGGCGCCCGCGTCGTGCTCACCGACATCGACCAGGAACGCGGTCGTGAAACGGCGGCGGCGCTCGGCGATGCTGCGCGCTTCATGGCGCACGACATCGCGTCCGAGGCGGATTGGAAGCGCGTGATCGCTGATACCGAGGCGGCCTTCGGCGGTGTCGATATCCTGATCAACAACGCCGGCATCCTGCGTGCGGGCAGCATCGAGGAGACCTCCCTCGACCTGTGGCGACAGATTCAGACCACTAATGCCGACGGCTACTTCCTGGGCTGCAAGTACGGCCTGGAAGCGATGAAGAAGCGGCCCAGCGGATCGATCATCAATATGTCGTCGATCTCGGCCATTCTCGGCATGTCCGCCTTTGCCGCCTACAGTGCCTCCAAAGGCAACGTGACCGCGCTGACCCGCAGTGTGGCGGCGCACTGCAAGCGCCATGGCCTCGCCATCCGCTGTAACGCCGTGGTGCCGGATGGCATCAAGACGCCGATGGTGGCGCAGTTGCACGAGACCGTGCAGCCCGGCCAACTGCCGGAAATGAAGGACATGGAAGAGGCGATGGCGCGCATCGCCGAGCCGCGCGACATCGCCACCATGGTGCTGTTCCTGGCCTCGGACGAATCGCGTTTCGTCAACGGCGCCGAAATGCGCGTCGACAACGGCTGGTCCATGTGGGGCGATTGAGCCTCGGCGCGATGCATCCATGATGTCCATGCCCAGTCATCCACTGCTGATCACCGACCTCGTCATCGCCGCGCCGGCGCTTGGACGCCTGCAGCGTGGCTTGGCTTCGGCACTCCCCTTTCCCATGCGTACGCAATACCCGGAATGAAGGCACAGCATCCCCAAAGCACACCAGCGGTTTTCGCCAGCGCCGTGCGTGGCTTCGGCCATCGCCCCGCGCTGGTGGACGAAAACGGCCAGGTCACCACCTACCAGGAACTGGACGCCATCCGCTACCGCGCTGCCGGCGCGCTACTGGCTCTGGGTGTTCAACCCGGCGACCGGGTCGCCATCTGGGCGCCGAACAGCGTGCAGTGGGTGATGGCGGCCCTCGCCATCCACAGCCTGGGGGCCGCACTGGTGCCGATCAATACGCGCATGCGGGGCCAGGAGGCCGGCTACATTCTCGAAAAGAGCGGCGCGCGCGTGCTGTTCTGCGCTGGTCGCTTTCTGAGCGAGCACTACCCCAGTTTGATCGAGGCGCACCGCCCGGAGAGCCTGCAGCAGGTCGTGGTGCTGCACGATGCCGAGGACGAAGATCTGGACTGGGACGCCTTTCTCGGTCATGCGCCGGAGGACAGTGAAGCCCGGGTCGATGCATGCATCGCCCAGGTCGACGGCGAAACGGTGATGGACATCATGTTCACCTCCGGCACCACTGGACTGCCCAAGGGCGTGGTGACCGCGCATGGGCAGAATCTGCGTGTCATCCGGGAGTGGTCGCGCACCATGGCGCTGTCCAGCAATGACCGCTATCTGGTGGTGAATCCCTTCTTCCACGCCTTTGGCTACAAGGTGGGCTGGCTGGCCGGCCTGATGCACGGCATGGCGGTGTATCCGCAGGCGGTATTCGATGCCGACGCGGTGATCGACCGCATCGAGAAGGACCGCATCACGGTGCTGCCGGGTCCGCCCACACTCTTCGTGAGCCTGCTCGACGCGCTGCAACAGGGCAAGCGCGATCTGTCCAGCCTGCGCGCCACCATCACGGGCGCGGCGGCGGTCGCCCCCAGCCTGATCGAGCGCATCCGCAACGAGATCGGCTTCGAGATTGTGCTCACCGGCTATGGACTGACCGAAACCTGCGGCATCGTCACGCTGTGCGCGCCGGACGACGACGCCGAAACCATCGTCAGCACCTGCGGCCGCCCGATCCGGGATATCGACGTGCGCTGCATGGATGAAGAAGGGCATCTCCTGGGCCCCGACGAGACTGGCGAAATCGTGGTGCGCGGCTACAACGTGATGCAGGGCTATCTGGATGACCGCATGGCCACCTTGCGCGCGATCGACGCCGCCGGCTGGTTCCACACCGGCGACGTCGGCAGTCTGGACGAGCGCGGTTATCTGCGCATCACCGACCGCCTCAAGGACATGTACATCTGCGGCGGCTTCAACTGCTATCCCGCCGAGATCGAGCGGCTGATTGCCGCCCATCCCGCAGTCGGTCAGGTCGCCGTGGTCGGTGTACCCGATGCGCGCATGGGCGAGGTCGGCATGGCCTTCATCGTGCCGCGCGGCCACGCCACCCTCGATGAAGTCGCCTTCAAGAACTGGTGCCGCGAGCAGATGGCCAACTACAAGGTGCCGCGTTTCATCGCCATCCGCGACCACCTTCCCACCAACGCCTCCGGCAAGGTTCTGAAGTACGCCCTGCGTGACGAGGCAGCCAAGACAACGCAGCAGGAGACAGCATGAGCAAGCAGGATCTGAGCGGCAAGGTCGCCGTCGTCACCGGCGCCTCGCGGGGCGCGGGCAAGGGCATTGCGGTCGCGCTGGGCAGTCATGGCGCCACTGTCTACGTCACCGGACGCACGGTCAACGAAGGCGACGCGGATCTGCCGGGCACCGTTGCGCATACCGCGGAGCTGGTCACAGCCGCGGGCGGCCAGGGCATCGCCGCCGTCTGCGACCACGCCGATGACGGCCAGGTCGCCGACCTCTTCGATCGGGTGCGCAGCGAGCAGGGCGGCCTCGACATCCTGGTCAACAACGCCACCTTCCTGCACGACCAGCTCATCGAGCCCGGCCCCTTCTGGGAAAAGCCGCTGGACATGACGCGGGTCTTCGATGTGGGCATCCGCTCCGGCTATGTCGCGAGCTGGTACGCCGCGCCGCTGCTGGTGGCGCGCGGTGGCGGGCTGGTGGTGTTCACCTCGTCCTTTGGCGCACGCTGCTACATGCACGGCCCGGCCTACGGTGCGCAAAAGGTGTCGGTCGACAAATTCGCGGCGGACATGGCGGTGGACTTCAAGCCACACAATGTCGCCACGGCCTCCATCTGGATGGGCATGCTGCAGACCGACCGCACCCGCCGCGTCATGGCGCGCGAGCCGGAAAAGTACGCCGGCTTCTGGGAAATTGCCGAAACGCCGGAGTTCACCGGCCACATCATCAGCGCGCTCTATAACGATCCCCAGCGCGCCGAGCGCTCCGGCCAGACCGTGGTGGGCGCGGAGCTGGCGCAGGAATACGGCATTACTGAGGCCGATGGCCGCGTGCCGCCTTCCCACCGCGAGATGCTGGGCGCGCCGGTGCAGGCGCACCCCGCGGTCGTGCAGTAGCGAAGCCGGCCTGAGGGCCGCGCGACCCCGTCGGCGTCGCGCTGCTCCATTTGCAGGAGGCCGGCACCTCGCCCCTGCGCAAGCATGACCGCCACAACGACAA
>JALEHA010000193.1 GCA_022763315.1 Algiphilus sp.
CATAACGGTTGCCGGCCGCCCAAGCGTCGCCGCGTCTAGGACGGAGAAAGACTATGGCTAAGTACACCGGACCGAAGTGCAAGCAGTCCCGCCGTGCCGGCACCGACCTGATGACCAAGGGTCGCGGTCGTTCGCTGGAAAGCAAGTGCAAGCTGGATACCCCGCCGGGGCAGCAGGGCGCAGGTCGCCGCCAGCGCCTGTCGGATTACGCGCTGCAGCTGCGTGAAAAGCAGAAGCTGCGTCAGATGTATGGCGTGCTCGAGCGTCAGTTCCGCAACTATTACCTCAAGGCGCAGCAGGCCAAGGGCTCGACCGGTGTGCTGCTGCTGCAGATGCTGGAATGTCGGCTCGACAATGTGGTCTACCGCATGGGCTTCGGTGCCACGCGCGCTGAGGCACGGCAGCTGGTAAACCACAAGGCGATCAGCGTCAATGGCGTGACCGTCAACATCCCCTCCTATCAGGTCAGCGAAGGGGATGTGATCGAGGTGCGTGAGAAGGCGCGTAAGCAGTCCCGCATCACCGAGTCGCTGTCGATCGCCTCGCAGGTGGGCTTCCCGGACTGGGTGCAGGTGGACGAAAAGGGTCTCAAGGGCACCTTCAAGGCCGCCCCGGAGCGCGATCAGATCCTTCCGGACATCAACGAAAACCTGGTCGTCGAGCTCTACTCCAAGTAAGGCAACAGCAAGCCTGTTTTTGCTGTCCTCCCCAAGGGAGGTTCATTCGAAGAATTCTCGAGGTGGTACGCGTCCATGCAGGGTCAAGTTTCCGATTTGCTTAAGCCGCGAAACGTCAACGTTGAGGCGATCAGCGCCTATCGCGCGCGTGTGTCCCTCGAACCGATGGAGCGTGGCTTCGGGCACACCCTGGGGAATGCACTGCGTCGCATCCTGCTCTCCTCGATCCCCGGCGCCGCCGTGACCGAGGTGCAGATCGAAGGAGTGGTGCACGAATATTCCGCACTTGAAGGTGTGCAGGAAGACGTCATCGACATTCTCCTCAACGTGAAGAACCTTGCGCTGCGTCTGAATGCGCGCGACGAGGCCACCCTCACGCTGAAGAAGTCCGGCACCGGACCGGTGACCGCCGCGGACATCACGCTCGACCATGACGTCGAGATCGTGAATCCCGAGCTCGAGCTCGCCAACCTGACCGGCGGCACGCTGGACATGACCTTGCACGTCACCCGTGGTCGGGGCTACCAGCCCGTGACGCAGCGCCACAATGACGACGAAGGCGCGACCATCGGCCAGCTTCGGCTGGATGCCAGCTACAGCCCGGTCCGTCGTGCCAGCTACAGCGTCGAGCGTGCGCGTGTCGAGCAGCGGACTGACCTGGACAAGCTGGTGCTGGACGTCGACACCAACGGCTGTATTGAGGCAGGTGAGGCCGTGCGCCTGGCGGCGCGCATCCTGCGCGATCAGCTGTCGGTCTTCGTGGATCTCGAAGCGGAAGCCGAAGAGGCGAGCGAAAGCCAGCGCAAGGAAGTCAATCCGCTGCTGCTGCGCCCGATCGATGATCTCGAGCTGACCGTACGCTCGGCCAACTGCCTGAAAGCCGAGAGCATTTACTACATCGGTGATCTGGTGCAGCGCAAGGAAACCGAGCTGATGAAGACGCCGAATCTGGGCAAGAAGTCCCTGAACGAGATCAAGGACGCGTTGGCCAGCAAGGATCTGGAGCTCGGTATGGAGCTCGAGAACTGGTCGCCGCCCAAGACCACCGCCTAATACCGCGCCCAACCGCTGAGAACGAGCAGATACCATGCGTCATAGAAAGGTGAAAAATCGGGTCGGAGTCCATTCCGGCCACCACAACGCAAACCTGCAGAGCCTGACCAACGCTCTGTTCCGGCACGAGATCATCCGCACGACGGTGCACCGGGCCAAGGTTCTGCGTCGTCATGCTGAACCCATCATCACGCGCGCCAAGAGCGACAGCGTCGCCAATCGCCGCCTCGTGTTTTCGCGTTTGCGCGACCGTGAAATGGTGCAGAAGCTGTTCAACGAGATCGGACCGCGGCACGCCGAGCGTCCGGGTGGTTACCTGCGCATCGTGCGCTGTGGCTTCCGTCCTGGGGACAATGCGCCGATGGCCTACATCGAGTTGGTGGATCGTCAGGCCGTGGCCGCCAAGCAGAACAGCGAGGCAGAGCAGCCGGCTGAGACGGCCAATGCCTGATCGGTGGACCGTATTCTGTCCCGCAAGAAAGCCGGCTTCATGCCGGCTTTTTGCTTTGGGGCAGGTGTCCTGCGCTACGCTTTGACGCACCGTTTCCGAGCCCCTTCCGATGCCGCTTCGTCCTGACCAGCTTGCCAGTGCATTGCGTACGCCCGGTCGCTTCTGGGTGATTGCGGGCGACGAAGCCCTGCTCATCGAGGAAGGCGCCGATGCGATCCGCAGCGCGCTGCGTGCCGGGGGCTTTGGCGCGCGAGAGCAGATGCACGCCGATGCCGGTTTCGACTGGTCCCGTCTCACGGCGGAGTGCGCGAGTCCCTCGCTGTTTGCCGAGCAGCGCCTGTTCGAAGTGCGCGTACCGGGCGCGCTGGATGCCAAGGCCGCCCAGGCGCTGATCGAAGCCTTTGAGACCGCCGGCGACGATATTGCGCTGCTGGTCATTGCCGGTAGCCACGACAGCCGGGCGCGCAAGACCAAGTGGTTCGGGCAGCTGGAGCAATCGGCGCAGGTGGTGTACGCGTGGAAGGTGGCCAGCGAGGACGCGCCAGCCTGGATTCGCGGACGCCTGCGACAACGTGGTGTGGACGCCGACGGCGAGGCCGTGGAAGCCATCGCAGCCTGCAGCGAAGGACATCTGTTGGCCGCGGCGCAGTTGATCGACCAGCTCAGGGCGCTGCAGGGAGCGGACGCGGCGCCGGTCACTGCCGAAGCCGTCTGGGATCTGGGCGCGGATATGGCGCGTTTTGATCCTTTCACGTTGATGGATCGCGTCTTTGCCGGCGACGCCAGCGGGGCCCTGCGTGCGGCGCGTCAGCTGCGCCGCGACGGCACAGAGCTGCCGGCCATCACCGGCGGGCTGGCCTTCGTGGTGCGTCAGTGGCATGCCGCGCAACGCGCCTATGCGCGCAGCGGCGATATGCGTGCGGCGGCCAAGTCGGGCGGGGTATTCGGCGCGCGTGCCCGCCACTTGGGGGCGGCGTTGCGACGCAGCCGGGCCGGACAGGTGCAGGCCTTGCTGCGCTGGCTGGCGGAAATCGATACCGCCGCCAAGCAGGGACAGGCCCATGCCGCCTGGGACGACCTGCTAACATGGTGCAGCGTCGCAAGTGGCGCTGTTCCCCCGGGTTTTCTGCCCAGAGCCTTATGCAAGATATAGCACTGGCTGCCGATAGCTCAGCCTCCCCGCAATCCGTTGAAAGCCGTATGCGCGCCGTGGGTTCGCGCGCGCGTGCTGCTGCGCCCTTCATCGCCCGTGCCGAGACAGGCATCAAGAATGCCGCCCTGTACGCCTTGGCTGATGCGCTGCTCGAGGCGCAGG
>JALEHA010000194.1 GCA_022763315.1 Algiphilus sp.
CCCGCTCCAGCGCCTCAGTCACACCCGCCACTTCGTCGACGACGACCCGCACCGTGCCCGTATCGACTTTCCGCACACACTTTCTCTAGTGCAGCGCTGTCGTCCGGCCTTCATCGAAGCGTCACCCACGCTGGGCAGGATGTTGACAACTCCCGGCGATTGTCCCTCCGAGCACGGGATCGGCTACGATGAACGGAGGAGAGTAAGGTCATGGCGATACCGGCGATCCTCAAACTTGACGCCGGCGGTTTGCCGGTGGCGTGGATCAACTGGCAGACGGCCGCAACCCTGTACGCCCGCGAACGCGTTTGCTGGGAGGCGGGCCAGGAACGCTTTGCCATTCGCGGCGGAATCAATGCACTGGGTGTGCGCTCCTTTTTCGAAATCGGATCGATCATCGCGGTCGCCGACCGCTCGCGACGCTTTCAGAAAGGCGTCCCGCTCCTCAACAACCGCACCCTCTTCCAGCGCGATGAGAATCTGTGCCTGTATTGCGGCAACCTGTTCCCAACCACGCAATTGACGCGGGACCACGTTGTCCCCGTGTCGCGCGGCGGCGCCAACGTCTGGGAGAACTGCGTGACCGCCTGTCGTCGCTGCAATCAGGCGAAGGACGACCGCACCCCTGAACAGGCCGGGATGAAACTGCTCGCCATCCCCTACACGCCCAATCTGGCCGAATATCTGATTCTGCAGAATCGCCGCATCCTCGCCGACCAGATGGCGTTTCTGCGCAGCTTTGCGCAGAGTGGCCGACGCGAGCGCGCCTCGCGCCGACCTTCCTGAGCGGCGCCCCTCAGTCGCGAGCGCGACGCAGGGACTCCAGATCGCGGTCGAACGAGATCAAATCCTTCGGAATGATCGCACCGATCTGGTCCAGCGAACGGCGATAGCCATCCACCGCGGCGCCACCGGCAAATACCGGCGTCCCGGGCGCAAGCTGCGAGCGCAAACGTAGCAGCTGCGCCGGCAGGCGCGGATCATCCGCCGGATAACTGATAGACAACGCCACCGCACGTGCCCGCGTCACGTCCGCGGCAAAGGCAATCTCGTCCGCCGGCAGGCTGGGTCCCAGGAACATGACGCGCCATCCGGCCCGTGCGGCGGTCACCGCCACCATCATGGCGCCGATCTCGTGGGTCTGGTGTGAGGGCGTGGTCACCAACAGGACCGGCCCGTCGCTCACGGTCATCGCCTGCGACAGCACATCGCCCAGGAAGGAACGCAGATGGGCCGAAACGAAGTGCTCATGACAGGCCCGCATCCGCCCCATGCGCCAGCGGTCCCCAATGGCCACCATCAGAGGCTTGATGACCTCTTCCATCACTACGGGCGTGGAATGCAGTGCGGTGGCGCGTTCCATGATCTGTACGAATTGCACGCCGTCGAGACGCGCGGTGGCGTCCATCGCCAACTTCACCAGCGCCTCGGGCGTGGGGGCTTCCAGTTCAGGTGGCTGCACCACCGGCCGCGAGGTTGGTATGCCCTCATCCTTCAGCAGCTGGCTGAGCTTGTCGTCCTCGAGTCCAGCCACGTCACTGATCCGCCAGCCGGCCTCGGTGACGCGACGCAGCAGACTGAGACGATTGACCTCTTCATCGGAGTACAGCCGCCGGGCGGTGCCCGAACGCTTCGGTGCCACCGCCTGATAGCGTTTTTCCCAGGCACGAATCACATGGGTCGACAAGCCACTGCGGCGCGCGGCGACCTGAATCGGGTGCTGAGACAAAACCTGATCGCTCTGATTCATTGCTGCCTCTTCGTCATTCGATTGCACGATATGGACCTAATGTATAGCTATAGTCTTAGACACGTTACGTTTGTCTACCTATAAATCGCCTTGTTTCGAGACAAAGGCTGACAAGACGCGAGGGGACAGCACGACATCTACACTTTGCTCTCCCGTCAAACGTCCTATACGTGTATGCGCCTTGTCTGGATTCTTGGTCTCGCAGGATTGATTCCCATGGTCGCTGGGGCCTTTGCTCCGGCGCTGCCCTCTACAGTGGCTGGACCGTTGCAGGCGGCGGCATTGAGCTATGGCGCGATCATTGCCGCCTTCATGGCCGGCAGCCATTGGGGACTTGCCTTGTACGCACCAGCGGATGCAGCCCCGGGAACGCGGCTCTTGCTCGCCATTGCGGCAGCACTGGCAGCCTGGATACTGGGCTTCCTTCCCAAGGCGCCCGCCGCGCTCGCGCTGGCCGCGCTCTTCGCGGCCCTTTTTCTTATGGATGCATGGATGGCGCGACGTGGCCTGCACGCCCTGGACTACTGGCGGCTGCGTCAGATTCTGAGCGCGGGTGCGGCGCTCAGCTATTTCGGGATTGCCGTATCGCCCTGACAGCCAGGGCTGGATGTGGCCAATACGGCGGCGGCCACCGCCTCGGCAGAGCGGAAGGCGCAGGCCACCCCATCGCCTAGGCAATAGTCTCCAGCAAAGAAGATGGGCGCCTGTGTGCTGGCCAGATAACCGGCTCCGGAGAGAGCATGGACGACGCGGGCATATCGCCAGCGGTGCGCAGCGACGTGCAGCAGGTCGCCCGCCCCCGCGCCCACGGCATCCTGAAATGCGGGCAACAAGATGGACTGTGCCGCTTCGGGCGCATCCTCCACATGGGCCGCACTCCATGCCGCACAGGCGTGCGCCACCCAGCATTCCCCCAACAGGCCACGCCCTGGCTTCGCGGTGTCGCGGATAATCTGGGCGAGCGGCTCACGCGGCGCAGTGACCGCCTTCGGCGGCCGGCGCAGACCCAGCATCAGGGTCCAACAGGGGGCGTAGGCCACCTGCCGCAGCGACGCGACACAGTCTGGCGCCGCCGCGCCACCGAGCGCCATGGCCTGGGGCGCCGGCACCGTGATCACGATCCGGTCGAAACGTCCCAGCGGATGCTGCCGGTCATCCCAAATATCCCCTTCGGCTGAGACGCCGGCCACCTGGATGGCGCGGCGCACATCCAGCGGTCGCGCCAGCCAGCGACCGATCGCCGACATTCCGCCCACCCCGGTCCAGTGCGGTAGCCCGGATAGATCCATCGGCGCGCAGACATCGCGCTGATGCCAGCGGGCCAGGGTCTTCTTCCAGCTCGCTTCAGTGACGCGGAAACCGGGGGCACCATGGTCGAAACTGCCCAACGCATGACGACGGGTGGCCATGCGGCCGCCAAAACCCCGCCCCTTATCGAACAGGGTCACCGTCTCGCCTGCAGCCTGCAGCAGCCGGCCGGCGACCAGACCGGTGGCGCCGGCACCAATGATGGCGGTGGTCATCGCGTTACATCATCCAGTGAATCAAGGGAACGGAGGCCAGCGACAGGACGATGCCGTAGCCCACCACGCGATTGGCAAGCACCGGCGCTAGGCCGTACTGCTGCGCCAGGATTCCCGCTGTGATCATGGGCGCCATGCCGGCCTGCATGACCGTCACTGCCGCCACCGTGGCATCCGGCGCAATCCACAGCGTGAGCGCGAGCACCATCAACGGCGCCAGCAGCAGCTTCCACATGAGGCCACCGACCACGCGCGATGCATCCTCGCTGCGCATGCGCAGCTTGAGCTGCAGGCCCACGGAGAACAGCGCCAATGGCGTCAGCGTATCGCCGATCCGACCGAGCACGCCGCGCGCTACGGCATGCATCTCGATGCCGCTGGCCAACAACAGAGCCGCCACGCCAAGCGCGATGAAGGCCGGAAAGCGAACCACCCTGAGCAGCATGTGCCGGGGTTGAACCTGCGTCCCCGCATACCACGCGGCAGCGAACAGGCCGAGCGTCGACAGCAACAGGAAACTGCCCAACTGATCCGCCACAACGGCGATGCCGAGCCCGGTTTCACCGCGCAAGGCCTCAATCAGCGGATAGCCGATGAAGGAGGTATTGCCCAGCCCACAGGTCAATACCAGCGCGCCGATCTCGCCACGTTGCCAACCCGCGAGGCGACCCAGGGTGGCGACATAAAGCCACGCGCCGAGAAAGACGAGCCACATCGCTGCCGCAGGCCAGAGCAAGCTGGCCGACCACTGCAACTGCGTGATCTGGACCAGTACCAGCGCCGGCAGGGCGATGTTCAGCACCCACCAGTTCAAGGCGGCGACCAGTCCGGCCGGATGCGGGATGCGCGCGACCAGGACGCCCGCCATCAGGCAGACGACGACCAGCAGCAAGGCACTCACCGTGCCGCGTCCAGCCAGGGACCGAAAACCTGATGCGCAGCGCGCTCCAAGGCCACACCGTGCTGCGCCGTCTGCGCACGCAGTGCAGCGGGCGCGATATCGAGCTGGCCGAGCTGACTACGATGGCCCACCAGCCAGTGCTCGATGGCGCGCGGCGTGATCTCCAGGTGAAACTGCAGCGCAAGAATCGCGTCTTCCGCCATCGAAAAGGCCTGATTGGGAACCGCCGCAGTGGCCGCCAGGCGGCGCGCACCATGCGGTATTTCGAAGGTATCGCCATGCCAGTGCAGCACGGGAAGCGCCTGCAGTGCGGCCATCGGCCCGTCGGCGGCAATCGCTTCGAGCGGCCACCAGCCCACATGCTGGCGGCCGGTGGGTCGCACCTGCGCACCCATCGCCGCGGCGATGAGCTGCGCCCCAAGACAGATCCCCAGCGTCGGCAGGCCATGCGCCAAGCGGCGGCGCAAACCGGCGAGCGCCTCGTTGATGCAGGGGTAGTCCGCGGCGTCGTTGACGCCGATGGGGCCTCCCAGCACGACGACGGGGTCCACTGTGTCCCAGGGGAAGCCGTCCCTCGGCAGATCGACAGCCTCGGTGTACTGCGGCACGAAGCCGCGCGCGCGCGCGAGGCCATCGAGACTGCCGAGGTCTTCGAAGGCAACGTGACGGATGGCGTGCAGACAGCGGGTCATGGGTACTCGGGGAAGGGCGTGAAAGAACAAAGCGGCATTTCGATAGTCGGAAGGGGGACCGATATCGCGCGCCATGATAGCGACGCACCGCTCGGCAAGCCCGCAGCGATGGGCTGTCAGGCTTGCACATCGCTTCGGGCGATGCCCCGCACGCCCGCGACCTCGTCTAGACGAGGGATTGAATTGCGATCGATTCCCATACAATATAAGACTTGAGTATTACGCCGAAAGTTATCCAATGAATAAGTTCTTAAACGCCGAGGTTCTTGACGTCCGCCACTGGAACGATGGCTTGTTCAGCTTCACCACCACGCGCGACCCGAGCCTGCGTTTCGAAAACGGGCAATTCCTGATGGTCGGCCTGCCGGTCGACGGCAAACCCCTGATGCGCGCCTACTCTGTGGCCAGTGCGAACTGGGAAGACACGCTCGAGTTCTTCAGCATCAAGGTCCCCGATGGCCCACTGACCTCACGCCTGCAGCACCTGACCCCCGGGGACGAGATCCTGCTCAGCAAAAAGCCGACCGGTACGCTGCTGATCGACGATCTGCATCCCGGCGAGAATCTGTACCTGCTCGCCACCGGCACCGGGCTTGCGCCTTTCCTGTCCATCATCAAGGATCCGCGCACCTACGAGCGCTTCAATCATGTCGTGCTCTGCCACGGTGTACGCCACGTCGCCGACCTGGCGTACCGCGACTATCTGGAACACGGCCTGCGCGACCATGAGCTGCTGGGCGAGATCATCCGCGAGCAGTTTCACTACTTCCCGACCGTGACCCGCGAGACCTTCAAGCACGAAGGCCGGCTTACCCAGCACTTCACTGACGGGACCATACAGTCCGAGCTGCAGCTCTCCCCCCTCGACCCGGAAAACGACCGGGTCATGATCTGTGGCGGGCCCAGCATGCTGGCCGAGTTTCGGGACATTCTCGATGCGCGCGGATTCCAGGCCTCGCAGCACATCGGCGATGTCGGCCAGTACGTATTCGAACGCGCCTTCGTCGAACACTAGGCCCGGCGCGCTCGGTACGGCATCAACCACGCGCGGTGCGTCGGTGGGGCCCACCTCGACTTGCGCATGAGAATGATTCGCATTACTGTTCCTGGACGCTTCCTGGAACAGAAGTCCCATGCACTTTCTCTGCCCTACGCATCGCAATGCCCTGTTGACCGAATCCTCCGAGACGATCACCGCCACCTGGTTCGACTGGATGGCCAATGCGGGATCACACTACGAACTCCGTCGCTGGCGCGAGGCCATTCCCTATGTAGGCTGCGCTTTCGATCTGCTCGCTGCGGCGCTGCGCGATGGCATCGTCGATCCCCGTCTCGGCGTCACCAAGGTCACCCTCTCCGGCATCTATCTCGCGGAAAGCTTCACGCAGTACGGGGACCGGGAGAAGGCGCGCTTCGCGCTCGGCTGCACCGTGCGCCGGCTCGGGCCGGCCATGCACAGCGCGGCCGCGGACTGGGCGCAGCAATGTCTGCACACCCTGGTTGACACAGAGCAGCATGGTGCCTTCTTTCGCCGTTTCATGAACCTGCCCTTCGACGAGCAGCCACGACGGCGCGTCGCGCTCCACTAGCGTGCCGCACCCACGCATCTCGACGACGCCGTTGGCGCGTGTCAGGCTAGCGCGGTGACGGCCCGACGCCGTCGCCACCGGCGGAGTCACTGATGCAGTGCCCCAGCTGCGCCCAGAACAATGCGGAAGACGCGCGCTACTGTTTGCAATGCGGTGATGCACTGCAGATTGCCTGCCCGCAATGCGCGCACCACAATCCGCCGCAGGCCCGTTTCTGCAACCAGTGCGGAACCCGTCTGCAAACCGCCGCGCTCGACGGCAAGGCCAGGGACTACACACCACGCCATCTCACCGACCAGGTGCTGACCTCGCGCAGCGCGCTTGAGGGGGAACGCAAGACCGTCACCGTGCTGTTTGCCGACCTGCGCGGCTCCACCGCCGCGGCGGAAGCGGTTGACGACGAGCATTGGCATCACATTCTCGACCGCTGCTTCGCGCTGCTCGGCAACGCCGTGCATCGCTACGAGGGCACGGTCAACCAGTACACCGGCGACGGCATCATGGCGCTGTTCGGCGCGCCCATCGCGCACGAAGACCATGCCTTGCGCGCCTGCCGCGCCGCCCTCGACATCCAGACCGACTTCCGCCGCTTTGCGGATGGCCTTCGCCTCTCCAACGGTCTCAATCTTGGCCTGCGCATGGGCATGCATTCCGGCGCGGTGGTGGTCGGCAAGATCGGCGACGACCTGCGCATGGACTACACCGCCAAAGGGCCGACCGTGCATCTGGCCGCGCGCATGGAACAGATCGCCGAATCCGGTTGCATCTATCTGACGCGGGACACGGCACAGCAGGTCGAAGGCTATGTCCGGCTGCGCGATCTCGGCGCCATGACGGTCAAGGGCCTGAGCACGCCAGTGGGCGTTTACGAACTCGAGGGGCTGGGCCCACTGCATTCCCGACTGGAACAGGCACGTCAGCGCGGCCTGTCGCGCTTCATCGGCCGCCAGGCGGAACGACAGCGCCTGGAACAGGCATTGACCGACGCCCAACGCGGCGAAGGTGGCGTCATTGCCGTCACCGGAGAAGCCGGCATCGGGAAAAGCCGGCTGTGCTGGGAGATCCAGGAAGATGCGGCGGCGCGCGACATCCCCGTCTACACCAGCGCCTGTGTGCCCTATGCGGCCGCGCTGCCGATGTATCCAGTGTTGGCGCTCCTGAAGAGCCTGTTTGGCATCGACGACAGCGACAGTCCGGCGGAGCAGCGCCGCAAGATCGCCGGCACCTACGCCATGCATGGGCACCAGTGCCGCGAGAGCATGCGCCTGCTGTTTGAAATTCTGGATGTTGCCGAGCGCGACGCCGCGCCCTCAGCGATCCCGCCGGAACGCCGCCAGGAGCACCTGCTCGCACTGGCGCGCGCTCTGCTCACCGAAGGGACACAGGCGCGCCTGCTCGTCGTCGAGGACGTGCATTGGGCGGATCGCGCCAGCCAGGACTTCTTTACCGAACTGGCGCAGGCGGTGCCCAACAGCCCGACCCTGATGGTGCTCAACTACCGTTCCACCGAGAGCGTCGACTGGCTGCAGTTCGCCCTGCGCGCGCAGCTGCAACTGGAGGCGCTGTCCGCACAGGAGATGGCGGCGCTGACCACCGATCTGCTGGGCAACGCGCTCGAGCTGACGCCCATCGCCCAGCGCCTGGCAGAGCAGGCGGCGGGCAATCCCCTGTTCGTGGAGGAAGCAGTACGCAGCCTGGCCGAGCAGGGCTATCTGGAAGGCCCAAGCGGCGCCTACCGCCTGCGCGAAGCGGCGCCGGAGATCGTGATCCCGGACACCGTGCAGGCGCTGCTGGCGGCGCGCATCGATCGTCTCCCCGAAAAGGACAAAATGCTGCTGTCGCACGCGGCGGTGATCGGCAAGGATTTCTGCAAGGAGCAGCTTGCCGAACTGCTGGACTGGCCCGCAGAGGCCATCGACCGCGCCATGGAGCGGCTCGAGCACGGCGGTTTCATGCATGTCGGCGGCGCAGATGGCGAATGGCACTTCCGTCATCCTCTCACCCAGGAAGTGGCCTACCGCGCCCAGCTGCGCGAAGGACGCAGCGCCATCCATGCCCGTCTGGCGCGCCTCATCGAGGCCAAGGTGGCGCCAGAGGGTGTGGACGAGCGCAGCCTACTGCTGGCGCATCACTGGCAGCACGCCGACAAGCCGTTGAAAGCGCTGCACTGGCAGATTCAGGCGGCGGTCTACGAGGGCGCAGTACGCGCCTCCAGCGACGCCATGGCCCGCTATCGCCGGGCTGCGGAACAGGCCGACGCCATCGCCGCCGGCGCAGAACGCGACCGTCTCGCTGCCATCGCGCGTGCGGGCATCGTACGCACGGCCTCCCTACTGCGTATTCCGCCCGAAGAGAGCGCCAAAGCCTACGAGGAAGGGCTGGCACTGGCGCGCCAGCACGACGATCAACCCGTGCTCGCGGAATTGCTCATCGCCGGCGCCAGCCTCGAACTGCAGCAGGGCGATGCCGATGTCGCGGTCGCACAGGCACGACAGGCGCTGGAGATTGCCTTCCGGATGCAGCGCGCCGATCTGGTCGCCCGCTTCCGCATTCCCATCCTGCTCGCCTTTTTCGCCGCCGGCCAACTGGAAGAAGCAGTCAGCGTGCTCAACGCACCGGGTCGTCCGCCCTGGTACGAGGGCCCGATCCACGAAGGCAACTTCCTGTCGCGCGCCTTTCGCGCCCTGATTCTGATCCACCAAGGGGCGCTTGGCGAGGCCCAGCGCGAATTGCGGCAGGCCATCGCCGTCGAAGGCGAGACCGGGCGCACCGTCAGCTGGATGCACGGCACGCTGGTCGAGATCGCCCGCGTCACCGAGCAGCCCGCCATGGCCATGCGCGAGGCACGCAGCGCCGTGGAACGGGCCGAGCGCTTCAGCAGCCCCTTCTTCCTCGCTTTCGCCTATCGCGCGCTGGGCGTGGCGCTCGGTCTGCAGGGAAAGTGGCAGGAGGCGGTCCAGACTTTAGAGGCGCATCGCGACAAGGTCGCCTCGGGCGAGGCGGCCCACCAGTTCGAGGCCCTGCATCTGGCCGACCTGGCGCAGGCCTACCTGCACCTCGGGCGGCAGGACGATGCGCTCGCCACCGCCGAGCAGGCGCTGCGTTCGGCGCAGCAGGCGCACGCCCGTACCTGGGAATGCCACGTACGCCGGGTCTATGCGGAGATCCTGCTCGCCCGCGACGACCC
Organism: Algiphilus sp.; assembly: GCA_022763315.1. GTDB lineage: Bacteria > Pseudomonadota > Gammaproteobacteria > Nevskiales > Nevskiaceae > Algiphilus. The sequence continues at coordinate 9,643 of JALEHA010000194.1, forward strand.
CGATGGCGCCCGACAGCACCTCGATGCCCTCGATGCGCTGGTCGAGCGCACTGGCGCCACTCTCTTCGTGCCGCTCAGCCAGTGTCTACGCGCGCACCTGCCGGAACTGCAGACAAGCCAGCGCCAGGCGCTGCTGCGCAGTGCGATGGCCCAGTTCCAAGCCTTCGGCGCGGACGACCGCGCCAGGGCGCTGCGAGGCAGGCTACCGGCGGCGGAAGCGCCGCTTGCTTCCTAGCCGCCCGCAGTCAGGCGGCGGCGCGCCTCGGCGACCAGCCACCAACGGTCCTGGCCCCAGGTGACCAGCGGGCCGTAGCGGAAACTGGGCACCCCCCAGAGCCCGGCTGCGAACAGCGCCTGCCGGTTGGCTTCTGCCTGCGCCAGATCGATCCCGTCATCCAGCTTGGCGCGCACCGCCGCCCAGTCCATGCCGGCCGCCTCGATGACGCTACGCAGACCGGCGTCGGTGGCCACATCCACCCCCTGCGACCAGATCGCGCGTGCGGCCGCCACCAGCAGCGCCAGCTGCTGCGTCGTATCGCCCGCCAGGGTGAAGCTGGTCAGGCAGCGCTCGGCCCCCGCCCCCACGGGGTCGGCCACCAGACCGAAAGGCAGGCCGCGGCGCTGCGCCTCGCGATAGGTATCGCGCACGATGTACATGCGCTTGCGCGTGGGCACCTTGAGGCCCCGCATCACCATCGGTAGCACCGGCCGCACCTGGATCGGCCCCGGCCAATCCGCCTGGGCCTGCTGCACGTCCACTGCCGCGAGATAGGAATAGGGACTGCGGAAGCTGTAGAAGAACTCCAGCGGGGCCTCGGCAGACAGGCCATCCGGCAGCCGCGCGGCCTCTGGTTGGCATTGCAGCAAGGGAGCATCGCCCTGCAGCAGACCGGCCGCGCGCAGTGCTGCCTCCAGATGCGCCATGCGATCCACCCCCCAATACCAGATCCCGTTGAACTGCCACATGCCGGGCAGATAGTGGCCCAGACGCGCGCGCCGCCGGCCGTTGGCCTCGAGTTGGCGGGTCACCGCCGCCTCGTCCAGGCTGCCTGCGCTGGCCGCGATGCGCCCACCCTGGAACAGCGTCTCGGCGACTTCGGCCTCGCGCGCGGCAAAATCACCCGCTGCCGCCGCTTCGAGCAACACGGCCGCCGCCTGACGCCGCGCACCGGCATCGGGGGCCGCTGCCTGCGCAGGGAAGGACAGCCCATAGGCGGGCGCCACCATGCGCGCATCGTCGATCGCGAACTGGCGTTGCTTGTCGGCCTCCGGGTAGAGCGCGGATTCCGGCGCATCGACAACGCGCACCACCACGGGTATCCGCAGCCGCTCCGACAGCATCGGCAGCAACTGTGCCGCCAGGTGGCTGTGCGGATCGCCGGGCTCGTAATAGAGCTCGAGCGCTTTGGTGCCGGCGCGCAGCCGATGCACCGGATTGGGATGCCGAACCAGCCAATCCACGACATGGGCCTTCAGCGCTGGTTTCGGTGGCCGAACGCTCATGCTGCACCGCCTTCGGTGAGCAGCGGCAGACAGCCCGTGGCCTGCAGCACGGGAGTCCACTGCGCGCGGTCGGGCGCCGGAAGCTCGGCGAAGGCTGCGCGCAAACTGCGCAGGCACTTCACTTGGTAGCCGAAGGGGGCCTGCTCAAAGCGACCACCACGGATCGGCACCGAGACCGATGCGCTGCCCTGTGCCATGGCGGCGTCGTTGGCCACCAGAAAGGGCAGATAGTCGGCGCCGACCAGCTCCAGCAGCCCTTGCAGCACTGGGCTCGGCTCGCCGGCGCTGGGCGCCCACTGCCCGTCGACGCCCGAAGCATCGTCCATCGCCCGCAACCAGACATCCAGGCGCGGCGCGCGGGCGCGCAGGATCGCCTGTGGCGTCGGGTCGATGGCCAGCATCTTGAGCTGACCGTAGAGCGCGAAGTCGGCCAGCGATGGCCGCGAGCCGAAGAGATAGGCCGCGCCGTGCAGCGGGCCTTCCAATACCTCGAGCAGCGCCGCAAAGCTGGCTTCCAGCAGCGGCGCGTTGTTCTCGGTACA
>JALEHA010000195.1 GCA_022763315.1 Algiphilus sp.
CAAAGACGGCAATCCAGACATAGTGATTGGTCAGATCGCTCCACAGCAGCGTACCGACCACCACGGCCACGATGATCAGCGCCCCGCCCATGGTGGGGGTGCCGGACTTGATCAGGTGCGTCTGCGGCCCGTCGGTACGCACGACCTGGCCGATCTGATTGATCTGCAGCCGGCGGATCATCCACGGCCCGGCGATGAAGGAGAAGATCAGCGCCGTGAGCACCCCAAGCAGCGAACGGAAGGTGAGGTACTGGAAGACGCGGAAACCGCTTTCCAGCTCCATCAGGAGCTCACTGAGGTGATACAGCATGGGAGGCCCCCCGTTCGTTGTCGTTGTTGTGGTCGCCCGCCGCGGGCGGCGCGCACAGCGCCTGCACCACGCGCTCCATCCCGGCACTGCGCGAACCCTTGACCAGGATCACCCAGTCACGCGTGGCCTGTGCCGGCAGTGCGGCTGCCAGGGCAGCGGCGTCCTCGTAAGCGTGTGCCCCTTCGCCAAAGGCCGTGGCCGCGTGCGCCGCCAGTGGTCCGGCGGTGTACAGATGTTCAATGCCGGCAACGCGGGCCCGACGTCCGGCTTCGGTGTGATGGGCCTCGGCCGTTGCGCCCAGCTCCGCCATATCACCAAGCACCAGGGCGCGCGTGCCCTGGCTCTGTGCGAGCACCGCAATACCCGCCGCAAGGGAATCCGGATTGGCGTTGTAGCTATCGTCCAGCACCCGGCAGCCCACGACCCCATCGCGCCAGATCAGGCGGCCCTGCACCGGCTGCACTCGGCGCAGTCCTTCGGCGATGGCCGCGGGCGCGATGCCCAGCGCGTGCCCTGCCGCGGCTGCAGCCAAGGCGTTGTAGACATTGTGTCGCCCAGGCAACGGCAATTGCACAGGCACGCGGGCCTCGCCCAGGCGCAGCGTGAAGCGCATCCCGGTGGGCGCCTGTGCCGGCTCGGCGACGATGGACTCGGCCGCGACATCGACGTTGGTCGCTTCGATGCCAAAGCGCAGACAACGACGGCCACCAGCCGCCGCCTCCATCAGCGCCACGCAGGGGTCGTCCGCGTTGATCACGGCAATGCCGTCCTTGGGCAGGCCTTCCAGCAACTCGCCGCCCTCGCCTTGCGCTGCGGCCTCGCGCGTGCCGAAACCATCCAGATGCGCGTCGCCGGAGTTGGTCACCACGCCTACCGTGGGTCGGGCAAGGGCGGTCAGGTGGGCGATCTCGCCCAGGTGATTCGCGCCCATCTCGATGACCGCGACGCGGTGCACTGCGCGCAATCGGCTGAGCACCAGCGGCACACCGATGTGATTGTTGAGATTGCCGGTGGTGGCCAGCACCGGGGCCATCGGCGCCAGCACGGCTTCGCACAGCGCACGGACGGTGGTCTTGCCATTGGCCCCGGTCACGCCCACCAGCGGCAGCGTGAACTGCGCGCGCCAGGCGGCGGCAAAGCGCTGCAGGGCGGTCAACGGATCGTCCACGACGACCTGGGTCAGATCGGCCTCGGTCACACGCCCCACCACCGCCAGCGCGGCGCCGGCATCGGCCACCTGCTCCACGAACTGGTGAGCATCGAAGCGCGGACCGCTGAGGGCAAAGAAGCAGTCGCCGCGCGCCACCCTGCGCGAGTCGGTCACCACCACCTCGAAGCGCACATCGTTGCCATGCAGACGACCGTCCACGGCAGCAGCCAGCGCGGCAGCGGAGCGCATCACGATGCCGACTCCAGGCCGAGAGCCGCGCGGGCGTGTTCGATATCCGAGAAGGGATACTCCACCGCGCCGTACTGCTGGGTGGTTTCATGGCCCTTGCCGGCGATGAGCACGATGTCATCCGCCTTGGCGGAACGGATGGCGTGGGCAATGGCGTCGGCGCGGCGGTTGATGGTCTCGACGTGGCCGTGCGCGCCTACCCCTTCAGCAATGGCCGCCGTGATGGACTCGGGATCCTCGCTGCGCGGGTTGTCATCGGTGAGCACGATGTAATCGGCCACCGCGGCAGCGGTCTGCCCCATCAAGGCGCGCTTGCCTGTGTCGCGGTCGCCACCGCAGCCAAAGACACACCACAGCTTGCCACGGGCATGCGCCTTGCTGGCGAGCAGGGCCTGGCTGAGCGCCTGCGGTGTATGGGCATAGTCGACCAGGACCAGTGGCTTGCCGCTGGCGCGCAGTGGCTGCATACGGCCAGGCACCACGCCCGCCCGCGACAATGCCGCGGCCACCTGCTTCAGGGCGTAGCCTTGCGCCAGCAGGGCCGCACCCACCGCAGTGAGATTGGCGACGTTGAATCGCCCCATCAAGGGCGCCTTGACCTGGGCCTGCTCGTCATCGCAGGTCAAGACAAAGCGCACCCCTTCCTGCGTGAAGTGTGGATCGACCGCGCGCACACGCGCGTCGTGATCCAGGGCGTAGGTCCAGGCCTGCGGCATTTCCGCAATCCATTCGCGGGCGACCCGGTCATCCGCATTCAGCACCACGCGCCTGGGCGCACATTCGGTGAACAATCGCTTCTTGGCAGCATGGTAGGCCGGCACATCGGCGTGGTAATCAAGGTGGTCGCGACCGAGATTGGTCAGCACCGCACAGTCCACCTGCGTGCCGGCAAGCCGCCCCTGATCCAGCGCGTGGGAGGACACTTCCATGACCACGGCGCGCACCTCGGCGTCGCGCGCCTCGGCGAGGGCGGCCTGCAGGCGCAGTGGATCCGGGGTGGTGTGCTGGGTGGCGGACAGCCCGGTCGGACAGCCGGCGCCCAGCGTACCGATGTAGTGTGCCGATACCCGCAGATGCGCCAGCGCCCCCGCCATCAGCCAGGCGACGGAGGTCTTGCCGTCCGTGCCGGTGATCGCCGTGATACGCAACGACGCAGAGGGTTCGCCCTGAAAGCGCGAGGCAATGAGACCCACGCGCCGGAAAAGATCGGGTACCGCCACGGCTGGCACCGACAGATCCGGGGCAACGGCACCGGCGCCGGACTGGTAGACGATGCAGCTGGCGCCGCGCTCCACGGCGTCGGCGGCGAAGGCCAGGCCGTGCATGCGGGTCCCCTGCACGGCAAGAAAGATGTCGCCCGCGCGCACGCCCTGGCTGGACAGGGCCAGCCCGGTGACGGGTAAATCGGGCACGTCGGCGGCCTCGGTCAGGCCGTCGAGCAGCTGCGGCAGTCGCGGCGTATCGTCGAGATAGGGGCCTTGCCCGCTCATGAGCGCGGCTCCTCTTCTGTAGTGGCCGCCGTCGTGAATCCTGGCGCCACCGGCGCCCGCGGCGACAGCTGCAGCCAGTGGGCAGCGCCCTGCATGACGCGCGAGAACACCGGCGCGGCCACCACGCCGCCGTAGAAGCCGCCGGTGGTTGGCTCGTCGATCAGTACCAGGCCGACCAGTCGCGGGTTCTCGGCGGGCAACATGCCGACGAAGAGGCCCTGATGCCGGTCGGCGGAATAGCCGCCCGCCCCCACCTTGCGCATGGTTCCGGTCTTGCCAGCCACGCTGAAGCCGGGCACGGCGGCGCGAGCCGCGGTACCGTCGTGGCTGATCACGGTGCGCAGCATGCCGCGCACCTGGCGCGCTGCCTCTGCGGACACCACGCGCTCCGGCGGCATCGGCGGCTCATCGGTACGCAGGCGCAGCCCCGGCAGCTGGCCGTCATTGGCCAGGGCCGCGTAGGCGCGCACCAGCTGCAGCGCGCTGGTGGACAGGCCGTAGCCATAGGAGGCGGTCGCCAGTTCCACCTCATCCCAGCTGCGCCAAAACGACAGCCGGCCGCTGGCGGTGCCCGGGAAGCGCATGTACAGCGGCTTGCCAAAGCCGAAACGATCGAAAGCCGCGAACACCGCCTCCGCGCCCATTTCGAGCCCCAGCTTGGCAGCCCCGACATTGCTCGATTTCTTGAGCAGCCGTGTCAGATCGACCTCGCCATAGGCGTGGACGTCCTGCACCGTCAGGCGGCCCACCTGCATCCAGCCGTCGCCGGTCTGATAGCGCGTTCCGGAATCAACCAGTCCGCGGTCCAGCGCATGCGCGACCAGCAGTGGCTTGACCGTCGAGCCGGGCTCGAAGAGATCCGTCATCGCGCGGTTGCGCATGGCGCTGCGATCAAAGGCGTTGCGCCGATTCGGGTTGAAGCCGGGGCTGCTGGCCATGGCCAGGATGTCGCCACTGCGCGCGTCGACCACGACCACCATGCCGCTCTTGGCGCCGTGACGCTGCACCGCAGCCTTGAGCTCGCGATGCGCGAGATATTGCAGGCGCAGATCGATGGTGAGCTGCACATCCTGGCCCGGACGCGCCGGCTTGACCTCGATGCCGGTCTCGACGACGCGGCCATCCCGTGCCCGTATAACGCGTCGCTTGCCGGGTTCGCCAGCCAGGGTCTTCTGATCGAGCGCCTCGACGCCTTCCAGCCCCTTGCCGTCGATATTGGTGATGCCAACGATGTGTGCGGGAATCTCGCCGGCCGGATAGAAGCGGCGGTACTCGCGCGAAGTAGCCACGCCGGGCGCATTCAGCGCCGTAATGCGGCGCGCCTCGGCCGGCGACAGATGGCGCGCCAGCCAATAGAACTGGCGATCGCGGCGGGCTTCCAGCTCGCGCCGCAGCGCAGCGCTGTTGCGATCCAGCAGACGTGCGACCGCCTGCAGATGCTCCGGTGCATTCAGCAGATCAGCCGGCACCACCCACAGCGACTCCACCGGCGCCGACACCGCCAGCGGCTCGCCGTTACGGTCGACAATGGCGCCGCGGTTGGCAGGAATCTCCACATGGCGGATCGCCCGCTTGGCGCTTTCGTTTTCCAGGAAGGCGCGATCGAGGACCTGCAACTCGAAGGCGCGCAGGCCGACCACCACCGCGCCCGCGATGACGAAGCCGCTGAGCAGGTGCCGACGCCAGCGACCGACGGCACGCACCTGTGGCTTACGCGCGGCGCGGCTCATCGGTGCGGCTCCACGACGGTCCGGTTGTCGGGCAGACGCATACCAAGACTGGCGCGTGCCGCCTGATCGATGCGGCCGGGATGCGCCAGTGAGGCTTCCTCCAGCTGCAGCTGCCCCATCTCAACGGCCAATTCGTGCTGCTTGGCGCGCAGCACTTCGACCTCACTGACCAGGGCACGGTGGGTATGCGTGCTCCACACCACGCCCACCGCGGAAAGGACCAGTGCCGTTGCGAGCAAGGCGCGCAGCAACATCATGGCAACACCTCCGCCACGCGCAGCACGGCGCTACGGGCGCGCGGGTTGTCCGCGGCATGGCGCTCGTCCGCCAGCACGCGTTGCACCGGCTTGACGCGGCGATCGTCGCGCATGAAGCGCTTGACGATGCGGTCTTCAAGCGAATGGAAGCTGATTACCACCAGGCGACCACCAGGTACGAGTATCTCGGCCGCCTGCTCCAGCCCGGCCTTCAGCACGTCCATTTCCTCGTTGATGAAGATGCGCAAGGCCTGGAAGCTGCGCGTGGCCGGATGGATGCGACCTCGCCGCGGCTGAACCTTGGCGATGAGGTTGGCCAGTTGATGGGTGCGGAGGATGGGCTCGCGCACGCGCGCCTCGACGATGGCGCGGGCGATGCGGCGACTGGCCCGCTCCTCACCGTAGTGGTAGAGCACATCGGCAATGGCGGTGGCATCGGCCTGCGCCAGCCAATCCGACACCGCTTCCCCACGCGTGGGGTCCATGCGCATGTCCAGCGGACCGTCGTGCTGAAAGGAAAAGCCGCGCTCCGGTGTGTCCAGCTGCGGTGAGGAAACTCCCAGGTCCATGAGCACGCCGTCCACCCGACCGGCCAAGCCCTCACTTTCGGCCCAGTCAAGCAGGCCGTCGAAGCGACGATGGACGATGGCGAAGCGGGCGTCGTCGGCAAAGCGCGCGCGCGCGGCGGTGACCGCGTCCGGATCCTGATCGAAACCCTGCAGCGCCCCTGCCGGGCCCAGCGCGTCGAGGATGGCTTGGGCGTGTCCGCCGCGGCCGAAGGTAGCGTCCACGTAGCGGCCGTCTGCGCGCACCGCCAAGCCCGCAAGCGCCTCATCCAGCAGTACGGGACGGTGGGCGGACATATCAGCGGCCGGCGCCCCGCCCGTGTGGCATCGGGAGGTGGTGGTGTAGGCGGGCATCATCGGGGATCACCGCCGGATCTGCTTGAGCGCGTTGGCGAGCTGATCGGCTCCGACCCGGGTGGCCTCGTAGGCGGTCTGATCCCAGACATCGAAGCGTGTGATCTGCCCCACCAGCATGGCGCGATTGCCGATGCCGGCATCCCGGCGCAGCAACGGCGGCAGAACGATGCGGCCCTGGCGGTCGATCTCGGCTTCGACGGCACGACCGACGAAACCCAGCTTCAGGGCTTCAGCGAGATCACGGTCCTCCATTTGCTGAATCTGCTCGGCGATGTCGCGGAATACGGGCGCCGGATAGATTTCCAGGCGAGGGTTGTCATCGAGGGTGACGATGGTGATGTAGAGCTGCAGACCGTGGGAATCGGCCAGCTGCTGTCGAAAACGCGCTGGAACTGCCAGGCGTCCTTTGTCATCGACATTGAGCGGGTGTTCCCCGGTGAACATGTTCTAACCCCCGGAAGCCCTTGCGTGACTGCAGCTCCCCACCTTCGTGCACTTCCCGCCACTTTACTCCACGTTCCCCCACCACGCAAGACAAAATCCACGGTGAAACAATCAGTTGCAAGTCACTTGCTATCGATCCTCTCATTGCCTGCAAAAACATATAGTTGGGGCCGTTTGCTATAAACGACATCAGAACACTACCCAGCCGTGCATACAAAATGCGCGCTCCAGCGGCCTTGGGAAGTGGCCACTGGATCGGCAAGAACCCCTTCAGGACGGGGTGGGGGGAAGTGGGGAGGGACGGCCAGCGCCGGGGCGCCGGGGGTGGCGCGACGCCCTCAGTCGGCGGGCAGAATGCGGTGCAATGCCGCGTCGGCGCCGTCGGTCAGCACATAGAGCGCCCCGTCAGGCCCGCTTCGGATGTCGCGGATGCGCGTGCCCAGCGCCTCCAACAGGCGCTGCTGGGCCACCACCGCGCCATCACGCATCTGTAGCCGCCGCGCACCAGGCTCCACCAGGGTCGCCACGAAGAAGTCGCCCTGCCAGTCCGGAAAGCGGTCCCCCGCATAGCGCGTCAGCGCACTGGGGCCGATGGAGGGCGTCCAGTGCACCATCGGATCGCGCATGCCCTCGATCTCGGTATAGGGCGAAATGCGGGCCCCGCTGTAGTCGATGCCGTGGGTTGCCACCGGCCAGCCATAGTTGCCGCCCGGCTCGATGCGGTTGAGCTCGTCGCCGCCGCGTGGCCCATGCTCATGGGCCCACACCGCATCGCCGTCGCAATAGAGCCCCTGTACATTGCGGTGACCATAGCTGTAGATGGCGGCCAAGCTCCCGGCACGACCGACGAAGGGATTGTCCTGCGGAATGCTGCCATCCGGGTTCAGACGCACCAGGGTGCCGAGGTGGCTGTCCAGCGCCTGCGCGGCCTCCCGGTAGTCGAAACCGTCGCCCAGGCCCAGCATCAGCGTGCCATCGCCGCGCCAGCACATGCGCCCGCCATAATGCACCGGTGTGTCCTTCATCGGCTCGGCGGTGAAGATCACCTCCCCCTCCACCAGCCGATCACCCTGCAGACGCGCCCGCAACACCCGCGTGGCATTGGCCTGTGCATCACCGTGGGCGTAGCTCAGGTACAGCATGCCGCTATCCGCGAAATCCGGTGCCGGCAGCACTTCGAACAGCCCGCCCTGGCTCTTGTCGAACACCGCTGGCACGCCCTCGACGCGGGCAAGCCGCTGCCCTTGAGCGTCCAGCAGGAACAGTCGGCCCGCCTTTTCCGTAATGAGCATGCGCCCATCGCCGATGAAGGCCAGCGACCAGGGGTGGTCCAGGCCCTCGGCCAGGGTATCGATGCGATAGTCCTCCGCCGCCGCCGTCAGCGGCGCCACGCATAGCAGGCAGAGAACGAGATGGAAGAGGCGCAGGGAGCGGATAAATGCAATGACCATGGCGTCACCATAGCAGGCGCTCGGCGGCGCAATGGGGCATCCTGCACGTCGATGAATCCGATAGCGAGCAAGGCATGACTTTCCTGCGGCGGCTGCTGCGTTTCGCCAGCAGCGTGGTGCTGTGCGCCGTCTTCGGCTCGCTCTGGCAGAGCGGCCACAATTTGGCGCAGATCGCTGGCCTTGGCTTTCCCCCGTCACCGGGCGAGGTGTGGTCCACCATGGTCCACGACCTGCTGCATTTCGCACCCACCTTCGCGCTTCTTTCGGGCGCCGCCCTGTTGGTGGCCTTTTTGATCGCCACCAAGATGGTGGCGTGGACCGGCGGACACCGCATGGCTTGGTTCGGCGCCGGTGGCGCCCTGTCGATTCTGGCCCTGCTGGCGATCATGGGGTGGGCCTTGCCGGTCACGGCAATCGCCGCGGCGCGGGACGCCATCGGCGTTGCCGGCCTGTGCCTGGCCGGCGGGCTGGCCGGGCTCGCCTTCACCGCCACGGCGCCAGTAAAAGACTACTGATAGCCGCGCGCCTGCAGCCTGAACAGATGGGCGTAGCGTCCGTCGCGCGCCATCAAGTCGTCGTGCGTCCCCGCCTCGATCACCGTTCCGCCGTCCATCACCAGAATGTGGTCGGCAATGCGCACGGTGGAAAAGCGGTGGGAAATGATGATGGTCATGCGCTCGCGGGCATATTCCTGGAAGCGCTGGAAGATGTCGGCCTCGGCCTGCGCATCCATCGCGGCGGTGGGCTCGTCCAGCACCAGGATATCGGCTTCCTCGCGCATGAAGGCGCGCGCCAGAGCAACCTTCTGCCACTGCCCGCCTGAGAGTTCCTGGCCGTCACGGAACCAGCGCCCGAGCTGGGTGTGGTAGCCCTCCGGCAGCGCCTCGATGAAGCCATCCGCCTGGCCGAGATGGGCCGCGCGCTGCCAGCGCTGCGCATCCTCGAAGGCCGCGACGTCCCCGGCGCCGACGTTTTCGCCGACCTGCATCTGATAGCGCATGAAATCCTGGAAGATGACGCCGATGCGCGCGCGCAGCCGGTCGATGGACCACTCCTCCAGCGGCGAACCATCGAGCAGGATGCGCCCGCTACTCGGCACGTACAGCCGGGTCAGCAGCTTGATCAGGGTCGTCTTCCCGGAACCGTTGGCGCCAACCAAGGCCAGGCTCTGGCCCGGGCAGAGATGGAAGCTGACGTCGTGCAGGGCCGGCCGCGGTGCGCCGGGATACTGAAAGCCGACCTGCTCGAAGCGCACGCCGTCGCCGGGCACGACGCCTTCGCTGCGCCAGCCGCCGTCGGTCGCGGTGGGCTGCTCCAGATACTCGTAGAGATTCGACAGGTAGAGGTTGTCCTCATACATCCCGCTGATCGCGGTCAGCATGGCGCTCACCGCCGACTGCCCCTGGCGGAAGACCATCACGTACATGGTCATCTGGCCAAGGGTGATGCGGCCCGCCACCGCGGCCACCACCACCCAGGCATAGGCGCCATAGAAGGTCAGCGAACCGATGATGCCAAGGACGAAACCCCAGCCGTCGCGGCGCAGGGTCAGGGCGCGGTCCTCGCGGTAGAGGCGGCGAAAGATGTCGCGATAGCGCTCGAGCAGCAGCGGCCCCAGACCGAAGAGCTTGACCTCCTTGACGCTGTCCTCGCGCGCCAGCACGGTCTCCAGGTACATCTGCATGCGCGTTTCCGGCGAACGCCAGCGAAATAGCCGGAAGGCATCGCCCGAAAACTTGGCCTCGGACAGGAAGACCGGCAAGGCGCCCACGAAGAGGATGAGCATCGCCCACGGTGAGAACTGGAACAGGATGGCGGCAAAGCTGATCAGCGAGATGCCGTTCTGGATCAGGCCGAAGGTCTTGTTGACCAGCCCGAGCGGACGCTGCGACGCCTCGCGTCGCGCCCGCGTCAGCTTGTCGTACAGCTCGGAATCCTCGAACTGCGAGAGCGACAGGGTGCCCGCCTTGTCGAGAATCATCACATTGACGCGCTGTCCGAGCAGCGCGCGCAGCAGGGACTGGCACGCGGAAATGGTGCGCTGCGCCCCCGCGATGCCGATCATGATCACCCCTTCCAGGGCGACCCACTGCAGCGCCGGCCGGTAATCCCAGTCGCCACCGGCCTCGCGCGTTTCAATGGCTGCCACCACCGCATCGACGATGAGCTGCCCGACCCAGGCGGCCGCCGCCGGCAGCACGCCAGCCACGATGGTGGCCACGCCCAGCACGATGGCCAAGCCCGGCGCGGTGCTCCACACCAGCGCCAGCGCCCTGCGCGAATACCGGAAGACCCCCAGTGTGCGCTGGAACAGCGAACTGCTTTCGCCTTCGAACGGCTCGGCGGGCGCGGTCATGCGCGCCTCGGGATCAGGCTACGGCCACTGCGCGGCACATAGTGAGAACAGACGTTCAGAACTGGATCTTGCCGCCGCCTGGCATGCCACCCGGGCCGCCTGCACCACCCATGCCGCCCATGCCACCGCCCTGACCGGGCGCGATGATGCCGCTGCCCTGCTGCTCACGGCGTAGACGTTGCATCTCCTCCAGGGTTTCCTGCAGGGCCTGCTGCGCGACGTCCGGATACTTTTCCAGCGCGTCTTCGATACTGCTGGCGTCAATCTCGAAGTGTAGCGGCAAGGCGCCTGCCGGCGTCATCAGGCTGGCCTGCCCTTCGAAGACCACATCCCGGCTGCTGTCATCGCTGCCGTCGGCAGTCACCGGGATCAGCTTGCGCAGGGAGCCCACGCGTCGGTCGGTGTACTGCTCTTCGCGATACAACTGTGTGGAATCGAGCTTGATTTCAGGAAGCTGCTGCGAATCCGTAGACATAGATCACTCTTTTCGGAATAGGGAATGCGCGCGCAATCATAGACCTCCGCGCGCAGCGAGCCAAAGCGACCGCCCCCTGTCAGGCCTTACGATAGAGCTCGGCGCCCTGTTCAAGAAACTCCTCGGACTTCTCGGCCATGCCTTGCGCCAGCGCGGTCTCGGCTTCCATGCCCTGCTGGCGGGCGTAGTCGCGGACCTCCTGGGTGATTTGCATGGAGCAGAAATGCGGACCGCACATGGAACAGAAGTGGGCCGTCTTGGCGCCCTCCTGGGGCAGGGTCTGGTCGTGGAATTCGCGCGCCTTGTCCGGGTCCAGGCTGAGATTGAACTGGTCTTCCCAGCGGAATTCGAAGCGCGCCTTGGACAGGGCGTTGTCGCGCACCTGGGCCCCTGGATGGCCCTTGGCAAGGTCCGCCGCGTGGGCCGCCAGCTTGTAGGTGACGATGCCCTCGCGCACATCGTCACGATCGGGCAGTCCGAGATGCTCCTTGGGCGTGACGTAGCACAGCATGGCCGTGCCGTACCAGCCGATATTGGCGGCGCCGATGGCCGAGGTAATGTGGTCGTAGCCCGGCGCGATGTCGGTGGTCAGCGGCCCCAGGGTATAGAAGGGCGCCTCGAAGCAGTGCTGCAGCTGCTCCTCCATGTTCTCCTTGATCATGTGCATCGGCACGTGGCCGGGGCCCTCGATCATGACCTGGACATCGTGTTCCCAGGCGATGCGGGTGAGTTCGCCCAGTGTGCGGAGTTCGGCGAACTGGGCCGCGTCGTTGGCGTCGGCGATGCTGCCGGGGCGGAGCCCATCGCCCAGCGAGAAGGCCACATCGTAGGCCTTCATGATCTCGCAGATCTCCTCGAAGCGCGTATAGAGGAAGGACTCGGTGTGATGCGCTAGGCACCACTTGGCCATGATCGAACCACCGCGGGAGACGATACCGGTGGTGCGTTCCGCCGTCATCGGGATGAAGGGCAGGCGCACGCCGGCGTGGATGGTGAAGTAGTCCACGCCCTGCTCAGCCTGCTCGATCAGGGTGTCGCGGAAAATCTCCCAGGTGAGCGCCTCGGCCTTGCCGTCGACCTTTTCCAGCGCCTGGTAGATCGGCACGGTGCCGATCGGCACCGGACTGTTACGCACGATCCATTCGCGCGTCTCGTGGATGTGCTTGCCTGTGGACAGATCCATGACCGTGTCGGCGCCCCAGCGCGTGGCCCAGGCCATCTTCTCGACTTCCTCGGCAATGGAGCTGGTCACCGCGGAATTACCAATGTTGGCGTTGACCTTCACGCGGAAGTTGCGGCCGATGATCATCGGCTCGGATTCCGGGTGATTGAGGTTGTTGGGGATGATGGCGCGGCCGGACGCGATCTCCTCGCGGACGAATTCAGGCGTTACCTCCTCGGGCAGACGCGCGCCGAAGGCCTGGCCGGGGTGCATGCGCCGCAGATAGCCGGCCGACTCGTACTGCGCGCGCATGGCCTGCAGACAGGCGTTCTCGCGGATGGCGACGAACTCCATCTCCGGCGTGATGATGCCGCGCCGCGCGTAGTGCATCTGCGTGACGTTGACGCCGTCGCGGGCGCGACGGGGGGCACGGATGTGCGCGAACCGCAGCTGCTGGGTGTCACTGTCCGCCGCCCGGATGCGGCCGTAGAGCGAGGTCGGCCCGTCGAGCTGGACGCTGTCGTCACGCGCGCTAATCCAGTCCGCCCGGAGCGCGGGAAGACCGACACGCAGGTCGATGTCGCAGCCGGGATCCGTGTACGGGCCGGAAGTATCGTAGACGCGAATCGGCGCATTGGGCTGCAGGCCGCTCTCGGTGCGCGTCGGCGAGCAGGCGATTTCGCGCATGGGCACGCGCAGGCCGCGCGTGCCTTCCACATAGACGCGCTGGCTGGCGGGAAAGGGACGCGTGATCTCGTCGCGTAGGCGGATGGCGTCGTCGATGAGGGATGTGGCGGGTGCGGTCATGCGCGGTGTGCTCTCCCTGCCGACAGCGGAACGCACGCAGCGCGCACACGGCACCTGCATCGCCTTCCCTCCGCCGGCATGATCCGGTTCAGGTACGAGGGGACTCTCTCAGCCCAAGTCGATTGGGCACCCCCGGCTAGGGTTGCAGGATAGCGCTTTGCCGGGCCCCGAGCGCAAGCCCTTCAGGGCGGGTCCAGCGCGAGGCGCACCCTGGCGCCGTCGGCATCCAGCGCCGGCGCTTCCGCCTGCCGGCCCAGGAGCAGAATGCCGGGGCCATCGATACGCGCGCTGATGCGGTAGGCCACGGATTCCGCCGCGCGCTCGTAGCCCACCGTGACCGTGACCTCGGTGGCGCCAGCCGCCACCGGCGCCGTTCCGTTGAACACGGGCAAGCCCGCGCTGGCGCGCTGCGGCAGAAGCTGGACGGTGGCTTCGCCGTCGACCGGCAAGGGCTGGGCGAGACGCAGTTGCGCCACGATTTCGGGTTTTCCGGGGTCATTGCTGCACGCAGTCACTGTCATAATTGACAGGCTGACCAAAGCGGTCACCATGCCCTGCACTTGTCGGTTCATCGCGGCATTGTGATGCAGATCAAGTCCGCGTTCGACTCGGCTTTCGCAGCGCGCCAAGTCCAATTACAATAACGATATAACTAGTGCGCATATAGGAGACGGGGCAGGCCCTTCCTGACGTCCTGCACGCAAGAGGAAACTATGGAACTCGACCCACTGCTGTTGTCCCGCATCCAGTTCGCCTTCGTGGTGTCCTTCCACGCCATCTTCCCGGTATTCACCATCGGTCTGGCGGCCTATATCGCAGTGCTGGAAGGACTGCTGCTGAAAACGGGCAACCCGGTCTGGAAACAGCTCAGCATGTTCTGGACCAAGGTGTTTGCCGTGGTCTTCGCGCTGGGCGTGGTCTCGGGCCTGGTCATGGCCTTCCAGTTCGGCACCAACTGGAGCAACTTCTCCTACGCCACAGCCAACTTCATGGGGCCGGTGCTCAGCTATGAGGTCGTGACCGCCTTCTTCATGGAGGCCACCTTCCTCGGCGTGCTGCTCTTCGGTCGCGACAAGGTGCCGCCGGCGGCGCATTTCTTCTCCGCCATCATGGTGTCGCTGGGTACCTTCATCTCCTCCTTCTGGATCCTTTCCGCCAACAGCTGGATGCAGACGCCGGGCGGATTCGAGATGCGCGACGGCATTGTGCACCTCACCTCCTGGTCGGAAGCCATCTTCAACAGCTCCTTCCCCTATCGCTTCGCACACATGGCGCTCGCCGCCTTCCTGACCGGTGGCTTCGTGGTGGCCGGCGTCAGCGCCTGGCACCTGGTGCGCAACCACGCGGTGGAGGCCAACAAGCGGGCGCTGTCCATGTCGATGTGGCTGCTGCTGATCATCGCCCCGCTACAGCTGGTCGTGGGCGATTTCCACGGCCTGAATACGCTGGAGGAACAGCCGGTCAAAGTGGCCGCCATGGAGGGCAACTGGGAGCGCGGCAGCAACGTGCCGTTGCTGCTCTTCGCCCTGCCCGACCAGGAGGCCGAAACCAATCGCGCGGCCATCGGCCTCCCGGGCATGGCCAGCCTGATCCTGACGCACGACATCAACGGCGTCGTACCCGGCATCACCGATGTGCCCAAGGAAGAGCGCCCACCCGTCGCGCTCGTGTTCTGGAGCTTCCGCATCATGGTTGGCATCGGCATTCTCATGATCGTGGCGGCCTTCGCCGGACTCGTGCTGCGCATGATGGGTCGCTTGTATGACCACCGCGGCTTCCTGCAGGCCTTGCGGCTGATGGTGCCGCTGCCCTTCATCGCCGTGACCGCCGGCTGGTTCACCACCGAGCTGGGCCGTGCGCCCTGGCTGATCTACGGCGTGATGACGCAGGCGGAAGGCCTGACGCCCTCGCTGACCGGTGGCATGGCGCTGTTCTCGCTGATCGGCTTCATGCTGGTCTATGCCGTGGTCTTCGTGGTCGGCATCTATTACCTGACGCGGCTGACCGCGGCCGGTCTCACCGATATCGAGGCACCGCCGGAGCACCCCGAACGTCAGCGGCCCAAGCGACCGCTGTCGGCCGCGGACACGCCCTTTGATGGTGACGACCTCGACTTCACGCCGTTGCGGGGCTAGGGCGGTGAACTTGACCAACCATCCTCCCTTCTTCGGTATCAGGAGCGGGTTCATGGTGTCGCTTAGCGACGGAGCGTTTGGCGCTTTCCTGGCGCTCTTATTCCTTCCCGAGGCGGTGCCTGCTTCAGCCCGTCCTCACCCCACCGCCGGCTCGGCCGGCGGCCCCCCCCTCTCCCGTGCCGGGAGAGGGACATTGGTGTCGCTTCGCGACGGAGTTGTTTATGGAACTGATTGATCTCACCCTCGTCTGGGCCGTCATCATCGCGGTCGGCATCATGATGTACGTGCTGATGGATGGTTTCGATCTTGGTGTCGGCATCCTCTTCCCCTTCGCACCCGGCGAAGACAGCCGCGACAAGATGATGAATTCCGTCGCACCGGTCTGGGACGGCAACGAAACCTGGTTGATCCTGGGCGGCGCCGGCCTTCTGGGCGCCTTCCCGCTGGTCTACTCGGTATTTCTGCCGGCGCTGTACATCGGCGTCTTCCTGATGCTCGCCGGCCTGATCTTCCGCGGCATCGCCTTCGAATTTCGTTTCAAGTCCTCACGGCGCAAGCAGTGGTGGAATGCCGCCTTCGCCATCGGCTCCACCGTGGCGGCCTTTGCCCAAGGCGCCGTGGTCGGCACCTATATCCAGGGCTTTGCGGTTGAGAACATGACCTACGTCGGCGGGCCGCTGGACTGGCTGACGCCCTTCACCGTTCTCACCGGTCTTGGCCTAGTGGTCGGCTATGCGCTGCTCGGCAGCACCTGGACCATCATGAAGACCGAAGGCGCACTGCAGGATTGGGCCTACCGCCTGACCCCGAAGCTGCTGCTCGCGCTGATGGCGGTCTTCGCCATTGTCAGCGTCTGGACGCCGCTCACCGACACCTATGTGCGCTCGCGCTGGTTCGACAGCGTCAGTCTGATCTGGCTGCTGCCCATCGCCACCCTGTTCCTGGCGTGGCGGCTCTGGGTGGCCGTGCAGCGGCGACGCGAATACATGCCCTTTCTCGCCACCATGGGTATCTTCGGCTTTACCTACCTCGGCCTGCTGGCCAGCAAGTGGCCCTACATCGTGCCGCCCGATCACACGCTCTGGGACGCCGCCTCCGCGCCGGCTTCACAGCTCTTTCTGCTCATCGGTGTGCTGTTCCTGATTCCGGTCGTGCTGGCCTACACCGCCTGGAACTACTGGGTGTTCCGCGGCAAGGTCTCCGAAGAGGGTGGCTATCACTGAGGACACTGGGGCTGCCGGCGGCAAGGCGGCAGCCCCGACCCATGCGGCGCAGTGGCTGACCCTTCACACAGGAGGGCGCTCGGCTGGCATGACGCTGGCCGTAGCCGCTGGCTTCGGCGTGGGTCTGTGCGTTATCGGTCAGGCGATGGGCATTGCCTGGATCGTGCACAGCGTGGTCGCGCTCGATCTGAGCGTGATGCAGACCGCGCCGACGATTGCCGCCGTTGCGGCGCTCATGGTGCTGCGCGGGCTGCTGCAGTATCTCCAGCAGCGCGCAGCAGGGCGCGTCAGCCAGCAGCGCATCGGACAGATCCGCAGCGCCCTATTGGCGCACCTGCACGCCGCCGGCCCCGCCCGCATCGCGCAATGGCATCAGGCCGACCTGGCGAGTCGGGCCGTGCACGCCGTCGACGCCATTGGCCCCTATATCGCCCACTACCGGCCACAGCGTGTGCTGGCCGTGGGGGTGCCCCTGCTCATCGGCATCACGGCCGCGATACACGACTGGCTGGTGGCGCTGCTGCTATTCGCTTCCGCTCCATTGATTCCGTTGTTCATGGCGCTGGTCGGC
The DNA here is from genome assembly GCA_022763315.1 of Algiphilus sp. GTDB lineage: Bacteria > Pseudomonadota > Gammaproteobacteria > Nevskiales > Nevskiaceae > Algiphilus. The sequence goes on from JALEHA010000195.1 coordinate 16,734, forward strand.
TGGGGGGCCGAACGGCTATCCGCCCGCTTCGAGAAGCAGCGGGCGCGCGCAGCGGGCGTCTTTGGGGATCGCATTCGCGGCCTGCTCACGCTTCGCCTGTTCAATGCCGAGGGCCAGGCGACACAGCAAGTGCGCCACTTTTCGGATGCCCTGCGCAAGGACAGCATGCAGGTACTGCGCGTGGCCTTCCTGTCCTCGGCCGTCCTGGAATTTTTCGCCTCGGTGGCAGTCGCCGCGGTGGCCATCTACATCGGCATGGGCCTGCTCGGCTATCTCGACATCGGGCCGGCAGGAGCGCTTAGCCTGTACAGCGGCCTCTGCGTACTGCTGCTGGCCCCGGAGTTTTTCGCGCCGCTGCGCCAACTTGCCACGCACTACCACGACCGCGCCGCGGCGCTGGGCGCCGCCGAACAGCTCGCACCGCTGTTCGCGCTCCCTGCCATGCCGGCACGGCAAAGCGAGGGCGCGCGTGCGGTCGACCCCGGCGCGGCGGCCGCTCTCCAGGCAGTGTCACTCCGCCGGACGCATGGTCGCGTCCTGCACGAGATCTCCTTCGAGCTCCCGCGCGGACAGTGTCTGCTGCTCTGGGGCCCCAGCGGCTGCGGCAAAACCAGCATCCTGCATCTGCTGGCCGGCCATCTTGCTCCCGATACCGGCCACATCGAAGTGGCGGGTGGTGCGCCAGGGCGACCGGGAAGCGTGGCCTGGCTCGGACAGCGCCCCTTCCTGGCGCGCGGCAGTATCGCCCACAACATTGGCCTGGGCCGCGCCGAGGCCTCCCGCGCCGCGATTGAGGAAGCTGCCCGACGCTGCGGCGTTCTGGATTTCGCGGCCGCCCTGCCCGATGGCCTCGACACCCGCATTGGCGAAGGCGGCATTGGGCTATCGGGCGGACAGGCGCAGCGCGTGGCGGTGGCACGCGCCTGGTTGACCCAGGCGCCGCTGACCCTGGCCGATGAGCCCACCAATGGGTTGGACCGTGATGCTGCGGCTGGCGTGATCCGGGCGCTGCGCGCGCTGCGCGAGGACGGGCGCAGTCTGGTGGTCGCCAGTCATGACCCCGATCTGGAAGCGGTTGCCGATCACATCGTGCCACTGATGGCCGAGCAGCCATGATGCGCGTACTGCATCCGCTGCTGCCCTACGCGCGCCTGCTGCACCGGCGGCGCAGCGCAGCCCTGTTGGGCGCAAGCCTGCTGCTTGCCACCGTGCTCTCTGCGGTCGGTCTGCTGGGCCTGTCCGGCTGGTTCATTACCGCCACCGGCATCACGGCGCTCGCCTGGGCAGCAGGCACGCGCACCTTCTTTGAGATCTTCCTGCCTGGTTCCGGCATCCGCTTCTTCGCCCTCTCGCGCACCGTAGCGCGCTATTTCGAGCGGCTGCGTCAGCACGATCTGACCCTGGAGCTGCTGGCCGCGTTGCGCGGCGCCGTCTTTGCCCGCCTGGCACAGCAGTCCTCCGCCACCCTCGGGCGGCTTCGCAACAGCGTGCTCATCGACCGTATGACCGCCGATGTCGACGCCATTGACAACCTGCTGCTGCGCGTACTCAGCCCGACTGCCGTTGCCCTCGCCCTGCTGCTGGTCCTGGCGGTGGGACTGTCGCTGCTCGCCACGCCTTGGATGCTCTGGCCGGTAGGCCTGCTGGCGCTGGCCATCGTGTCCCTCTGCGCCCTGGCGCTGGCGGCCGGGCTGCGTCCCGGTCGTACGCTGCGCGCCCGCAGCGAGCGACTGCACGCGCGTATCGCCGAATCACTCGCCGGTCTCGCCGAACTGCGGGCTGCCGATACGCTGCACGGGCACATGCGCACCAGCCGGCAACTCGACGAGCGCCTGCGCCAGCAGCAATGGCAGCGCATGCAGCGCATCGCAGCCCATGAAGCCTTTGCCGGAACGCTGGTCCACGGCGCGGCGCTGATGGCACTGGTCGGCGGGCTCAGCCTGTTGCAGAACGGTCCTATGGGCCCCGCGGCGGCGGTGCTGGCCGCGCTCGCACTGTTGGGATGCATGGAGATCCTGCCCGCGTTGCCTGCCGCCTTCTATCGATTAGGGGAGACGCAGACTGCGGCGGTACGCCTCAACAGCGTGCTCACGGCAACAATGGACAACACTCCGGAAGCCGCTCCCGCCGATGCTGCATCGGTGTCGCGCGATGCGCCAGCGCTGCAGCTTGAGGCGGTCACGCTGCTTTTTCCCGACCGCGTGGAGCCCGCTTTGCAGGGCATCGACCTCACACTGGAGCCGGGCGAACGCGTGGCCCTCGTCGGACCATCCGGCTGCGGAAAATCCAGCGTGGTCCAGCTCATCGGCCGGCTGTACGCGCCCCAAAGCGGCAGACTGTCCCTAGGCGGTCACGCCTCGACGGCGGTCAGCCCGCAGTGGTGGCGCGCGCAGCTCGGTATTCTGACCCAGCACAGCGAGCTGTTCGCCGACAGCATCCGCGCCAATCTACGGCTGGCTGCACCGGAGGCGGACGATGCCGCGCTGTGGCGGGCGCTGCACGTGGCGGCCCTGGACGACGTCGTGCGCCTGCTGCCAGACGGCCTCGATACCTGGGTCGGCGAGCACGGTACCCGTCTGTCCGGCGGACAGGCGCGCCGCCTGGCGCTGGCACGCGTGGTACTGCGCGACGCCCCGCTGGTCGTGCTCGACGAGCCCTGCACCGGCCTGGATGCCGCCACTGCGGCGCGCGTGCGCGACCGCCTGCACCATTGGCTGAGCGGACGCAGCGCCCTGCTGTTGGCGCATAGCCCGGACAGCCTCCCGCCTCATGATCGCGTGCTGCGGCTGGCTGCTGGTCGACTGACGGAAGCGGGTCGCTAGAGGGCATCTTACGGCGGCGCCCCCCTGCCCCGATAGGGCCAGCCGAGATGTTCGCAGAGCGGCGCCGACAGACGCTCGGGGTGGCGCGGAAAGGCGGTATCGAAGGATCCGATGATGGCGGGCCAGTCCTTCTCGTAGTCGCCGCTGGGCTCGATGAGCGGCATGAAGCAGACGCGGCGGCGTTCGTAGTCCAGCACCACGGGCAGGATCGGCAGACCCGCTCCGGATGCCACGTGGTAGTAGCCACGCTTCCACTGCGCCGGGGCACTGCGCGTGCCCTCGGGTGCGATGCCGAGCAGCAATTGATTGTGCGCGCCAAAGGCGTGGATGCACTGATCGACCATGCCGCCGGCGGCGGCGCGCTCGATGGGCAGACCGCCGAGCCAGCGGAACAGCCGATCGAAGGGGCCACGGAAGACACTGGCCTTGACCATGACCTTGATGCGCACCTGCAGACTGAGCGCGGTGCCGAGCGCGACCAGCGCATCCAGGTTCGAGGTGTGCGGCGCGCCGATGACCACCATTTTGGCGCGATCCGGGATCGCGCCCACCATGCGCCAGCCCAGCAGCCCCAGGATCAAGCGCCCCAGTCCGCGCGTGAATCGATTGCCGCGCCGTGGTATCGCCCCGCCCAGGCTGTCGTGATCCATCGCCGGAAGTTCCATGCCGCCCCCATCTCCATATCGCATGCTTGGCGCGAGCCTAAACCGCTTTGCCACCGCGTGGGTGCGCCACGGCGGCTAGACTGCACCGATGCAGTCACGAGCAGATCCTGCAAACGGACTCGGGGCGCGGGCGCTGCTGACGGGGGCCGTCATCGGCGCACTGCTGACGCCGTGCAATATCTACAGCGGTCTGAAGATCGGCTGGTCCTTCAATATGTCGATCGCCGGAGCACTGCTGGGCCTGGCTTTCTGGCGGCTGGCACAGGATCTGTTCGGTACCCACGCCTGGGGCCTGCCGGAGAACCTGATCAACCAAACCACGGCTTCTTCCGCAGCATCCATCATCTCTGGGGGGCTGGTCGCACCCATCCCTGCGCTGGCGCTGCTCCATCAGCCGGTACCTGAGGACGTCACCCTCGTGCTCTGGGTGTTCAGCGTGAGTGTGCTTGGCCTGGCCATCGCCGCACTGTTGCACGCCCGCTTCATCACCGCCGCGGCGCTGCCCTTCCCGGCCGGCACAGCCGCCGCCGAAACCCTGTCCGACATCCACGGCAGCGGTCCCGAGGCCGCTGCGCGGGTGCGCTGGCTGGGCGCGGCGGCACTGCTGGCTGCAGGGGTCAAGCTGATCAGTGAGCTCACCGGCACGGTGTTGCGCGCGAGTCTGCCGGCTCGCTTCCCCTGGGGTGGCGCCGGTGGTCAGGGGGTCGGCTTTCAGCAGCTGGGCATCGCCCTCGACGGCTCGCTGCTCATGATCGGCTTCGGCGGCATCATCGGGCTGCGTGCCGGCGTGTCGCTATTGCTCGGCGCGCTCATCGCCTGGCTGGGGCTCGCGCCCTGGCTGCTCGCCCAGGGGCTGGTCGAACCCGGCGCAGCGGGTACCGTTTGGTTCAACGCACTGGTCGGATGGCTGATCTGGCCGGGCGTCAGCCTGATGACGGCGGGCGCGCTGACCGCGCTGTGGCTGGGACGGCGTCGCCGCACCGACTCCCCG
>JALEHA010000196.1 GCA_022763315.1 Algiphilus sp.
GCAATGATCTTCCAGAACCACCAGAAGATGAAGACCGTGGAGATGGCGATGCCAAGGAACAAGGTGGGCGGCATGGTGGCGCCACCTTCCATCACCTGAATCAGACCGATGACGAAGAGCGTCAGGCCGACGGTCAGCGCAAAAGGCAACGCGCTCGGCGCTGGTACGAAGTATTGGTCTTCGGAAGAGGCAGTGTTGCTGGACATCGTTTTCCCCTGGGTTATCGGCCCTGCGCGGAGGCCGTATCGGTCAGCTCGAACAAGGTGTAGGACATGGTGATGGTCTGCACTTCGGCGGGCAGCTCCGGATCCACCGTGAACACCACCGGCATCTCGCGCTGCTGCTGGGCGCCAAACTGCTGCTGGTCAAAGCAGAAGCAGGCGGTCTTGTGCACGTAGCGCGCCGCCTTGTAGGGCAATACGGAAGGCACGGCCTGAATGGTCTTGGCGCTGGCCTCCTGGTTTTCGGCCACCACGCGCGCCGTCACGAATTCGCCCGGATGCAGCTGCAGGCGCTCCGTCACCGCCTTGAAGGTCCACGGCGCACTGGCGTTGACCGTGGTCACGATCTCCACGGTCACCGTGCGCGAGGTATCGACGCGCTGCGCCGCCTGTGCGTCACCGGCGGCGAAATTGGTGCTGCTGCGTCCGTTGAGACCGGTGATGTCGCAGAGCACGTTATACAACGGCACCAAGGCGAAGCCGAAGATGAACATCAGCACCACGGTACCGAGGAGGCGAGCCACCTGATACCGCTTCTGCACCTTGATACGTTCCTTATCGGTCATGGCGTCTCAACGGACAGACATGGAGAGGAAGAATGCGCCGTACACGCCGAACACAACAACCAGCAGCAGTAGAGCGAGGCGGATGTTGCGTCGGCGCTGGCCAGGATCCTGAGCCATCAAGCGTGGGCAGCCACTTCCTTGTCATCGACAACCGGCGGCTTCTCGAAGGTGTGGTACGGCGCCGGGCTCGGCACGGTCCATTCGAGGCCGTGCGCGCCTTCCCAGGGACGCGCCGGGGCCGGCTCGCCCACGCCGCGCATGCACTGGATCATGTTGTAGATGAAGACGAACTGGCCGATGAAGAAGGCAAAGGCGCCGATTGACGAGATCACGTTGAAATCGGTGAACTGCACCGCGTAATCAGGGATACGACGCGGCATGCCGGCCAGGCCCAGGAAGTGCTGCGGGAAGAACAGGACATTGATCCAGATCGCGGACCACCAGAAATGGAACTGGCCGAGCTTCTCGTTGTACATCACCCCGGTCCACTTCGGAATCCAGTAGTAGATCGCCGCCAGAATGGCGAAGACCGCACCCGGCACCAGCACGTAGTGGAAGTGCGCGACCACGAAGTAGGTGTCGTGGTACTGGAAGTCGGCGGGCGCGATGGCGAGCATCAGTCCGGAGAAGCCGCCAATGGTGAACAAGAACACGAAGCCCAGGGCGAAGAGCATCGGCGTCTCAAAGGTCATTGAGCCGCGCCACATGGTGGCGATCCAGTTGAACACCTTTACGCCTGTGGGGACGGCGATCAGCATGGTGCTGAACATGAAGAACAGCTCTCCGGCCAACGGCATCCCCACGGTGAACATGTGGTGCGCCCACACAATGAAGCTGAGGAAGGCGATGGAGGCTGTGGCATAGACCATGGAGGCGTAGCCGAAAAGGGTCTTGCGGGCGAAGGTCGGGATGATCGTCGAGACAATGCCGAAGGCCGGCAGAATCAGGATATACACCTCGGGGTGGCCGAAGAACCAGAAGATGTGCTGGAACATGACCGGATCGCCGCCACCGGCTGCGTTGAAGAAGCTGGTGCCAAAGTAGCGGTCGGTCAGCAGCATGGTGACTGCACCGGCTAGCACCGGCATGACCGCGATCAGCAGATAGGCCGTGATCAACCAGGTCCAGACGAACAGCGGCATCTTCAGCAGCGTCATGCCCGGCGCCCGCATGTTCAGGATCGTCACCACGACGTTGATGGCGCCTGTGATCGAACTGATGCCCATGAGATGGATCGAGAAGATCAGGTAGGGGAAGGCCTCACCGGTCTGCAGCACCAGCGGCGGATACATCGTCCAACCCGAGGCCGGGGCGCCGCCATCCATGAACAGGGTGGACAGCAGCAGGCCGAAAGCGAAAGGCAGGATCCAGAAGCCCCAGTTGTTGACGCGCGGCAGCGCCAGATCGGAGCAGCCGATCTGCATCGGCACCATCCAGTTCGCCAACCCGGTGAAGGCCGGCATCACGCCACCGAAAATCATGATCAGGGCGTGCATCGTCGTCATCTGGTTGAAGAATTCCGGATCGACGAATTGCAGGCCGGGCGCAAACAGCTCGCCGCGGATCACCAGCGACATCAGGCCGCCGACGAAGAACATGGCAAAGGCCCAGACCAGGTACAGCGTGCCCAGATCCTTGTGATTGGTGGTGGAGATCCAGCGCATGGCCCATTTGCCAAAGCCGTCCGACAGCTTGGCGGGACCGTGATGATCGTGTGCGTGATCGTGTGCGTGTGCTTCGGCCATCTCTGTTTACTCCGCTCGATTACTTACTGGCGCAGCGCAGCCACGTCGCCGGGCTGCACAGGACCTGATTCATTACCCCAGGAGTTGCGCGTGTAGGTCACTACTCCCGCGATCTCCTTGTCGGACAGATGCCCGAACGGCGGCATGGCGTTCTTGCCGTTCAGCACCTGCGTGATGTACTGCGCGGTCTCGCCGTTGACCACCGAGGAACCCACCAGCGACGGGAAGGCCGGCGGCATGCCCTCGCCGGAGGCCTGGTGACAGGCGACGCAATTCGCCTTGTATGCCTTCTCGCCCGCGGTCATGAGTTCCGCCTTGTCGAGCGGCGCGGCCGCGGCGGCTTCGTCCGCAGCCTCGTTGCCCGCATCCACGGCAGCATCGGTGGTGGTGCCGGCTTCGGCAGCGGCGACTTCCGTGCCGGCAGCCGCCGGGGCGGCCTCGGCAGCGCCCGACTCACCCTTCTGCTCGGCCAGCCAGCGCTCGAATTCGGCGGGTGGCACGGCCTCCACTACCACCGGCATGAAACCGTGGTCACGGCCACACAGTTCCGTGCACTGGCCACGGTAGACGCCCGGCTCATCCACCCGCGCCCACATCTCGTTGATGAAACCGGGGATGGCGTCGCGCTTCATGCCGAATTCCGGCACCCACCAGGAATGGATGACGTCATTCGAGGTCAGCAGAAAGCGGACCTTGGTGTCGGTGGGGATGACCAGACGGTTGTCGACTTCCAGCAGGTAGTTCTCGACAGTGCGCGGATCGATGCCGGAACCGACCTGCCGGGCGCGGTCGGACGCGCGATCAAGGCGACTGATGAAGGACACGTCCTCGCCGACATACTCGTAGCCCCACATCCACTGGTAACCGGTGACCTTGACGGTCATCTCGGCATCGCTGGAATCCTCGATCTTGATCAGGGTTCCGGTGGCCGGAATCGCCATCGCGATCAGGATCAGGAAGGGAATGACGGTCCAGACGATTTCCACCGTCGTGGATTCGTGGAAGGTGGCCGGCTTGGGATTGCGGCTGCGACGGTGCGCCCAGATCGAATAGAAGAAGGCGGCGAACACGCCGACCCCGATCACGACGACGACCCAGAAAATCAGCATGTGCAGGCCGTAGACATCCCGACTGATCTCGGTGACGCCTTTCGGCATATTCCAGTACGCGTACGATTTCTCTTGCGCTTGCGCAGCGAAAGCGACGACCCAGAGCAGCGGAGCTGCCAGCCAGTTCCTCATCGACATTACGGTTTTACTCTCCATGACGCAGGGGGGCAGCAGCTGCCGCCGGCTCAGCCCCGGTATTTTGCCATCCCGGACGAAAAACTTCCCGCAGGCGACGCACGAGGGAGCGCCGATCCTGGGGCCCCAGGCAGCGCCCCAACTCGAAACGCTGTTCGCCACAGGACAGGATCAGGTGTTCCTCGCCGGCGAAGCGCCGTTCACTCCAGACCCGTACCATCGCCCGCGGCAGCGTGACACGGCTGCGCGCGCCGTCGCCCAACATGCCGAATTCGAGGGTGACGTCGTCGCCCTGCACCCGGATGACCTCACGATAGTTATTGTCACGCATACTCACCCAGATGGCCACGGCCAGCGCGGTCAATTCGATGCCTGCGAAAGGCAGCACGGGCCAGAATCCGCGCAAGGCGAGGTAGATCGCGATGCCCAGCGACACGGCACTGATGCTCACCATGAACCAGATGGCCTGCTTCTTGGTGAGACTGGCGTTGGGCGCGACCACGACCGTGGTGTGCTCTGGTGGGGGAGACCATGTGTCCATGACGCGGATCATAGCCCGCCCCCTGCCCCCCACTCAAAGGCGGGTGGGACAACAGCAGCAAACAAATTGGACAGCGAATCGCGCGGTCTAGAAAGCGTTCACGTAGAGCGTGGCGTGAAAGCTGCGTTCATCGCAGACCGCAGGGTCGCCATAGTCTTCGCGGTGCTCGGAATGCAGCAGCCACGGGCCGCTTCCGGTCAGAGGAACCACGGTCGTGCCGACGCGATCGACGGTGATTTCCTGTACCCGGCCGTCACCGATGGAGGTCACGGTCAGTGGCCCCTCGGCCGGCGCTCCCCGCAGTTGGAGACGCACTGCCAACGGCGCTGCCTTGCTCGCCGACGGCACAATCTCCAGCGGATGCCCGACCGGCTCGCCCCAACCGCTTTGGAAGTCGTCCCCCTCACCGAGCAGTGCCTTGAAGCCGTTGTGGGAATGGCTGCAATGCGACACGTTGTCGAGCGTCGCACGCGACTGGCGCTGCCCGCCCTCCGGCGTGCGGCTCCAGAAGCCCGGAGTCTGCAGGCCCGCCAGCATGCCCCCCGACGCAGGCGCAGCAGGGACCTGCCATTGGTCCTGCGGATCGGGCGCCAGCGCCTGCGCTCGCCCTGCGGCGTCCAGCCAATGCAGCTCCGCGATGCGTTCCGCGTCCAGCACGCGCGCATCCTCCGGCCCGTGGCCAAACATGACCTGGGCCGCTAGCCCATCCTCGGCGCCGGAGACGGGCACGACCCAGGGGAAATGAGCGTGTGTGGTTCCGGCGGCACTGCCGAACAGAGCCGCCACGGTGAGCCCGCAGGCACGAGGGAGTTTGAACATGGGACGCCTCAGAATCGATAGGCCAACTGCACGCGCAGATTGCGGCCCGGATTGTTGATCAGGTTGGTGGCCTGGCGAAAGCGGCGGTCGAAGACATTATCCATGGCTAGTTCCAGCTGCAGGGCGGGATGCAAGGCCGCCGACAGGAAGAGGTCGGTCTCGGCGTAGCCTGGCGCCGGACCCGGCGCGTCCGGATCGGTGGTGGGCGGCAGCCGATCCTGGCGCGCCACCAGATCCAGACGCATGCCCGCTTCGAGCGCCTGCGACGGCCATTTCCAGGCGCCATAGAGCCGCACGAAATCTGCCGGCATGCCTTCCAGCGGCTCATCCGCACCTTCATCATCGCCGCGCAACAGGCTTCCGTTGAGGCCCAGATAGAAGCGGCTTTGATCGTAGCGCACCGAGACCTCAACCCCACGCAGTCGGGCGTCCTCGACATTCTCGAAGCGTGTCGTATTCGACAGACTGCCGGCGCCATCGCCGCGCACCACCTGCTCCAGGAAATCCTCAATATCGTTCTGAAACACGCTCAGTTGGGCGCGCAGGCGGTCGTCGGCCGTCCACAGGCGATGGCGCAACCAGTTCAGACCGAGTTCCTTGTTGCGCGCACGCTCCGGCTCCAGCTCGGGATTGGGCAGGTAGGTATTACCCGGGAAATGCTCACCGGCGACAAAGAGTTCGCGCAGATTCGGCGCACGGAAGGCCTCAGCGTAGCTGACGTAAGCACGCAAGCCATCCAGCAGGCGGTAGGAGACCGTGGCCTGCGGCGACCACTCATTGAAGCGGCTGGTCTCGGTGCCCTCCCGCTCTGCGGATTGCCGAATGCGATCGAAACGCGCGCCCAGCGTCACCGCCAGGGCCTCGCCCAGCAGGATGCGATCCTGCAGAAAGAGTCCGACCGTATCCTGCTCCGAGCTGGCGAATCCGGGATCCGGCTGGCCATTCTCGCGCCCGATCTGCTCGTCGCGATAGAGCTCGACGCCGTAGCTCAGCTGATGCAGCTGGCCCGCCCATTCCAGATTGCTGACGTTGAATACGTCGAGCCCGGTGGTACGCAATTCCGATTCGTTGCGATTACCGCTGTCACGTTCGCGTCCATCCAGCGCGAGATCGGTCAGATAGACGGTGGCGTCAAGATCCCAGAAGCCGCTTCCGCTGGGGGCAAAGCCATACTGCACAGTGCCCGTCCGCTGCCGCGTCAGTCGCCGGACCGCGTCGCCGCGCGGCCGATCTGCCGTGACGCGGCTGGGACTGTCGTCGGCGTAGTCCAGATACGTGGCGGTCAGCCGGTGCGGGCCCTGCGGCCGCCAACTCGCCTTGAGCAAACCGGACACCGTATCCATCGCCGAAAAGGGTTCGACCACGCCATCGCCGTCCTCGAAATCATCCGACTGACTGCGTGTCACGCTGCCCAGCAGCCCGACATCGCCGCTGCGCCCGGCCAGCGTCACGGCGCCGATGCCTTCATCCGCATTGCTTTGATAGCCAAGCAGGGCGCGACCGCCGAAGTGGGCATCGCCGTCGAGCAACTGGAAGGGATCCCGGGTCCGGAAATCCACCACGCCGCCGATGGCGCCGCTGCCGAAGAGCGTGGATGCGGGCCCGCGCAGGACCTCGACCCGTTGCAGCAGATTGGGGTCCAGGAAGGTCTGGCCGCGATGGCGAATCTGCAGATTCTGGCGGGCGCCATCGATGCGCACGACAACGCGGCCGTCGGTCAGACCGCGGATGGTGGGCATCAGCGCATCCCGGCGCGGCCCGCCGCTGATGGTCACGCCGGGCAGGCCCTCGAACAGGTCTTCAAGGTCGCGCGTCTGGCCCTGCTCGATGGCCTGACGATCGACCACACTAATCGGCGCGACCGCCTCGCTCTGCAACTGCTCGCGTCTGCTGATCGTGACCACGACGTCATCGAGCGCTGCCGCCTGCTCGGCGGATGCCGCATCCTCGGCGCCGGCAGCACTAGGGACGACAAGCAGGCAGTAAGTCAAAGCCGGGAGGAGGACGTGGCGGGTTTTCATGGCGGCATCATTCGGGAATATGCCTCCAATGGTGCGGCTGCCGCGTAACACCGATAATCAATCGGCTTTCGGGCGGGGGACAGATCAATGGCGCTACGGCTCTACCACAAGCAGGCGCCCCCACTGGGGGACCTGGAACGCGAGGTGATGGAAGTGCTTTGGCACGATGGCGCCAGCACGGCACAGGACATCCACGAGCAGCTTTCAGACGCGCGCGGAATGACGCTCAGCACCGTGCAGAGCACCGTCGAACGTCTGTCGCGCAAGCAGTTGGTCCATCGCGAGAAATGCGGACGCGCCTATCGCTACCGGGCCCTGCTTTCGCGCCAGCAGCTGCTGGCGCGTCTGGTCGCCGAGCTGGTGACCGATTTCTCCAGCACGGCACCCCGCGCCGGTGTCGGCGTTGTCGATCTTTCCGCAGGCGTCGACGACAGCACACTCCGCCAGTTGGAAGCATGGGTGGCCGATACCCGCCGCGCGCGCCGCCTGGAAGACGGCGCATGAGCCCTCTCGCCACCAGCCTGGCGCTTGCACTGGTGCTGGCCGGCGCGATCTGGTGGCTGTCGGGCGCATTGCTCGCCCTGCTCTATCCCCTGCTGCGGACACGCATCACGCGTCTGGCCGCCGGGTCACGCTGTCACCTGCTCAGCGCCTTGGCCGCGCTGCCGCTGCTGTTCGCCGTCGCCGCCACGGTGCTGCTGCACCTGCCCGCCACCCGCGGCCTGGGAGTGGCAGCGCATTGCCACGAGGGCATCGGCTGCGGCGCGCACGCGCCCGTCGTTTCCGGCGGAGCGCTGTCACTGCTCTTGCCCTTGCTCGCCGTGGCGATGCTCGCCGCCGGCCTGCTGCGTATCCTGCCGCCGTTGCGCCGCCAGGGGCGGCGTGCCCGGCAGTTGCTTGCGCTCTCCCAACGCGATGACTCGCGGGACTGCGCCATCATTGAATCCGACAGCGTCTTCGCGCTCACCGTCGGCTTGCTTCGGCCACAGGTCGTGCTGTCGCGCGCACTGCTCGAGCAGCTCGAACCCCGCCAGGGCGCAGCCGTCCTGCTGCACGAAAAGGCGCATGCGCGACGACGCGATAGCCTCCGCCAATGGCTGGCAGCCCTGGCGGCGCCGCGCCTGCTAAGTGGAGCAGGGCGACCGCTGCAGCGCGATCTGCACGCGGCCTGCGAACAGGCCTGCGATCAGGAGGCGGCCCTCGCGCTGGGCGACCGCCTGGATGTGGCCGATGCCTTGCTCACCGCCGAAGGTCGCCTGCCCACGCCGGATCAGAAAGCGCCCGCCACAGGCGAGTCGCATCTACATGACCGCATCGCCGCGCTGATCGCCCCTCCCCAACCGGAGCGCCTGCCGCTGCCGCTGCTCGTCATCGGTGTGACGGCGCTCGCCTTGGGGGCTGCCCTGGTCGGCCTCGATACGCTGCATCACAGCGCCGAGCGCGTACAGGAGTGGGTCCGGGTTCAGCCTTGAAGCGCGGTGCAGGCCTGGGCAAGCCCCTCGACATCGAGGCGTTGCGCAAGGGCTTCGGGGGCTTCGCCGCAAGCCATGACACCCAGCGGTGTGCCGAGCCGGGCCTGCAGCGTCTGCAGCATCTCATTGGCGGTGCCCGTGTCTTCCTCGGGCAGGATATTGCCCACCCAGCCCAGCCACAGACCGGCCGCCTTGAGCGCCTCTGCAGTGAGCAGGCTATGGTTGATCGCGCCGAGACGAATGCCGACGACGAGCAGTGTCGGTAGCCGGTGCCCGGCGACCCAGTCCGCGAAATCGACGCGATCGGTCAGCGGCACACGCCAGCCCCCGGCGCCCTCCACGACCACCCATTCATGACGTGCACGCAGCGCCTCCAGACCGTCATCGAGCGTCTGCAGGGGAATCGGCCGGCCCTCGCGCTGAGCGGCGATGTGCGGCGCGATCGCCGGCGCGAAGGTCACCGGGTTGACTTCGTCGTAGCGTAGCCCGGGCGAAGAGGCCGCCAGTAGCGCCAGTGCGTCCTCGTTGCGTAGCCCCTCGGCCGTGCTGTCACTGCCGCTGGCCACAGGCTTGTAGCCTGCGACCTGCGCGCCCGTGTCGCGCAATGCCAGCAACAGCGCGCTGGCAATGCGTGTCTTGCCCACCCCGGTGTCGGTACCGGTCACCGCGATGACGGTGCTCATGCCGCGACCGCCTGCTGCATCAGCACCTCATGCAACGCGTCCAGCAATCCCTGGATCTCCGCCGGCTGATGGGCGGCCGACAGGGTGATGCGCAGTCGACTGGTGCCCTCCGGCACCGTTGGCGGCCGAATGCCGGCCACCCAGTAGCCGCGCTCGAACAAAGCGGCCGAGGCCGCCATGGTGCGCGCGGCATCGCCGATGACCAGGGGCTGGATGGCGTGGTCACTCGCTTCTCCCTCGGGCGGCCCGAGCGGGATGCCGCGTTCCGCCGCGCCGCGACGGAACTGCGCGATGTTGGCGTGCAGGCGCTGCAGGTGCTCGGGCTCCGCGCGCAGGATGGCGAGGGCGGCGCGCGCGGCAGCGGCCATCGCCGGCGGTGGCGCCGTGGAGAAGACCCAGGTCCGCGCCTTCTGCACGAGGTAGTCGATCAATGTGCGCGAGCCGGCCACGAAGGCGCCGCTGGCGCCCAGGGCCTTGCCCAGGGTGGCGACGTACACCGGCACCTCGGCATGCGACAGACCGGCCGCCGCCAGACTGCCCCGACCACCGGGGCCGCAGACGCCGAAGCCGTGCGCGTCATCGACATAGAGCGGTGCGCCCTGCCTGGCGCCGATGGCGGCCAGACTGGAGAGCGGCGCGTGGTCGCCGTCCATCGAGAACACGCCGTCGGTCACCATCCAGGCCGCGCCGGCGGCCTCGCCCACTGCGGATGCGAAAGCCGCGGCATCGGCGTGCGCCACCCGCGTGTAGGCCGCCTTGGTCAGGCGCACCCCGTCGATCAGCGAGGCATGGTTGAGAGCGTCCGCGCAGAGGTGCGCATCGGGCGGCACCAGCGCGCGCAAGGCGCCCAGGTTGGCCGCCCAACCCGACGAGAACAGCAATGTGGCCTCGGCACCGAGAAACTCCGCGAGCGCCTCCTCCAGCGCACGATGCTCGTGGTTGTATCCCGACACCAACGCTGCGGCGCCGCTGCCCGTGCCGCTATCACGCAGCACGCGCTGCGCCGCCTCGGCGACGCGCGGGTCGGCGGCGAGGCCGAGATAGTCGTTGGCGCAGAAATTGATGCAATGCCGACCCTCGACGTTGATACGGGCGCCGTGGCTGCCGGCAATGACCCGCCGCTGGCGACGCAGGGCGCGCGCCTCCAGCGCCTGGATCTCCGCCCGCAGGCGTTCATCGAGCACGGCCGACGCGGTCATTGCGGATCAGGCCGCCTCGGTCTGGCAGGCATTGGCGGTATGTACCGCGCCCTCGGCGCCGGCTTCCGCGGTGATGCCGAGCCGGGCGAACAGGGCGCGGTCGTGGGCGTTCTGCGGATTCTCGGTGGTGAGCAGGCGCTCGCCATAGAAGATGGAGTTGGCGCCGGCAAGGAAGCACAGCGCCTGCAGCTCATCGTTCATGGCTTCGCGGCCGGCGGAAAGACGCACGTGCGAGGCGGGCATGAGAATGCGCGCCACCGCGATGGTGCGCACGAATTCGAAGGGGTCCACCGGCGGCAGTCCATCGACCGGCGTCCCGGGCACCTGCACCAGGTTGTTGATCGGCACCGACTCCGGGTGCGGCTGCAGGCGGGCGAGCTGCTCGAGCAGGCCCGCGCGGTCGTCGCGCGTCTCCCCCATGCCCACGATCCCGCCGCAGCAGACCTTCATGCCGGCGTGGCGCACGGCCTCGAGTGTCTGCAGGCGATCCTCGTAGGTGCGGGTGGTAATCACCTCGCCGTAGTATTCCGGCGAGGTATCGAGATTGTGGTTGTAGTAGTCCAGACCGCCATCGGCAAGCTCCCGGGCCTGATGCTCGGTCAGCATGCCAGCCGTCAGGCAGGTCTCCAGGCCCATCTCGCGCACGCCGCCGATCATGGCCTTGAGCTTGGGAATATCGCGGTCCTTCGGGGAACGCCACGCCGCGCCCATGCAGAAGCGGGTCGCGCCATCGGACTTGGCAGCGCGCGCGGCGGCCAGCACATCCTCGACCTCCATCAGGGCTTCCCGTTCCAGGCCGGTCTCGTAGCGGATCGACTGCGGGCAATACTTGCAATCTTCGGGGCAGGCACCGGTCTTGATCGACAGCAGCTGCGACAGCTGGACCGTATTCGCGTCGAAGAACTGGCGGTGTACGCGCTGCGCTTCGAACAGCAGATCGTTGAAGGGTTGCTCAAAGAGCGCGACGATCGCTTCGCGGCTCCAATCGTGACGGACGTTGACGGACGGCATGGAAACACTCCCCCGCTGTGGCGCAGCGCGCCAATGGCTGAATCGTTACCGCGGCAATGACACGCGGCGCTGGCACGCAGTCTTGTCGTGGCAGGGATCGCTGTCAACCTGCGAACGGGTGAATGGTTGACGGCGGCGCCATGCGGCCGGGCTGGTGGGTGGGCGCGGACCGCTGCCTGCAATGCCATGCACCGGCGTCCAGCGCGGGCCTGTGCCACGCCTGCCTGACCGCCCTGCCCTGGAACACGCCGGCCTGCTGGCACTGCGCCGAAGCCCTGCCCGACCAGACAGCCTCGCGCTGCCCGGCCTGCCTGCAGCGTGCACCGCCCTGGCATGGCGCCTGGTGCGCCCTGCGCTTCGAAGCGCCGATCGTGCGCTGGATCCATGCCCTCAAGTACCACGCGGACCTCAGTGCGGCGCGGCGACTGGCGCTGCTGCTCGCCCACGCTCTCCGCCAGCATCGTGCCCCACCGCCGGAACTGCTGGTCCCCATGCCGCTATTCCCTGCACGAATGCGCCTGCGCGGCTTCAATCAGGCGCAGCTGCTCGCTGACACGCTGGGCCATGCGCTGAGGCTGCGCGCAGCACCCGCCGCCGCTCGACGCCAGCGCGACACTGCCGACCAGACCGAACTCTCGGCGAAGGAGCGTCGGCGCAACCTGCGCGGTGCCTTCGCGGCCGACGCACGGCAGGTGGCGGGCCGCCACGTCGCCATCGTCGACGACGTGCTCACGACCGGCGCCAGCTGTCATGCACTCAGTCTGGCATTGCGCAATGCGGGTGCAGTGCGCATCGACGTATGGTGTGTAGCACGTACACCGTGAATGCGTGCGTTGCCTTCCGGCGCCTTGTCCTCCGGGTCCCAGCGGTTGCGTCGACGTCACGGCACGCCCACGACGCCCTCAAGGAGACATCAATGAACCACGCCCGCCATGCACGCATGACACCACGCCCTTGGTCGGCATCGCCGCAGCAGGCGGCGGGCTCCCGCGCTTGGCGTATCCCCGTGTTGCTCGTGTTGCTTGTTGGCAGTGCGTCGCTCTGGGCACAGCCCAAGGCCGCACGTTATTCACCCCAGCAGATCCTGCAATGGGAGACGGTCAGCTTCAGCGGTACTACGGACTATCGCCTGGTGGAAAGCGACGGCCAGCCCGCCGTGCACGCCGACTGCAATGGCCAGAGCGGATCCGGCCTCGCCTTGCGCACGCCCATTGATCTCACCGAGACGCCCATCGTGGAGTGGCGCTGGCGTGTCAATCGCGTGTACCAGGGCCTCGATCCGCATCGCAAGGACGGCGACGACTATCCGGCGCGGCTGTACGTGGTGGACGAACACCGCTTCCTGCGTTGGCGCACGCGCGCCATCAACTATGTCTGGGCCAACAGCCAGGCCATCGGCACCGACTGGCCGAACCCCTTCACCGACAAGGCCCACATGGTCGCGGTGAATTCAGGTGCACCGACCGGCGAGGATGGCTGGCAGACGGTGCGGCGCAATATCAAGCAGGATTTCGAGCGCTACTTCGACCGCTCGTTGGAGGAAGTCACCGCGGTGGCGATCATGACCGACTGCGACAACGCCGGCCAAAAGGCCGAGGCCTGGTACGGCGAGATTCGCTTCCTGCCGGCCGACTAGGACTCCTGCCCCCAGTCGAAGGCCTGCTGCACGACCGGTGCCTCGCGCTCCCGTTTGCGTGGGCTGCGCCCGCCCCGCTGGCGCATCCCGGAGCGGCGGCTGCCGTGCCGCTCCTGAATGGCGTTGGCCTCCGCGCGGTAGCCGGCCTGCTTGCGCACCTGCCAGATCTGCTGCCGCGCCTGCCGTGCCGCCGCCAGATGGTCGACGATCGGGTCCGGGTACTCCGCCGCCCCATGGCGTCGGCGCAGCGCCGCAGACAGGGTCCACGGTTCGTGCACGGCATCGCCGGGCACCCCCGCCATTTCGGGCACCCATCGCCGGATGAACCGACCATCCGGGTCATGGTCGTGCCCTTGTTTCACCGGGTTGTAGATGCGCGGGGTGTTGATGCCCGTGGTCCCTGATTGCATCTGCATCTGGCTGTAATGGATCCCCGGCTCGTAGTCGGTGAACTGCCGCGCCAGGAACAGCGCCGGTTCGCGCCAGTGCAGCCACAGGTGGTAGCTGGCCACTGCCACCAACATCGCGCGCATGCGGAAATTCAGCCAGCCCGTCGCGTGCAGATAGCGCATGCAGGCATCCACAAAGGGCAGTCCCGTACGCCCCGCCTGCCAAGCCTCCAGCAAGGCGCTGTTCTGACCTTCGGGGCGCAGCCCGTCATAAGCCGAGTGCAGATTCTCGAATTCGAGGCGGGGTTCTGATTCGAGCTTCTGAATGAAATGGCAGTGCCAGTGCAGGCGCCCCAGAAAGGACTGCAAGGCGCGGCGGTGCCCACCCTGCTGCGTTGGATCCAGCGCGTTGCGCGCCGCACGCGTGGCCTGCACGACCTCGCGCATCGACAGGGCCCCCCAGGCCAGATGGGTCGACAACCGCGAACAGCTGGTTTCGGCGCTGAGCGGACTCGACATGCTGCGGTGGTAGTCGCATCCGCGCGTGTCGAGAAAGCTGTGCAGGCA
>JALEHA010000197.1 GCA_022763315.1 Algiphilus sp.
TCTTCGCTGAATCGACTCTTCCTCATCTGCCTCTGCTCCGTGTGCAGAGGCCATCTTCTCAAGTTTCAGATGGGCCGAGAATCGGCAGGCAGGTCACTGCCTGCAAGGACTGGCCGATCGCCTTGATCACAGCCCAGGATTTCTCCTGGATGTGACCCACTTCCTGCTGGATCGTCTTCACGAGCTCGAATTCTGCCCACTGTCGTGTGACTTGCAGCGTCGCGGAGGAATTGCGTTCGGCCTGCCGCGCCAGGATGACCGCAACCCAGGCGACCGCAACCGCTACAGGGATGCCGATCAGAACGTTCAGTAGGTCTACGGCATAACCGATATTCTCGGGGTAACGGGGAACGCCGTCGTCAGAGTCGAATAACCCCTGCAGCCCCACGTACGTATACGGCACCGTCAGTACAGCCGCAGGTATCAAAATTGCGATCAAAGTTGCGAAGAACGTTTGAATAAAAGTTCTTCGATAGCCGTGCTTCACCTTCTTCCCCCGGATGAATGGTGTTTGGGACGTTGCTCTGCAGCTGGGCTGTCACCGAATTAGTTGAGACGCGCTCGCAAGCATGCCAAGTTTGCGCGGTTGTGTGGGCATTCACCCCAATGCTGCTGCGCGTTCCGGATTCGCCAGCGATTGTTGCCTCTTGTCGGTTCCCTTAGCTGCCGCTGGGTGCGGTGGATCTGACCGGGATTCTTGAACATCAGGCCTTCGAGGGCAGTGTCTCAAACCCACACGCCCCCTATGCCGGAGTCTTATGAGCAGCAAGTCGAGCTTACGGTCTGGCTGGTCGCATTGGGCGCTGCCTACTGCGTCCGAGCCGAAGCCAAAGCTGATTGGCTATTGGGTTGTAGGAGAAGTTGCTTAACGAGTAGCCCACCACGGCAAATTACCGACGGCCAAGCTGGACGCGCTGCGTCGCTTGCGTCGAGAGAGCCATCAGGCCAGGGAAGCCTGGAGTTTTTTGAAAGTGAGTTACGTGGCTGCCTCTATCGGCCCAGTGTTTCCGGGAATCGTGAGCTTCTGAGTTACAGCCCGTCTTCGCATACAAGCCGCGCCGCAGGCGCGATGACTGATCAGTCGCCCAGTCGGCGTGGATGGCTGCGGCTGCCAAACACCCGATTGGGCTGCTTTACGGTGGGCGGATCGCCCTGTTGGTGAAGCCCAGCCTCGCTAAGGCCGGGTTTCGCGTGCGCCGCAAGGTCTATAGGGGGGAATCCCTACGGAGCGCGGCGATGGCTGCACCCCATTCCCTTTCGGCGGTCTGGCGACCGATGGCACACGTGGGTGCCGGCGCCCACGGAGTCCGCACCGGATCTGCCCCCTGTTTTTCCGGTGACTGGGCCGGTGGCGCCGAATCAAGGCACCGATCCTGCGCCAGTTGCACCAAATCAATGCTCGCGGCCCCGCATACGGGGTTGCAGGCCGTTGGTTGCGCAATAGAACCGAGAGGTCCCTTCACTGAGGTGGCCTCTATGTGCCTGATTTTTGCATGCTTCGTGGTGCCAACCGCATCGTGGCTAGTTTTCGCGGCGTTACGGCCGTCGGAGCCATCGGTGGTGCGTCATGGCTAGCACCCCGATTACGCCCAACGTTCATTCCCTTAGTACGGCCATACGGGAAAGCGGGACGGTCGATCCCGCGCATGCCGATATGGGTGAGGCAGTGCTGCAAGTGCCGCTTGGGCCCAATCCGCCAGGCCTCTACCGGGTCGTCAATCGACTGGCGAATCTGCGATCCCTCCTAGAAGAAGTGGCAGACGTACTCGATGTCGACGTCATCCCGCTGAACGCTTGGGTGGATGGTGTCTGTGCCTATCTGCATGACAAGGGTGCTGATTGGCGAGGCAAAGCGCAGGCCCGGCTTGCGAAAGGCGAATCATTGCGTGGCCTGTACTCGAGCAACGCTGTCTGGTGCACGCTCTGCCTTAGCGATCCCTCCGCGCAGTTGACAATCGATGTGCGGCCGGTGGTTGATCGACTGACCGTCTACTACCTCATCAGTCGCTGCCTCATTGTCCGTGACCAGTGCTCGATGCAGAGCCCGCACCGGGCCTATGAAGCGCAGTTGGCTCTGCGCCGGCTCTGCGATCCCGCGCACACCTGGGTGCTGATAGCGCTTCAGAGGCAGCTTCCCGAGGGCGAAAACGTCGTTGAGATGGTCGCGTGCCTTATTGCAATACGGGATCGTGTGGACGCCAGAAAATATGCCTCGTTGAATAAGGGGCTCGGCGCGCTCGCCGACATGCTGACAGTTGCGTTTCGGGTGTCGAGCGTGGCGGTATTCCGGAATAGGTCGACAGGCCATCTTGAAAGGCGAGGGCCGACAGAAGGCCGTCACCCCCATACGCCTGACGCGATGCCGGAAGATGACGGATACCGGGAGGTTGGTGGCAAGAACGGACGGGACGTGGAGTGGGTGGGCCCGGACCATGCCCTGGTGCGCGACCGGCCCCATGACGACCTCGCTGACGATCTGCTGGGCAAGGGAATCGCCCCCGACGAATACGCCGTCGACAATGCGATCCACTTCGAGCTCGAGGAGGATCCCGGATCACTGCTGCCCCTGTCGGTACTTTGGGCCCGTGCGCGTGCACGAGCGCGTCATGTGCAAATGGCAGCCCAGCATCTTCCTTCGATGCCTTCAGTTATTGCGCTGGCCGACCTGGAGGCGATTGTCGCGGTGATGCTTCAGGAGTACGCCGCGGCGATGGCGGCGCGACTGGCTGGTGGCTCGTCTTCGATCCGTAACGACCGGCTCATCGAGATGCTGCGAGTGGCGGCCATCATGTTGATTCATGGCTGCCCGTTCACCGATGTAAGGAATCTCGTAGCGGTGAACGCACCGGTTGATCTGCCGAGCGACTATGAGCTCGCCTGTAGCCCTGAGCACAGGGTCTGGATGCGCGCCTACCGGCTACCCGAACGAGGCAGTCTGGCTGCGGATCGCCGGGGATATGATCCAGAGACCTGGCCGCGCGTGTTGCTGCCGGATGTTTGCGGTCTGCTGCGTTGGGTCGAGACAAGCGCCAAACCGTTCTCCGGCCTCTCGCATGATGCGATGCGTCGCATGTGGAAAGAGCACGTCCAGCCGCTCCTGCTGAATCGCGGCGTCATTGAGAAGTGGACCCGATTCGACGCATTGGCGAATGCCCTTTGGGTCAGGGCCGGGGCCATGCGCGAGGGTGACCAGTTGACCTGCAGCGTCATCTTCGGCCGCAACGATCCGAGTGCCAAGGTCGCCAATCACTACACTCGGTTCAACAGGTCGGCCTTGGCCGCGCGCTACGAGGAGATCGTGCGCGAGCTGCTCGGTGATGTGCTGCAAAGCCTGCCTCGTGTCGAGGACGAGCGGTCCTTGTTCGTTTTGCAGGGTCCTCGGATGATCCCAGCCAGCTGGGCGGGCAATGATCGTGCTCCGACGACGCAGTCCCTGGCGGGGCTGGTCGGCGCCTCGGATAGCCAGTGCCAAGCTTTTTTGAACCAAACGCCTCAAACCGTCAAGGAATGGGTGGGAAGGCACAACGCGATAACACGGCACACGGCTCTGGGGCTGGCCGTCTTCACCGGCATGCGTGGCGTGCACGTGCCGATCGTGGATCTCAGCGTTGTTGACGATCGCACGCGCACCCTGTTGCTGCGCGAGAAGGACATGCCGGATGGGCGGCATACCCGGATGGTGGTCCTGCCTGACGAGGTTTACGCACAGGTCCTCGTGTATCTGCAGCACCTGCAAGCACTTTTTTCGGCCCTGCCGTGGCTGCCGAGCCAGATGAACGTCCCGGCAACCAAGCATCGTGATCGCAGCGCCTATGGTGCGAAGGCCTATGCGCTGGATTTGCGCAAGACCCTGTTCTTTCTGGTCGAAGATGCAAAGGAACCCTGCGGGTGGCGCCCCGAGCAGCTGAGTGGCGATGCACTCAAGCGCGAGTGCGACAACCTGACTGCCAATGTGTGGGCCGTCGACAATGCCGGGCGTCATTTCTTGCGCACCGAGTTGGCAGCCCGCGATGTTCCGCCGGCGGTCATCAATCCCCTATTCGGGCACGCGAATTTCGGAGAGGAGGCCTGGAACAGGCATTCGGCACTGGATCCGGTCGGCTATCGCCGTGCACTGGGCCCCGCGCTGGAAGCGCTTTGTCGGGATATCGGCTATCGCCACTGCGCTATCGCAGCGGTGACTGATAGCGAGCACTAGTCATGGTTGCTCACTATCTCTCGTTATGGCGGCATGTCTGGCAGCCCGAATCGAATCTCCTGGACCCGGGGCTATCGCTCGGGGTCCCAGAGGACGAGCTGCCCGATGTCATGCGCGGCAGCGGCCTGTGGCACCTGATGCGCGGGGACTACCAGGTGCTGACGGAATTCCCGCAACTCGGGCCAGTACGTCTCAGCAAGGCATCGACCAAGCAGATGCTCAACGCGATCGCAGCACGGTCGCCTGACGGTGGTACCTGGCGGGGCAAGCGTCGCGTGCTCGAGGTTCTCGATGCGGGCAACCACCGCAAGCTCTGGTCGGTTGGTATCCCCTATTTGCCCGCACCACTGCCTGCGTCACTACGGTCCTATGCCGTTGATCGCGACTTCGCCCTTTACCTGCGGTATCAAGACATCTGGGCCACCTTGCTGCCGTTGGTACTGACGAACGCTGCTCAGGGCAATTCGGCCCGCTGGGGGCGGGTGTTGTGTTGCCTGGTGCTGGGCAGTGGGTTGCTGACGAGTCGGTGGTTGCCGGGGGTGCCTGAGGCGCTGCGGGCGGCCCCGGACCATCTGCAATGGCTCGATCTGGTGATGCCGGGCAAGGCGAAGTCGCAGGTCCGGCGCCTTTATCTGGATCCGCTCACCCGATACGTGCTCGCGGATATTGGCCGTAGCGCATGGCCGCACTGGCCTCACCGAAAACTGATCGTGCAGAAGGCGATGCGCTGTATCCATGCCTACCGTGATCAGGTGGCGCCTGGCATCGCACTCCCGGGTAACTGGTCGGATCTTCGCGCCATCGCACGGATGCATCTCGCGCTATACGCCCCTGGCTACCTCGTGGGTTATGCGATCGGTGACTACGAGAGCGCGTCCATACGCCCCGAGGCATTTGGTCAGCTGGTCGATCCGCCCCGAGAAATCAGTATTGAGAAGCCGACCCACTTGGGCGAGACCGAATCATCCATTGGCGCTGGGGTCGACGACGATGTGGAAGCCACGTCCCCGCTAGCGGCGGTGAAGGATGAACAGCACGAGCAGTCTGCCGAGATCGGTACCGGTTGCGAGACCGATACCGATACGGAGGATTGGGCGGGGCCGGTACGCGATCTCGGCTCGATCATCCGCAAGGGCGAACAGGGCGGGGCGCAACGGGTCGAGGCGTGGCGGCGGGATTATCAGCAGGGTTGTGATGGGTCGGGATGGCCCTGCATGGCGTCGCTGGATCGATTGGCCGAGTGGATCGCGCAGGATTGTTATGCCGGGGGCAAGGGGCGCCGCAAGCCCATGAAAATGCGTACCGTCGCCGAGTACTACCGCCTGCTCGCGATGCGTCTGGTCGGTCAATTGGGACACATTGATCCGGTTGCGCTGGATGGCATCGGTGCCTACGCCGAGCTGTACATGCTCCTCATCGAGGACGTCGACAAGGCCAGTGAACGGGTAAGGCTGCTCGGCGCCCTGCGGAGCTTCCACGAATGGCTGAGCCGCGCCTACGATGCCCCGGCGTTCTCCGAGCTCGGGCTACCGAAGGCAGGGCAGGGGGCGGCCACCGTTGTGGATGCCTGCGCGTTCACGCCAGACTTGTTCGAGCGTGCCATGGACTTGCTGCTTCACGAGCATGCAGGTGCCGGCAATGACGCCGAAGTTGCGGTCATGATCTCCCGGCTCGGCTACTACAGCGGATTGCGTCGCAGCGAAGCGGCTGGGCTGCGTCTGGCCGACGTTAAGTGCGCGATTGGGCGCACTGAGATCTTTCTGGCGGCGAACAATCTGCGCGGCCTCAAGTCCTCTAGCGCGGAGCGGCTCATCCGCCTCGACGGACTGTGGCCGGAAGCGGCACTCAAGGCGCTGCGCGATTGGGCTGAGCATCAGAAAAGCGGCCGTGGTGAGTGTGGGGAGACCATGGCGAATGCGCTGCTGTTTCCACCGCGAGCCATAGGGCGTGGTGATTCCGATCAGAAGATGGCGCTGTATGAACGGTTGTTTACCTGGATCGCTGAGGCGTTGCGCGCAGCCAGCGGAATCAGTTCGGCGCGCTATCACCATTTGCGGCACAGCTTCGCCAATCGCATGCTGATCGCGATGTGGCGCTGCGACCGGCCGACGGATACTGATCCGACGGGCTGGCTGGATCGGTGGGTCACCGCGGCTGATGCCGTTGCCATGCACGATGCAGCCATCGGCTACGACACCCCCCAGCGGCGAGGGCTGTGGGCGATCGGCAAGCTGCTTGGGCATTGCAGCCCTGAGATCACGTTGCGGCACTACGTACATAGCTGCGATCTGATCCTCGGACGGGCGACCCGGCAGATGCTGGCCCCGCTGCCGAATAAAACACTCGCGTCGCTCCGTAAGCGTGCGCCCGAGGTCGTGCATCACGGAGAGTGTTATCAGGCCGACTACCTCGATGCCCTGGCGGATCATCGCTTGGGCGAAGCGCGTTGTCTGCGCGTTCGCAGCGCCGGCGAGCGCCCGCGCATTGCGATGCCGCACGACCCATTTAAGCGACTGTTGCTGATGACGCGGATGCTGAATCGTCGCCACGATCCAGCGGCCTACAGCGGCCCGGAGTTCCAAGGCCCATGGCCGGATGAGACGCTCGACCGAATGCTCGCCTGGCTGGCGGCCATGCCGGAAGGTCTGCGCAAGGCCTACCGGGGCAGTTTTGACGGCTTGTTTGATCCCCCGCAGACGCAGCAGGGGCACAATCTTGGGCGCCAGGTCGCTACGCTGCTATTTAGCAAGGGGTGCCGACCGCGCGATCGCAGGGCCTTTACCGATTTCTTCTTGCGTGCGCGCCTGGGTGGCGGTTCGCTGAATCTCTGGATCGAGCGTCTGCCGGACGCAAAGCGCTGGGTCGAGCTGTTGCAGCAACTCTCTCTGCTGGACACTTTCGACTGGTATCACGCTACCGCGCGCTCGCAGGGCTCCAAGAATGGCGCGGCACAGCGTCGCTACTGGGCGGAACATTTGGGGCTTGCGGTCCGGGACGAGCGGCCTGCCTTTGGTACCGAGCGCATGCCGGCTCGGGCGGCGCGCGGTGCTCTGGTAGGTAACCGTGCATCGGGACCCGAGACCCAGCGTCGCCGCTGGGTGTATGGCGTGTGCTGGGCGATCACGGCCACCTTCCTGTATGAGGTTGTAAACAATCCGCGCGCCAGCAGCCCGCAGGATTCCGATCTGCCGCGGTGTTGGGCAGGCACGGCAGGGCTGGATGCGCCGAACGAAGACAGACTATGATGCGGGGCCGCCCCGGGGCGGTGGCGTGTTCCGAGATATTCATTGGGTGGGCGCCGAGGGGCGGATCAGGCATTCCGGCGGCATACGATGGGCCGCACTCAGACCGGCTCGCACGCGCAACTGCGAGCCGCGACGCGCGGCATTGCGGTGCTCCTGGAAGCGCTGCTGCCACGCGCGTGAGGTCATACCGACGTAGGTGGCAGACCCTCGCAGAAAGGTCTTGCGGGTGAGCGCGCGCGGGTCGCCGGCGGGCGCCGGAAAGAAGGCGTGTTCGTACACCTGTTGGGTGTGCGGGCGGCACACCCGGTGCTCGAAGGGCTTCAGGGTCAGCGCCAAGGGCACGATGAAGGCTTCCATGGGCCGGAGGTGTTCGAACATCAGGATGAGGTGGCAGCCCATGCCGGCGTAGCTGGCGTCGTGGCGACGGATCCGCACCTGGGCCTCGCGGGCCTTGTGCACCTTCTTGGTCGTGCGCGCGCTGTGAAAGACATAGATATCGAAGGCCGGCGCACGGAGCGACTGGCCCGAGTCGGGAGCGATATTCAGGAGCGTCGCATCGGTGGGATGGTCGAAGACCTGCTTGAAGTGCCCGGTCAGCAGGTCCAGCAGGGCGGGGTCGTTGGCCATGAGCTTGCCGAGTGCTGCATCAACCTCCTGCAGAATGCTGTGGTGCAGCGGAAAGATCAGGTGGTGGAAGGCCTTGGTGCTGAGATGGTTCATCGTGATGTTCCTCGTTCAATAGACAAGTCGGTCCTGCCAGGGCCGCGAGACGGCACTGATAAACGCTGGCTTCAGTGGAATAGACCGATCGGCGCGCGCGGCGGCGCGGCCGGCGGAGATCAGGGCATTCGTTCAGGCATGACCGGACTCCTGCAGGGCGTCTTTGGCCGGCGCTGAACCGAAGCGCTGCTGGAGCAGGGCATCGATGGCCGATCCGTCCCGGCGGGTGAGATTCGGCACGAAGCGCGAATAGATCGAGAACAGCATCCGGGTGTTGGCATGGCCCATCTGGCGGGCGATCCACTCGGGGCTCTCGCCGGCGGCCAGCCAGAGTGTGGCCGCGGTGTGCCGGGTCTGATAGGGGTTGCGCGGAACGATCTCCGCCTTGGCGAGGGTCGGGTACCAGATGCGATAGCTGACGTTGCTGTACGACAGCGGAAAGCCCAGTACCGTCGAGAAGACATGGTCGCTGCGGTCACCGACGGTGGCCTTGTGCTGGCACAGGGCGTTGTGGACGGTGTCCGACATCTGGATCGCCCGCTCGGAGCTGCCCGTCTTGGGTGTTTCCCGTTCGCCGCGCACGCGGGTTTCGCGGATCAGGATCTCGCGGCGATTGAAGTCAACATAGCGCCACTTCAGGCCATCGATTTCGCCGGTGCGCATGCCGGTGAAGAAGCGGACGGTGTAATAGGCGTGCCAGTCGGGATCGACGACCGCCAGGAAACGCTCGACCTCCTCGAGGGAAAACGGGTCGATGGGCCGGCGATCCTCGCGCAACGGCTTGATGCCGCTGAAGGGGTGGGTGAAGCCGTAGCGCTCGGCGGCCTCCTGCAGAATCTGGCGCATCAGATGCACGATTTGATTGGTGCGCGACGCCGACAGCGGCTTGCGGCCGTTGCCTCCCTGGCGGAGATTGGCCCGGAAGATGAGCAGCTCGGAGCGGGTGATCTGGTTCATCGGCCGTGCCCCGAAGTGGGGCTGCAGGAAGACCCGGTGGATATCCGAAAGCTTCTGGCGGTAGGAGCGCTTCCAGGTTGCGGCGCGCTCCAGGAACCACTGCTCCGCAAAGTCCTCGAAGCTCGGCGCGGCCATGACGTGTGCCACCGGGTGGAGCAGCTGCGGGGAGGTAGTGGGCATGGGGTCGCTGCGGAACTCGGCGGTGTGGCGGCCGGTGGGGAAGACTGCGGCGTACTCGAAGCTGCCATCAGCAATGCGCTCGTCGATATTGCGCAGCGCCTGATGCATGCGACGCCGGTTCGTCAGCGTGTCGGGCAGGGTGGTGAACTCCCGGCAGCGCACTCCCTGGTAGACGAAGTCGAAGTAGAGGCGGTTATTCCGGGTGACGCCGACGCTAGACATTGCACTGCCCTCCACCGTGCAGGGGAATGGGCGTACTCGCGTCACTCGGATCAGGGGCCGGGGTGGTGGTACCGCCGCTGTGCAGCAGCTCGGCTTCTAGGCGCTCCCAGATGATGAGGAACTTGCGGCCGTCGAATGCGCGCACGAAATGCACCCCCTCGACGAGGTCGCGTTTCATGATCACGCGCCGGAAGTGGGCGACGGTGTAGTGCAGACGCTCCGCGGCCTGCTCTGGCGTAATATAAGTTTGCTGCTGCATAAATAACCCTCACGTCAACCTGAATATCAGCGTATGAGCAGATATTGTGCTTGTCAAGCACATTCTGTGCATGGCTGATCGATGCCAATGCTGCGTTTTCGTCTCAAGGAGCTCATCGCTGACAAGTCCTTCAACGAAGGGCGTCGCGTCACGCTGGACGAAATCGCGGAGCAGACCGGGATCAACCGCACGACGCTTTCGAAGATTGGCAGCCAGAAGGGCTACAACACGACCAGCAATAACCTGGATGCGCTCTGCGCATACTTCGACTGCGAAATCCAGGATCTCGTCCAGCGGGTGCGCTGAGGTGGTGAGGTAGGCAGGTCCCGGCTTCGAGGGGCTTAGCTGCGTTCTTTGCTTGCGGGGTGTCTTAGCAAGCGATTACACTAAGTAGACGGTTCAGGCGCGTAGCTCAGTTGGTTAGAGCGCTACCTTGACATGGTAGAGGTCGTTGGTTCGAGTCCAATCGCGCCTACCAAGCCTGAAGAATGAGCCCCGCACGCCGGGGCTTTTTTGTGCCTGACAGGCAGCGTGCGGGTGGACTCTCACCACCGCCCCTGCGGGTTGGGGTTGCACGGCCCATCCATGGGCCGCGCCCTTCGGGCTCGCTGTTACTCGCTCGACGGCGTAGATCAGCGAGTGCGGAAAACGACGCATTGGTAGATTGCTCGCAAAGGGTCGCGGCAATCGCCTCAATCTCATTTAGGAAGACCGTTCCCAGGCCCGGCACCAGGACGTTGTAAACGCTTGCCTGTTCAATGAGTTCCTCCTCCGCTGGCGGATGGAACTCAACCCGCATCGCCCAGCCGAGCGCGGGCCCTCGCGAAAACGTCCTTCGCGGGCACAGGCGTCACCGAGCCGTTGCGCAACTCGCTCAGGCGCCGCTGCGCTTCCACGCGCCAGGCGTGCTCAATGGATTCGGAGTTCTCGCTCTCATCCATGTCCGCGATGAGGTCACGGAGCAGCTGCTGCCGGTCAGTTGGCGCCAACGCCTGGATGTCGCGCTCGATCTCTTGTAGGGAACGGGCCATGGTGAGTCGCCTGAAATGTGCCTTCTTCCGAGTCTACTACCGGGTCGGCTTCTGGCGCGATTGCTGAGAATTCCTTGGCTTGTGACGGAACCTCGGCCTTTCCGTATCAGGCGAGTTCTTCTGGAATTGTCCTGCTTCAGTGGACGGGTTCATTTTTTGCCTGCTGCTTTGGTGAGGTGGACTCTAACCGCCGACACTGCGGGTAGGCGTTGCGCCGCCTGTCCGTGGGCCGCGCCCTCCGGGCTCGCTGCACTCAGCCTGGCCGAGCAGCCGGTACGTCATCCTGCACACCCGATGATCTGCAGAAGACCGCATGTTGGGCCTATGTGGCGCTGCGGTCGCGTGTCGCCTCCGAACCCACACGCCAGCCATACGGTCTTGGGAATAGGGCGTGCAACCGCGCAGTAGTAGTTCAGCATCCGCCGCGATATACCAATGACTTTGGCGGCTGCCACTTGGGTCAGATGGTTTCGGGCCATCCATTCCACCAATCGCTCGTGGCCGATGCCGCCGGCCTGCTCGATGGCGAGGTTGCGCAGGTTGTCTGCAACTAGATCGACATCCTCGCCCCAGTATACGGCGGTCCCGGCGTACCCGATTTCGGCCCGCGCAAAGATGGCTTCTTCACGCAGTAGGGGAGGTGCCTTGGTGTTCTCAATCCATGGGGCGAGATCCGCCATGAACATATTGCCGTTAGCGAATCCGTGTTTCAGACGGTGCCCGTCGAACGCGATCACGCGATGTAGGCGAAGCGGATCGGCGTAGACGGTCTTCATTGCTGCAAGTCATCGAATTGGGCGATGGGTTTGGTGCGCTGGCGTTCGATCCACCCGATAGCTTCAGCAAGTTCGCTTCGGCGCACACATCGCCCTGGTTCAATGCCCAGTTCCGCGAGACAGTCCAGCAATTCCTGATCGTCGTTCATCAGGACATGAACGTGTGCGGGGCGATGATCTCGGGTGGCATCAGGGCGCGGCATTGCGAGATGCGCTGGAGAACAGGCATTTGCAATTTTGCACTGGCTGCATGAGCTGCAAGTACGCGCCGCGCGCCTGAGAGGGCACTACATAATCGGGACGGACGCAACTACTTGATTTCGTATGTTGCAGACGAAGGGGCCGAATCCGCTTCGAAGTAGCTCCCAGTGGGCCCCGCAGCTCCAGGAACGCAAATCCATTACCCAAGACTGGGGATAGACCTGACGGCCGCGTCATGTTCAAGTTTGAACGTCGGGTGATCAAGCTTGAGCGCCCATTGATCGGGTAAGTGATACCTTTCGTATTGCCTTTGTAACTAATCAGTTATAGAGTGTTGGGGTCAGGTTCTGCAGTGCCGCACGGGGTGCTGGGCCTTCTGCAGAACCGCTTTGAGAACTTCAGGGGGGGAGGTTCAGTTCTGCATGAATAATGCAACCGCGATAAGAACGACTGTCAGCAATCGCCTGCTAGCTCTCTCACCGGAGTACAAGGTTGCCATTGCTGCTCTCGTTGACGGTATCGCGAGCTTGGCCAGCCTGCTCATCGCACTGTTGCTCGCCGGGGGTGTTGCGGGGTTTTTGGCGGTGCAGTCCGGCGAATTCTCGAATGCGTGGCTGCTTGCGGGCTTGTTCACACCGACGTTGCTCAAGACGTTCGGCGCGTATCGCGCGGTGACGCGGTTTCTTCAAGCCGAAATTTTTGGCGCGACCTTGCTTGCCTCCGCTGGGACTGCGCTGGTCTTGGTTGCATTGGGCGCAGTTGCGCAAAGCGTGAGGGTCGACTGGCGGGCAGCACTGATTTTTACCCTACTGAATGCAGTGTTGCTGAGCGCCTGGCGGCTTATGGGGGGGAGGTTCCTGCGCGGCGATGTCGACCATGCCAAAGGCGTCGCGGTCGCTATTTATGGGGCCGGTGCAGCCGGTCAACAGTTGCTCAGCGCTTTGCGCTATGGGGCCACCTACAGGCCGGTCATCTTTCTCGACGACCGTCGATTTCAAGGACGAAAGGTGATGGGGCTGCCCGTCGTCTCGCCGGATGACATGGAGCAATTGCGCTTTCAGGGGGTGCAGAAGGTATTGCTTGCTATGCCAAGTGCATCACGGGCCAGACGAAATGTGATCGCCGAGCGGCTGACAGATCACCAGTTCCAGGTTATGGAAATGCCTGGCTTGGATGAACTGGCGCGTGGCGATAAATCCGTTGACGACTTACGCCCCCTGGACATCGAAGACCTTCTGGGGCGTGAGCAAGTCGCACCCAACCCTGACCTCCTGTCCGCACAAGTCACGGACAAAGTCGTGCTTGTCACCGGTGCGGGAGGTTCGATTGGCAGTGAATTGGCCCGACAAGTCAGTCGGCTTAATCCGCAGAAGCTAGTGCTCCTGGATGCCAGTGAAGCAGCACTGTATCACATCGATTACGAGCTACGAGGCGAGGGAATGTCCTGCGAGCTGGTTTCGATTCTGGGCAATGTCTGCGATGAGCGGGAAATCCGCGCCCTGTTCGCGAAACACGACATCGATACCGTCTACCACAGCGCCGCCTACAAGCATGTGCCGCTGGTGGAGGACAACATCATCACCGCCGGCTACAACAACATCATTGGCACCGAGCGGGTCGTGCGACTTTCTATGCATGCGGGCGTACAAAACTTCGTTTTGGTGTCCACCGACAAGGCCGTGCGTCCAACCAATGTGATGGGCGCAACCAAACGCTTTTGCGAGCTTGTGGTTCAAGCCTATGCCACCCGTTTTGCGGATCGCAGCGTGTGTTGCGTACGATTCGGGAACGTACTCGGCTCAAGCGGTTCCGTGGTGCCATTGTTCCATGAGCAGATCAAGAAGGGCGGCCCGGTAACGGTGACGCACCCCGAGGTTACACGCTATTTCATGCTGATTCCCGAAGCAGCCAGCCTTGTGATCCAAGCTGGTGCGATGGGCCGGCACGGCGAGGTCTTTGTACTGGACATGGGGCAGCCCATCAAGATCCGCGCACTGGCCGAGCGAATGATCAATCTGTCCGGGTTAACCGTTCGCAACGCGCCCGACGATCTGGAATCCGGCGATATTGGCATTCAGTACACCGGCTTGCGCCCAGGCGAAAAGCTCTACGAGGAATTGCTCATTGGCAACCAACCCGAGCAGACCGTGCACCCGCGCATCATGAAGGCGAGGGAAACGGCTTTGGAACCGGAGCTTTTCGACAAGGAATTCGAGGTTCTGCAGCACGCCATTGAATGGCGTAACGAGCACCAATTCCTTACTGCGCTCTGCAAGACCGTCAGTGGCTTTGAGCGGCGAGTGAAGGATCCGGAAGCAGTGGCCGAAGCTGGCCCGCGGAGTGTGGGTTGATGGCACAACCCACGCGTTGGTTTCCAGTGATGAGTAAGCCGCGCGCGGAAGGCCAAGCCGCGCAGGCATTGTCACGCCAAGGCTATGAAGTCTTTCTGCCTGGTCATGCGCGTGCCCGGCGGCGCAATCGGCGTTGGGTGGACCAGTGGGAACCCCTGTTTCCACGGTACTTGTTCATCGGGATAACGGACGCAGAGCATTCGGTGGCACCGGTGCGTTCGACCCCCGGGGTCACAGGCATGGTTCGCTTCGGCCACCAGCTCATTTGCGTGCCCGAATCGTTTATTGATGCATTGCGGCGCCGGTGTGAGGGTGGGCAAGAGGACGAAACGCTGGCAGACCGGCTGCCGATTGGATCCGAAGTCGAGGTCGAGGATGGCCCTATGCGCGGCCAGCGCGGAATCCTCGAGGAAATCTTCGCCAGCAAGGATGGCGAAGTGCGTGTGGTGTTGCTCATGCAGCTGCTTGGCAGGCAGAACCGAGTACATCTCAAAGCCAACACCGTACGGCGCGACTCAGCAGCGTAGCTGCAAAACGTATCAAATTTTTTTGCTGCAAGGCGCTAGTACACCCAGCTCCGCTGTGATAATGTTCAACTGCTGAACACTGCGGTGTTGCAGGTCCTGCCAGCGCCCGTTCAGCAGCAATCGCGTCGCCCCACAAGGCCCTGCCATGCATCGGTCTTGCGGCAGCTTGCCCAAACCTTTTGACGCTTTCGAAAGAAGACATCGACGAGCTCGGATATCGCATCCTGAGCACGCTGCAGTCTAATCCTGCAATCACCCAGCGCGACTTGGCAGCTGCGCTGGGTATAAGCCTGGGCAGAACCAACTATTGCCTGCGCCGCCTCGTGCAAGTGGGCTTTGTGACGATGCGCAATCTGCGCAACAGCCACCGCAAACGCGGTTACGCCTACAAGCTCACAGCCGAGGGCCAAACGAAGAAGACTGAAGCCGCGCACCGCTTCTTGAGAGAAAAGGAACGGGAACAGGCGCGTTTGGCCGAGCAAATCGCACAGCTGCGCGCTGAGGTGCGGGGTGCTCAGGCGCACACTCGCAATGAAATAGCTTGATGGAAGCATCGCCGCCAATGCCCAGGCCACCCGCCACTTACTCGCCCGCAAGAAAGCGGATACCGTCAATTGGCAACCGAGTTCAAGCGCGTGCGCAGCGAGTTGGCGAGGCACCTCCATTAAGAGGAATACATCCCCGTTTCATCCCCACTCCCGCTTGCAGGCGGCGGGCCAGGGGAGCGGGCCAATTGGCGCTGCGCTTCTCGTGAGTCCCTCAATCTGCCATTATTGTGTACACAAGGTATGTACATCAAAGGTGCGAGGACGTCATGAAAGAAGTCAGCGTGCGCGAAATGCGGGAAGAATTGGCCCGCGTATTGAAGCTCGTCGAGCAGGGGGAGGATGTAAGCATTCTGCGCCGGGGTCGGCCGGTCGCGCGGCTCACGCGGCCCACAATGGAAGCCCCCAAGTTTCGCTCGCGCGCCGAATTGCGGGACAGCCTGCCACCAATGCGCGAAGGCGCCGCCAGCGTTGTCCGCAAGCTGCGGGATGCCGAGCGCTTTTGATGCTCTACGTGGATACCAGCGCGCTCTTACCTTTTTATCGTAAGGAATCTGCAAGCGAGACGGTTGAAGTGCTGTTCCTCTCGCACGAGCAACATCTTCTGATCAGCGAGTTGGTGCGCGTGGAGTTCGCTTCGGCTCTGTCGCGCTGGGTACGCATGGGCGAGCTGACAGAACCCCAAGCGTACCGAGCAGAGTCGGCCTTCCACGAAGACGTGTCCGAAAGCCGTTACCGTCTAGCACGCCCGAACGCCAAGATGTTCGAGCGCGCCATGCACTGGCTGCTTACGCGGCGTACAAGTCTGAATACGCTGGACGCTCTACATCTTGCGTGCGCCGAGGCCAGCGAGGCGGTGCTGCTGACGCAGGACGAAGCCCTCCTCGATGCCGCCAATTTCTTTGGTATCGCCGCCCGCTCGGTGCACCAATGACTGGCAGCGACGAAGCACACCTCCGCGTCTTGCGCCTACCAGATGCCGAGCCGAGCTCAGCCAGCGCGGATTGGCCAAGCGTATGGGCAAGCCCAACAACTGCATCCGCGCTCTGCTGTAGCAGGGCTACATCAAGGCCAGAAACTTCGGCAACAGCCGCAACAAGCGTGCCTACCGCTACAAGCGGATGGCGGAAGGCATCGCCGCTAAGGCCCAGGCCACCCGCCGCCTCCTGGCCCGCACTGAACGCGAGTACGCCCAACTGGCCGAGGAAATAGGTCGCCTGCGCGGTGAACTGGGAGACCAACGGCATGACTAGCACCCCACAAGCAACGCAGCTTCTTTGTTCTCCTCTCCCGCTCGCGGGAGAAGGGTTAGGGGTGAGGGTGCACCCTCGGGAGAAAAACATTAGTGCTCATTAAGCACCGAACACAGGACAACCCTTGAAACACCTGGTAACCGGCCACGCCGGCTTCATCGGCTTCCACACCGCAAAGAAGCTGCTCCAACGCGGCGACAGCGTTGTCGGCTTCGACGTGGTGAGCGACTACTACGACCCCAGCCTCAAGGAAGCCCGCCTGCAGGAACTAGAGCGCGTCGCCGCAGAAAATGGCAGCAGCTACCAAAGCATCCGCGCCGACCTGGCCGACCAGCAAGCAGTTGACGACTGCTTTCGCAAGCACGACTTCGACCGGGTCATTCACTTGGCCGCCCAGGCCGGCGTTCGGCACTCGCTAACAGCCCCGCGTGATTACACCCGCGCCAATGTCGACGGCACGCTTAATGTCCTGGAAGCCTGTCGGTACCAGCAAACGCCGCATCTGACCTACGCCAGCACCAGCAGCATCTATGGCGCCAACACCTCGATGCCGTTTTCGGAAGCCGACGGCGTCAATCACCCGCTGGCCATCTATGCCGCCACCAAGCGCGCCACCGAGATGATGGCCCACAGCTATAGCCATCTATATCGGCTGCCAACGACTGGCCTGCGCTTCTTTACGGTGTATGGGCCATGGGGCAGGCCAGACATGGCGCTGTTCCTCTTTACGAAGAAGATCCTGGCTGGCGAACCCATCCAGATCTTCAACAACGGCAACCACACCAGGGACTTCACTTTCGTCGACGACATCGTCGAAGGCGTGATTCGCGTCTCCGACGATATCGCCACACCAAATCCCAAGTGGGATTCGGCAGACCCGGACCCCGCGACCAGCAATGCCCCATATCGACTCTTCAATATCGGCAACAACAGCCCCGTGCAGCTCATGGACTACGTCGAAGCCATTGAGGAAGCCCTGGGCAAGGAAGCCGTCAAGGAATACCTCCCGCTTCAACCGGGTGACGTTCCTTCGACCTATGCGGACGTCAGCCGCTTGGAGCAAGCCGTCGGCTATCGCCCATCTACACCCGTCAAGGAAGGCGTTTCCGCCTTCATCGGCTGGTACCGCGACTACTACCACGTATGAACCCCACCGTTACCGGCATCGAAGACGCACGTATCGCGGTCATTGGCCTCGGCTATGTCGGTTTGCCGCTCGCCGCAGCCTTTGGCGAGAAAACCCCAACGATTGGCTTTGATATCGACGCCAACCGAATCGCGGAACTGGAGAGCGGGCATGACCGCACCCGGGAGCTAGAGCCACACGAACTCCAGCGCAGCCACTATCTGCAGTTCAGCAGCGAGCCTGGCGACATCGCGCACTGCAATGTCTACATCGTCACCGTTCCCACACCCATCGATCGACACAAGCGACCGGATCTGGGTCCGCTGTGCAAAGCCAGCGAAACCGTCGGCAAGCTACTAGAGCCCGGCGACCTGGTAATTTATGAGTCAACCGTTTACCCCGGAGCGACGGAAGAAGACTGCGTTCCCGTATTGGAGCAGCACTCCGGCCTGAAATATATAACCTCCACCTTGCCCACAAACGGAGGAGGTTGGGGCGAAGGTGATACAAACAACGGTTTCTACTGCGGTTACAGCCCGGAGCGTATCAACCCCGGCGACAAGCAGCACCGCCTTGCCGACATCGTGAAAGTCACCTCGGGGTCGACGCCCGAGGTTGCAGATGTTGTTAATAGGTTGTATTCGGCAATCATTACAGCGGGTACGCATAAGGCGCCCAGTATCAAGGTGGCCGAGGCCGCAAAGGTCATTGAGAACACACAACGTGACTTGAATATTGCGCTCGTCAACGAACTTGCACTGATCTTCCAGCGTCTTGGCATCAATACGCAAGATGTGCTGGCTGCCTCGGGCACCAAATGGAACTTCCTGCCCTTTAAACCAGGCCTTGTCGGCGGTCACTGCATTGGCGTTGACCCCTATTACCTGACTCACAAGGCACAGGAAGTCGGCTTCCATCCGGAAATGATTCTTGCCGGCCGTCGGTTGAACGACAGCATGGGCGCGGAAGTCGCCAACCGCGTTCTTCAGCTGATGCTGGCCAAAGGCCAGAGCATCAATGGGAGCCGAGTCTTGGTGTTGGGCCTCACCTTCAAGGAAAACTGCCGCGATGTGCGCAACACGCGCGTGATCGACATCATCTCTGCCCTACGCGGCTTCCGGCTGGAAGTCGACGTCTACGACCCTTGGATCGATCGGGACCAAGCGCGCGGCGAGTTTGGGTTGGAGTGCATGGAGCAATTGCCCGAAACGGCTGAATATGCGGCGCTGGTATTGGCCGTGAGTCATCGGGAGTTCGCCGAGAGGGGCAGCGCGGCGCTCCGCAACCTCTTGTGCGCGGATGGTGTGCTTTTCGATGTTAAAGGCGCTCTACCCGCTGGGGCTGCGGACTCGGTGCTCTAAGTGATTAAGGATATCGTCCAGCTTTGGCGCCACCTCAGCCTCCGGCGTAAGAGGCAGTTGGTAGGGCTGCTCGGCCTAATGCTCGTCGGTGCGGTGGCCGAGTTGCTGACACTGGGTGCCGTCGTGCCTTTTCTGGCTTTGATGGCAGATCCCCAACGCGCGCTGGAATTTCCCTTGATTGGTGACCTTGCGAAGTGGTTTGGATGGACGAGCGAAGACTTGCTGATTCCGGCCGCGCTACTGTTCGTCGCCATTGCCATTGTCAGTGCCGCCATTCGCCTTTTGCTCGAGTGGGCGAACAATAAGTTCGTCTTTGGCGTGGGGCATGACCTGGGCGTGCAGGTTTACGAGAACGTCCTATACCAGCCCTACTCCTGGCATATGCAACGCAATTCCAGTGAGAGCCTGGCGGTGATCAACAAGGTCCAAATGCTGGTCACTGGTTCAATCATGCCGCTGATGAAATCCCTTGTGGCGGCGACGACCACCGTCTTCATCCTTGCGGGATTACTTGCAATTGATGCCATGGCGGCGTTAGTGGCGGGAGGGGGCTTTGCAAGCCTCTATGGGGTTGTGTCGGTCGCTACGCGTCGCCGGATTCGCGCCAATGGTGGAGTGATTGCCAGCGCGCAGGGGAGTCGAATCCGAGCCATGCAGGAGGGCCTAGGGGCAATCCGAGACGTCATCATCGACAACGTGCAGTCGGTTTATCGTCGGCGGTTTCAGGGAGAGGATGCGCGACTCCGAGTGGCCCAGGCGACCAATGCCTTCCTGGGCCAAGCTCCACGCTACGTGCTGGAATCGTCCGCCGTTGTGTTAGTTGTCTTGCTTGCGGTCGTAATGGCTGGCAAGCCTGGTGGCATCGGCGCTGCACTGCCAGTGCTTGGAGCTCTTGCCCTTGGTGGACAAAAGCTTATGCCCTTGCTGCAGATCCTGTACGCCAGCTGGACCAGGTTCCTCGGAAACCATGCGGTACTGAAAGACGTGAATCAGCTGCTGCAGCTTCCGGGCAGAGGTGCGCTCCCCCACACGAAACCATTGCGCTTCCAGCGCGCCATACGTTTTGAAGACGTCAACTTCCGTTACAGCGAGCAGAGCCCCGAAGTCCTGCAGGTAATCACTTTCGAGATTGAGAAAGGTTCACGCGTGGGCTTTATCGGAGCGACCGGTAGTGGGAAGTCCACCACCCTGGATCTTTTGATGGGGCTGCTGGAGCCGACCAGCGGACAAATCTGGGTGGACGACTCGGTGCTTGATGAATCGACGCGCAGCGCTTGGCAAGCGCACATCGCGCATGTTCCTCAGGCCATTTATCTCAGTGATGTCAGCCTGCGGGAAAACATCGCCTTTGGCATCGAGCCGTCGAAGATTGATGCCGAGCGTGTCCGCAGCGCTGCCCGCCGCGCCCAACTCCATGACTTCATTGAAAGCCTGAGCCAAGGCTACGACACCCTGGTTGGAGAAAATGGCGTGCGCCTTTCCGGTGGCCAGCGCCAGCGAATCGGCATCGCCCGGGCGCTGTACAAGAATGCCGACGTCCTCGTGCTCGATGAGGCCACCAGCGCCCTGGACGACGCCACCGAGACCGCGGTCGTCGAATGCATCGATCAACTCAGCCGTGACCTCACCGTCCTGGTCATCGCTCACCGCACCACTACATTACGAAATTGCGACCAGGTCATCGAACTGCAAGCCGGGCAGGTAAAACAGGTCGGCAGCTATGCAGAGGTTGTCGACCGCGAAAGTGCGTCATTGCTTCCCTCCAATCACAGAATTCAAAATGCTGGATAACAGTTCGATACTGATCACCGGCGGCACTGGTTCCTTCGGCAAGGCTTTTGTCGATACGGTTCTTGCCCGATATCCGAGTGTAAAGCGCCTAGTCATCTACTCCAGGGACGAGCTCAAGCAGTTCGAGATGGAACAGCAATTTTCCACCCGGGACTATCCGGCGATTCGCTATTTCATCGGCGACGTGCGTGACCCGGCCCGGCTCCGTAGAGCGATGGAAGGCATTGATACCGTTGTCCATGCAGCGGCTCTAAAACAGGTGCCGGCCGCGGAATACAACCCCTTCGAGTGCATCATGACGAATGTTCTTGGTGCCCAGAATGTCATCGAGGCCTGCCTGGACAACGGCGTGCGGCGTGTGGTGGCGCTGTCCACGGACAAAGCCGCCGCGCCAATCAATCTCTACGGTGCCACCAAGCTCTGCTCGGACAAGCTCTTCACCGCCGCCAACAACATCAAAGGCGGGCGCGATATCCGCTTCTCTGTGGTTCGTTACGGCAACGTGATGGGCAGCCGGGGGTCGGTGATTCCTTTTTTTCTCAAGCAACGTGCTACCGGCGTGCTGCCGATCACCGACCCCAACATGACCCGCTTCAACATCAGCCTGCAGCAAGGCGTGGACATGGTGCTCTGGAGCCTGGAGCACGCCCTGGGCGGGGAAGTCCTGGTGCCGAAAATCCCCTCCTACCGGATCACGGATGTCGCCCAGGCAATTGGCCCGGACTGTGAGCACCGCGTCGTGGGGGTGCGTCCGGGCGAGAAAATCCACGAGGAAATGATCACCGCGAGCGACAGCTTCAACTGCCTGGATCTGGGTTCCTATTACGCCATCCTGCCCGCATCCAGCAATGGCCTGAGGGACAAGTACTTGCAGCGCGCAGGCGTGAGAACTGTGCCCGAAGGCTTCGCCTACAACTCCGGCACGAACCCCGATTTTCTGAGCATCGCAGCCCTGCGTGAACTGGTCGACGAGCATGTCGCCGAGCTTGCCGACGCGTGATTCCCTACGGCAAACAGGACATCTCCGAACGGGATATCGAGGCCGTGGTCGACGTCCTGCGCTCGGACTTCTTGACGCAAGGGCCCGTTGTACCGCGCTTCGAGGCTGCCGTGGCCGCGTACTGCGGCGCCAATCATGGCGTGGCGGTCAACAGCGCCACCTCAGCACTTCACCTGGCCTGTCGGGCAATCGGTCTTGGTCCGGGCGACTGGTTGTGGACCAGCCCGATTACCTTCGTGGCATCAGCTAACTGCGCCCTGTACTGCGGCGCCCAGGTCGACTTTGTCGACATCGACCCGAACACCTTCAACATGTGCCCCCAGCAGCTGGAAAAAAAACTGGCCATGGCAGATAGCCAGGGCCGGCTCCCCAAGGTGGTCGTGCCCGTGCACCTGGCCGGGCAGAGCTGCAACATGAAGCCGATCAAGGCATTGGCCGATCGCTACGGCTTCCACATCGTTGAAGATGCCTCGCACGCCATCGGTGGGCGATACCGCGACGAGCCGGTGGGCAACTGCCGATACAGCGACATTACCGTCTTCAGTTTCCATCCGGTCAAGATCATCACGACCGGTGAGGGCGGCCTGGCAGTTACCAACAGCGAAGCGCTTGCCGAGCGCATGGCCTTGCTGCGCAGCCACGGCATCACCCGCGAACCGGACCGGATGACCCATACACCCGATGGACCGTGGTACTACCAGCAGATCGATCTCGGCTACAACTACCGCATGACCGAAATGCAGGCGGCGCTGGGCCTGAGCCAATTGGAGAGGCTTGACGCCTTCGTGGCCCGACGCAGCGAATTGGCAGAAGGCTACGATACGGCACTAGCGGATCTGCCCCTGCACCTGCCGGGCCGATGCGAGAACGCCGAGTCAAGCTGGCACCTGTACGTCATCCAGGTGGGTGACTCCAACCGCCACCGCGAAGTATTCGAGGCGTTAAGAGAGCGCGGCATTGGCGTGAACCTGCACTACATCCCGGTTCACCTGCAGCCCTACTATCGCTCACTCGGCTTCAGTCCCGGGGATTTTCCCGTCGCCGAGGATTACTATTCCCGTGCCATCTCGATACCGCTTTTTGCGGGGCTAACGAACGAAGAGCAAAGGAAAGTCGTTGTGGCGAGCCGCGATGCGCTGCATTGAGCTGCCACTGAGTCGCCTTGTGCTCGGGACAGCGCAGATGGGGTCGACCTATGGTGTTGCGAACCGAACGGGCAGGCCAGATATCGGTGAGGTGGAGGCCATTTTGGCCATGGCCAGCGATGCCGGCCTGAAGATGCTCGACACCGCTGCTGCGTATGGCCAGAGCGAGGAGGTTCTTGGCCGAGCCGGGGTCTCACGCTGGCAAATTGTGACGAAGGTTCCTCCGCTGGTTGATGTGCCGAGGGCCCGGGTCGGTGTCGTAATACGCGAGTCGGTCGTCCGTTCGCTTGACCGGCTGCGCTGCGAAAAGCTCTATGGCGTGATGGTGCACGCCGCAGGCGATCTCACGGGAACGAATGCCGAATGTGTCGCAGATGCGCTTTCGGCGCTGCGCGCTGATGGCCTGTGTGAAAAGGCGGGCCTTTCGATCTATCGACCGCAAGATCTCGTTGACCCGCCATCGAGCTTTTTCCCAGGCATCGTGCAGGCCCCGCTAAATCCGCTAGATCAGAGGATTGTCACTACAGGGACGGCTCAACGATTGACGGAGAATGGATGTGAGGTGCATGCCCGTTCGCTCTTTCTTCAAGGGATCCTGCTAATGCCTCCCGCTTCCCGGCCGGCCCGCTTCGCTCGCTGGGCTGCTGCATTGTCGGCTTGCGACGCCGCTCTTGGCGATGATCCGTTGGCTTCGTGTTTAGGCTTCGCTGCTGCGCAACCCGGCATCGCACGCCTCGTTGTCGGGGTGGAAAACGAGACCCAACTGAGTGAGATCTTGGTTGCGGCCTCGCAGGCTCGCGAGCCGCACGGTACCGCTGCGCTTGCCAATAATGACCCCAACCTGATCGAGCCGCCATTGTGGGGTGAGTCGTGATGTTTAGGCTTGGGGTCATTGGGCTGTCGGAAGGGAACGGTCACCCCTATTCCTGGTCAGCTATTTGCAACGGCTACGATCCGGCAGCTATGCGGGGCTGTGGCTTCCCAGTGATTCCTGAATATCTGGCCGAACAGGATTGGCCTGCGGCAAGACTTCCGGACGTGGAGGTGACTCATGTCTGGACCCAGGATCGTGCCCTCTCAGATCACATTGCACGCGCGGCAAGGATTCGCCGTGTTGTGGATCATCCGGAACATATGTTGGGCGAGATCGATGCGTTGCTCCTGGCGCGCGACGACGTGGAGAATCACTGTTCTATCGCCGCTCCTTTCTTGCGAGCTGGGCTGCCAGTCTATATCGATAAGCCCGTGGCGCTGGACTTGGCGGCGTTCGATGAATTGCTCGCGCTGCAGACGTATCCAGGGCAAATCTTCAGCTGCTCCGCCCTGCGTTTCGCCCCCGAAATGCGACTTTCTGCGGACGAGGCGGCGCGGATTGGCAGGCCGCGCCTGATCAGCGGCACGACCCCGAAGTTCTGGGATACCTACGCGATACATCTGATCGACCCGCTTCTCGTACTGCTTGGTCATGAGCGCCGACCTCAACGATTGTTCTCGGCGCCGTTTGGGCACGATGGTCGTATCTTGGGCCTGAAATTTGATGACACGGGGCCGGAGGTTATTCTTTGCGCACTGGGCAGCAACTGCTCTGGCCCCTTAGAACTGCGCGTGCATGGCGAAAGAGGCTGGAGTGCGCTGACATTCAATGACAGTTTCACCGCGTTTCGGGCGGCGCTGGCGGAATTCTTGGCAAACGTGCGTTCGAAATTCCGCAAGGAGGGCCAGGACTTCAATCGGCGGGCTGTGGAGATCCTGGCAATGGGTCGGACATGAGCGCTAAGGGTTGCGTGCTGATCACTGGTGCAACCGGCAAGTTGGGACGTGCGATGGCCTATCATCTTGCGCGAGAGAACTGGTCGCTAGTGGTGACTTCGCGTGAAACTGCCCGCGCACAGGCGCTGGTTGATGAACTCAAGAGTTTCGG
Source organism: Algiphilus sp. (assembly GCA_022763315.1). Lineage (GTDB taxonomy): Bacteria > Pseudomonadota > Gammaproteobacteria > Nevskiales > Nevskiaceae > Algiphilus. Next base: position 24,810 of record JALEHA010000197.1, read on the forward strand.
CGCCAGTGCCAAAGGCGTCGCTTTTGATCTCTCGGATCAGGGTGCTGGTTCCGTCCTGGTTGATGATCTCGCCGCGCGGGGGCTTGCGATCACGCACCTTGTGAACAATGCTCGTTCGCAGGAGTCACTCGCAATCGGGCCAGACGGCACTACGACTGCCGACGATTTTCGCGCCGAGTTCGATATCGACGTGGTCCAGCCCTACAAGCTGACCATGGCCTTGGCTGCACATCCCGGTCACGCTTTGCGGGGAGTGGTCAATATCGGATCCCAATATGGGCATGTCGCTCCGAACGCGGCGCTTTACGGCGGTTGCCTTGCAGCAATGCCGGTGCAATACGGAACTGCCAAAGCCGCCCTGCACCACCTGACGCGTGAGATGGCCGTGCGGTTGTCGCCCGGAGTCCGAGTCAACTGCGTGGCATTCGGCGGCTTCGCAGGTCGCGCAACCGCGGATTTCAAGGACCGCTATGCTGCCATGGTTCCTAATGCCCGGATGCTTAGCGATGATGAGGCCGGTGGCCCGGTGGCATTTCTGCTCGACGATGCATCAAGCGCCGTGAATGGCCATGTACTCGTCGCCGACGGAGGCTGGAGCGTATGGTGAACCGCATCGCCATCATCCCGGCTCGGGGCGGGTCAAGACGCATCCCGCGAAAGAACGTGATCCCTTTTCGGGGCCGTCCGATGATCGGTTGGACGATTGCCGCGGCTCTTGAGACGGAGTTATTTTCGCAAGTCCTGGTTTCTACGGACGATGTCGAGATCGCGGGAATCGCTCGCGCAGAAGGCGCTGCAGTGCCGTTTTTGCGAAATGCCAAGGCCGACGACTTCAGTGCCATTAGCGACGCTACACTGCATGCGCTGGGTCAGGCCGAGGCACATTGGCACACGCGCTTCGACACCACCGTACAATTGATGGCGAATTGCCCGCTACGCGGTTCACATGAGATAGCGGCCGCTGTCTCGGCCTTCGAGAAGTGCGCTCCGCGCGACTTCCAGATAAGCGCATTCGAATTTGGGTGGATGAAACCTTGGTGGGCAATGCGCCTTCAGCCCGATGGTCAGCCGGACTGGCTGTTTCCGCAGGCTCTTGATGCACGGTCGCAAGATCTGGATCCACTGTATTGTCCGACAGGCGCGATCTGGATCGCTCGAACCGAGGCCCTGCGCAGCGCGGGTACTTTTTACGGCCCTGGCTACGTCATCGAACCCATCAACTGGGAGGCAGCAATAGATATCGATGATTCGAACGATCTACGGATGGCTGAAGCCCTGGCGATGCTGTCCGGGACACCCGAGACGAAATGACCATCGTTTTCCGCACCGACTCTTCGCTCGAGATTGGCACCGGTCACGTGATGCGCTGCCTGACGCTGGCGTGTGCACTCCGTGGGAGCGGTGCGGAATGCCGGTTCGTCACCCGCGCGCTGCCCGGCCATCTGGCAGATCGCATGCGGGAAAACGGGTTTGACGTGACGCTGCTCCCTCCGCCACAAGGCACGGCCCCACAAGGCCCGACCACCCATGCAAACTGGGCTGGTGTGGACTGGACGCTGGATGCCGCTGAGACGCGCGCCGCCCTCGAATCCGATCGACCGGACTGGCTGATCGTGGATCACTACGCCTTTGATGCGTACTGGGAAAAGGCGGTGTTGACTGAAGGCACAAAGCTGATGGTGATCGATGATCTGGCGGATCGTCCCCATGAATGCATTCTGTTACTGGATCAGAATCTGGGGCGGACGGCATCTGACTATGACGGGCTCGTGCCCGAGAGCTGCCAACGCCTGATTGGTCCGCGGTACGCGTTGCTGCGCCCCGAATTCGCCGCGGTACGTGCAGAAGCGCTGGCCGCGAGGGCGGGGCGAAGCCTGAAACACCTGCTGATCTCGATGGGTGGAATTGATGGGGCCGACGCCACCTCTGCTGTATTGACCGCGCTTCGGGACGCGGCACTGCCCGATGATTTGCGCATCACCGTCATCATGGGAAGAAACGCGCCCGCACTGGAACGGGTCAGGGTGTTAGCGCACAACATGTCCCGGCCCACAGAAGTGTCGGTGGATGTATCTGATCTTGCCACGCGAATGACAGCAGCCGATCTCGGCATCGGCGCGGCCGGGACCACCACTTGGGAACGCTGCTCCGTTGGTCTGCCGAGCATCATCGTGCAGACCGCTGAGAACCAAGCCGGGATCGCGCAGATCATGGAAGAGGCGGGCGCCGGCCTCGACCCAGGGCCGCTGCGGGCGCCGAATTTCGCGCAAAGCCTACAATCGGTCCTGGCCGAAGCCAGCGACCCCGCGCGCTTGGTCGAACTGTCGGAGAATGCCGCACGCATCTGCGATGGTGACGGGTCGCGCCGCGTTGCAGCAGTGCTACTGACAACAGACAAATGTCATAAGTTCAAGGCTATGGTGTGATCATGGAACTCCAGCTCAGGCCCCTGGATCTCAACGACATTGATGACGAGTTCGTGTCATGGCATCAGAACGAAGATGGTCACTTGGATTTCTTCACTGGAAGCAGAAGAAGTTTTACCGGCGACGATCTCCATCAATGGATCTCGCAAAGCACAGAAAGCAATACCCATTTCTTCCTTATTTTAGGCAGTGATGGCACTCGTATAGGGACTATAAAGATCGGGCCTATTGATCTAGTGAACAAGACTTCAGATCTTGTTTGCCTGATTGGCAACCGTGAATATCTCGGCAAGGGGCTTGCAAAGGAGGCCATTGCTTTAGGCAACGAAGTCGCTTTCAAAGAGCTGGATATTCGTCGTCTCCATGGCGGTATGTTTGAGAATAACATTGCCTCAATAAAAGCCTATACCCGTGCAGGCTGGGTTATCGAGGGAAAGATGAAGGGTTACTACTTGGTCAATGGGGAGCCGATGGATAGAATATGCGTCGCCTGCTTCAACCCATCATATTTTCCGGAGCAGAGCCGAAATGATAATTGATGAGCGCCCGATCGGACCCGGACACCCACCTTATGTAATAGCCGAACTCTCGGCCAACCATAACGGGAGCCTCGATCAGGCACTGAAGATCATCGATGCCGCCGTCGACGCGGGCGCGGATGCCGTTAAGATTCAGACCTATCGCCCCGACACGATCACGCTGAAATCCGCCGCGCCGGACTTCCAGATCACCGAAGGGTTGTGGGCCGGGCACACGCTCTATGAGCTCTACGAATGGGCGCACACGCCTTGGGAATGGCACGAGGCGCTCTTTGCCCACGCAGCAAAACGCGGAATCACACTGTTCTCTTCACCTTTCGATCCGACGGCGGTCGACCTGCTGGAAGACCTGGGAGCTCCGGCCTATAAGATCGCCAGCTTCGAGGCCGTGGACCTGCCGCTGATCCGCTATGTGGCCAGCAAGGGCAAACCGATGATCATCTCCACCGGCATGGCCGATCTGGATGAAATCACCGAGGCCGTCGAGGCCGCCCGCGAGGGCGGATGCAAAGAACTGGCCCTGCTGCACTGTGTCTCGGGTTATCCAGCCCCGCCCGCGGATTACAACTTGGCGACGTTGGCAGACATGGGCGCCCGATTCGATGTGCCGGTGGGCCTATCGGATCACACTCTCGGCAACACCACCGCGATCGCGAGCGTAGCGTTCGGAGCCACTATCATTGAGAAACATTTCACCCTGGATCGAGCAGGCGGCGGCCCCGACGACAGTTTCTCTTTAGAGCCGCCAGAACTCACGGCCCTGTGCCGCGACGTCCGTACAGCATGGGAAGCAGTCGGGAGAGTTGATTACGGGCGGAAAGCGAGCGAAGTCACAAACGTGAAATTTCGCAGATCCTTGTATTTCGTAAAAGACATGAAAGCAGGCGAAGTAATCACGGAAGAATGCGTCAGAAGCGTACGGCCGGGATATGGGTTAGCGCCGCGTGATTTGTATCGAGTGATCGGAGAAGCAGTAAGACGTGACTGCCCGAAGAACAGCGCTGTAGATTGGACTGCGTTGAATAGCTGCGATCCTGAGCTGCGTAAATGAGCGGGCTTCAAATGCGACTGCAGAATACCGAAGAGACTCGTAATGACTCAACATTGCGGTTCGATGCGCTTGTCCGGGGAGTAAATTCAGAGCACGGCGCCTGAGTCGCCCGCGCAACGCTCAACTGGCTCCATTTGGATCTAATCCCCTTGGGACGCGCCCGGCTGAGGCCATAGGTTTTCCGCCAGTGCGTGTATCTCGCACATGCCCAGCATTTACGCGAGCCGATATAGCGCCACGGCAATCGATGTGGTATACGAACCCAGCCGCACGCATACCGAGCTGACACATCCTGCCGAAGCCGCGACATCCAACACCGATACTTCGGGCGAATGAAATCCAGGTCTGAACAGTGTTGAATTGAGAGAATCAGATGACTGACATTGACACCGAAGGGCGAACCGTACGGCAATCTCCGACTCAACGCGGCGGGTTTCTTCAGCCAAAATGGAAGGCCAACTCCAAATCGCACAGTCGCCGTAGTGAGGCGATTCTTCGCCATGCAGCAGGCAGGAAGTGCCTTGATGTTGGTTGCGCTTCGGGTGTTCACGGGCAAGGTTGGCTTCACGCAAGCCTTGCAGCAGGAATTGATGACCTTACAGGTATTGATATTGATAAAGAAGGCGTAGAGCTCGCCAACCGCAAAGGCTATCGCTGCTTAGTAGCGAATGCGGAAAGCTTTGTACTAGAGGACAGCTTCGATCTAGTTATCGCAGGAGAGCTGATCGAGCATTTATCTAATCCCGGCGGTTTTTTGGACTCTGCAAGGAAATGCTTGCGTCCTGAAGGGCAAGTGTTGATCACCACCCCCAATGCTTTTGCAGTTAGCAACTTTGTATATCGGCTCGCTGGAGACGTTCGTGTCAATGCCGATCATGTGGCCTGGTATTGCCCGATCACTTTGAGTCAACTATTTGAACGCCACGGCTATAATGTTGAAGTAGTGGAATGCGTAGATCATATACAGCCTAGTAAGCTTCGTCGAGTGGCAGCGAACTTGGTTCGCTCTGTAGTTCCCGGGAAGATGAAGTGGGGAACGATTTTGTTGGTTGCACGAATTGTTGAATAGCAATTCATTGCTTCAATAGCTGCTTCCTGTTTCCGATCGCATAGCTTAGTGGGGCAGGGGACACGACTGCCGGAAGAGAATGTTGCAACGTGCAGTATCCATTGTAGTAGGTTGAGGAACTTTAAGATGATATTTTTGGACTGCACACTTCGAGATGGTGGTTACTACAACTCTTGGGATTTCTGTCCTGAGCTGATTAATCAATACCTCGAGGCTATGCAGGCCGCGGGTGTGGATGCAGTCGAACTAGGGTTCCGTACCTTAAGAAACAAGGGTTTCCGAGGCCCGTGCGCTTTTACAACTGATGGGTTTATAAGGAGCCTAAAAGTTCCAAGCGGACTGACCGTCGGTGTAATGGTCAACGGCAGTGAGCTGGTGGGGATATCGTATCAGCAGGAATCCCTGGAACGCCTCTTCCCAAATGCTTCAGCTGACTCCCCAGTTGATTTTGTGCGACTCGCTTGTCATTGCCATGAGGTCGAGAGTGTTCTTCCCGCAGTAACGTGGCTAAAGGAACGTGGCTATAAGGTGTGCCTAAACCTGATGCAGGTGTCGGATCGTACCGAAGAGGAGATAAAGGACCTCGCCCGGAGAGCTAAAGGCTATCCCTTGGATGTGCTCTACTTCGCTGACAGCATGGGCAGCATGAGTCCAGAGCAGACTGCCGAGATTATCCAGTGGATTAGGTCTGAGTGGCAGGGTGCTCTCGGTATTCATACACACGATAACCTTGGCTTGGCACTCGCCAACACTCTTCGCGCACTCGATGAAGGGGTGAACTGGGTAGACTCCACGGTGGCTGGCATGGGCCGAGGACCAGGTAATGCGCGTACCGAAGAACTGGCTCTCGAGCTAGCTCAGCGGAGAGATGATCCTGCGAAGCTTGTGCCGTTGCTCGTGCTACTGCGTCAACACTTCAAGGGCCTTCAAGCTCACTATGGATGGGGCACTAACGTCTATTATTATCTCGCGGGGAAATACGGCATCCATCCTACCTATATACAAGAGATGCTATCTGACTCCCGATACACGGAGGAAGACATCTTGGCGGTTATCGATCATCTGAGAGAGGGTGGAGGAACGAAATTCAACCTCAACACTCTTGTCGCTGCACGACATTTCTACCGTGGCGAGCCCCAGGGCAACTGGTCACCGCGCGAATGCATGGCAGGGCGGGACGTGCTACTTCTGGGTACTGGCCCAGGTGTGGCGTCACACCGTGAAGTGCTGGAAAAATACATTTGCGAAAAGCAGCCTTTGGTACTGGCGCTAAACACGCAGAGCGCCATCAATGCTAGTTTGATTAACCTACGCGTAGCGTGTCACCCGGTACGATTGTTGGCCGATTGCGAGGAGCACAAGCTGCTTCCACAGTCACTTATTACACCTTACTCAATGCTGCCTAACGACGTGCGCGAATCACTGGCTGATAAGGAGGTGCTTGACTTCGGAATGAATGTGGAAGTGGGCACCTTCAAATTTTCAAGGACTTACTGCATCGTTCCAACTTCGCTCGTCATGGCGTACGCATTTGCTATTGCTGAGGCCGGTGAATGTCGAACCCTCTATCTGGCGGGATTCGATGGGTACCCTGGCGAGGATTCTCGAAATACGGAAATGAACTTGGTCGTGAAACAATTCGCCTCATCCGTAGCCAAGCTGACCCCGATCGCCATCACGCCATCGCGGTACGATGTTACTAAGACTAGCGTTTACGGGATGGTTGCATGACAGAAAAGGTCACCTGCTTTTTACCCTGTCGAGCAGGTAGTGAGCGTGTACGAAGGAAGAACGTCAGGCCTTTTGCGGGATATGAATATGGGTTAATCCAGGTTAAGCTCCGGCAGCTATTGGCATCTGAGTCGATCGATGAGGTTGTCTTGACAACAGACGACCCCGAAATTCTTGATTATGCCAGTTCTATAAAGGCGCTCCGTCTTCGCACACACCGAAGGTCCGAGGAGCTATCATCGAGTACTACCAGCACTGATCAACTCGTAGCTCATGCACTCGATCTCGTTCCAGACGGCCATATACTCTGGACTCATGTAACATCGCCCTTCATTACTGAAAAGCTTTACGATCAACTGGTCGATACCTACTTTGCACAGTTGCAGTATGGATATGATTCATTGATGACCGTCACTTCAATTCATGGTTTCCTCTGGCAGAATGGTGAGCCGGTAAACTATGATCGCAACGTCGAGAAGTGGCCGCGAACTCAGACCTTGGAGCCAGTGCATGAGATCAATAGCGGTGCATTCCTCTCGTCGACAATACAGTATCACCTCATGAGTGATAGAATTGGCAGGCAGCCCTATATGTACTCAATGAATAAGATCACAGGTTTCGATATCGATTCGCCCGAAGATTTTGCTCTTGCAGAGTGCCTGGTGGAGAAGCGATTGGTGGCCTTATGAGCCACTCACTCGATTGCATTATCTATGACAGCAAACCAACCTTCGCCAGATTGCCAAATCAATCTGTTTATACCAGGCTTTCCTCGGTGCGGAACCAGTACTCTTCATGGCTATTTGACACTGCACCCAGATATTTGGACAGGTTCGCGGAAGGAGCCAGGTATATTCACGGCCACCGATAGGTCAGCGAGGATGCGCGAGCATTTATTTGGAGCAAGCGGTGAGCGGTATATTTGAGACGCTACGCCCCACTATCTGGGACAAGAGCGTGTAGCAGATATCATCTCGAATGTGGCACAAAGCCCCAAATTTGTTGTCTGCCTCAGAGATCCTTTCGAGCGGTTCATTTCGCATTATCTATTGCAAGTTAGGGGGGGGGGGTATGAAGATAGGGCAATATCAGATATTATCAAAATGGGCCGCGAAGAAACAATCGTTGCGCGTAGTTGTTATTATTCTCAATTGAAGCCATTTATCGAAAGGTTTCCGCGCGAGGCTTTTCACTTCGTGCTTTTCGAGGAGCTGGTTGCTCAGCCAAAGAAGCAATTAGATTGCGAGATTGCGTTTTTCGGTTCTTAGAACTTCCTTCTTTAGGCCGTTCTAATGAAACATTACATCACGCTCGCACGCCGAGATCTCAACTCAACGCGGCAGTATGGACATCTAGAATGCTAAGATCCACGGGTATTGTCGATAGGCTCCCTGTCTCGATGAAGATCTTAGGGAGGAGATTGCTTCAGAGACTCCATACCTTCGGTGTTGAGAGCAGGGAATCCCCCAAATTCTCTGAGCAACAAGGGATTTTTCTAGCATCTATTTTTCAGGAGGAGTTAGAAAAGCTAGAAGCTCTCGTAAACTTGGATCTCAGTCACTGGAGGGCGGAAATGTCGCACTTAGGATATCAAGATTCTTAGCCGACGCCAAGAATTAGGGAGAGATATTTTGGAAGCAAGTTGTAGGCGTACCAAATTGAAGCTATACACGCTGGCTGATGTATCGCAGTGAATAACGATAGATCTGAAGAAGGTTTCGCTACTCTGGTTAGCGTGACCGTCACTTTCGAATCCCCTAGGTCCCTTAGTACGCTTCTTCAGCAATTGCGCACGCAGGGCGTCGACAGAATTATTGTAGTTGATAATTCACTGGATCCGATTGCTCTTCAGCAAAATAGACGTAATTGCGAAAGTGCCTCGGCCGTTCACATAGTTTGCAACCGCAATCTCGGGCCAGCAGGAGCATATGCAATTGGCCTAGCAAATGCCCTCGGTACCAACTGCAAATACATTCTTGCAATCGATGATGACTGCCTGCTCCCGACCTCATTTATTGATGAAGCGCGACGGGCGGTTCAAGAAGATTGCATACTGCATCCTGCGGTAGTTGAGACTACGGATGGGCAGCGGCTGTCGTATCATGGTTGGGTAGGAGTAGTTATACCCCGAACGGCCATTGTGAAGATGGGGCTCCCAATATGGGACCTCATTTGGTGGACTGAAGATACGGAGTATATTTATTGGCGCTTGCCTCAGGGTGGGTATCCACTGCGTCGATTCGGTACGGAGGTAGTAAGGGTTCATAAAAAAAGAGCGGCTGGTCGTCCAGCCTGGAAATACTACTACGAGGCACGAAATACCGTTTACTTCCGACTACATGTGCAGGCGATGAATAAACTGCTTATTCGGCCTCGGCATCGGCGACGCTACGTTCGAGCGTTTAGGGCGCTGCGTTCGACACTAAAGCTTCTATTCTTAGCGATCGGCTCCGGGCCTGGCAGGTATAGTAAATGTCAGGCGGTTGTTCGTGGTACGTGGGACGGGCTGTGGGGACAATTGGGGGCGCGATACCCGATCGAAGGGGGTGATCGGCCTGTAGTGATGGAATGAAGTGTTGGCCGAGTTGATCTTTGGTGTTTCACACACGACTTTTTGAGTTCCGCCAATTCTGGGCGCTAGAGAAGCTTACTTGAACTCGAGTGGATCCTAATCAAAGAAATTTCAAATGCAGCAATGATATTGATTATCTCATCACATCGCCTTGCGGTTGACGCATTGGTATCAGCTGGCGCACAAGAAAGTAATTTATTGCTTTGCCTGCCGCGCCGATTCGAGTCGGACGTAGGTCGGTGCACCTTCTATAGCATCGAGGATGCAGAGGCGGGGAAATGCCCGCCTTGGGTTAGCGGTGAAGCAGATCCCCGTTTGCTTTACAGATTGCTCCCTCAGCTTAGGAAAGCCTTTCATCCGACTCTGTGCCTTGAGCGGCGCAATTGGAATAATGCATCAATAACAGATATTTGGACTCTACTGTATATCTATGCGGAATCTTGGCTGAAGATTGTACAGGCTAAAGGTGTCACTTCTGTCTTCTTCCACGACTCGCCTCATCGCGGATTCGACTCGGTGGTTCTCGAGTTGGCACATCTTCTCGATTTAAAAGTGGTATCAGCGACCTCCACCCTACTGGATGAACGGTTGGTCTTGAGGCGCCATCCGAATACCCCGATCATTTCCGGGCTGCAGGGTCGGCGGGAAATTCCGTGTAATCATAAGGATTTTTCTGAAGTTGAATCGCAGCGCGCTCGCAGGCTTCAATCTCGTGAAGCGGTGCCGCGCCCGGGGATTACAGGGGCGAGTGGAGCAGTTTCGCTACGTGGCCAGATTGGGAAGCTTCATTTGGCTAGGCGCATAAGAAAATTCATTCAACCGGCTCCAGATCGTTTTCCGGACCTTGTTCCGGCACGTCCCGTATCACTTTTCCAGCAACGAAAGTTTGATTATCACGTATTGTCCGCAATTCGCAGAAATGTAAAGCGAGTCAATGATAAATCGGTGCCGTTGGAGGCGCTCTCCAGGCCTTACTTCTTCTTCGCGTTGCATCTGCAACCTGAATCGACAACGATACCGCAAGCCGGAGATTTTTGGCATCTGGGGATCATTACAAAGCAAGTTCGCGCTTGGTTGCCTTCGCGATATACCTTGGTCATAAAAGATCATCCGCGAATGTTAGAATTTGGGCGGCATTGGACGAGAGCGCGATCTGATGCGTATTACGAATCGATGTTAACTCTTCCCGGTGTTTCGTTTGTGGATTGGAGGGTGCCATCAGGGTCGATATTGGCGGGAAGCTCTGGGCTTGTGGCTGTTACTGGCTCGGTTGGTTGGGAGGGAATAAGGGCAGGAGTGCCTACTATCGTATTCGGTGATGCATGGTACGCTGACGCACCCGGAACGCAACGCTGGGAAGCAGTTCTTCAACAAGGAATGGCCCCCGATCAGTTAGTTGAGCCAACACCGTTCAAAGTGGCTAGGTGGGTAGAGGAATTCACCAGAGAGCGAGCCGTGTTGGGTTTTTTCACAGATAAGCAAGCCCTGGATGCCAGTCAACCACATCGCGATGAAGTGTTGGCAGCGTATGGAAGCGCTGTTTTAGAGCATATCCTATGACGGTTATGCCGTTGTCATCGGTCCTGAACTCCTCAAAATACCCGTTTCGCGCAAGGATCTTAGGGATACTCTGATCAATCCGCCACATCAGCGATAATCTTCACCGGAGCCTGGGACCGACGAGACCGCCACATGAAGCAGACGATCTTTGCCAGCCTGTCGTACGCGCACAAGAAGAAGCAGACGCGACGGGAGAAGTTCCTGAACGAGATGGATCAGGTGATTCCGTGGGAGAGACTGTGTGCGATGATCGAGCCGCATTACCCGAAGCCGACACCCGCTCGCGGCGGCCGCAAGCCCCTGCCGTTAGTGACGAAGCTGCGCGTGTACTGCCTTCAGCAGTTCTACGATCTGTCGGACCCCGGCGCAGAAGAGGCCTTGTATGACTCGGAGTCGATGCGGCGCTTCGCGGGCATCGAGTTGTGCGAAGATGCGGTGCCGGATGAGAGCACGATCCTGCAGTTCCGTCGTTTGCTGGAGAGGCACCAGCTGACGCAGACCCTCTTTGAGACGATCAAGGCGTACTTGTCGGAGCGCGGGCTCGTGATACGCCAGAGCACGCTGGTGGATGCCACGATCATCCACGCCCCGAGTTCGACCAAGAACCAGGCGGGCAAGCGCGACACGGAGATGAGCCAGACCAAGAAGAACAATCAGTGGTACCTCGGGATGAAGGCGCACATCGGGGTGGATGGCACAAGCGGGTTGGTGCACACCGTCGTCGGCACCACGGCCAAGGCCGCTGACATCCGTCAAACCGAGCATCTGCTTCATGGCGAGGAGCAGGTGGCGCTGGGGGATGCGGGGTACCACACATCCGATCGCACGCTAGACTCGCCGGCCCCGGAGGACGGGCCGTGCATTGTCACGCAGTTCAAAAAGCCGCCGGGCGGTGAACTGAGCGAGGCAGATCGCGCGTTCAATCGGCAGCTGGCATCGCTGCGGGCCAAGGTGGAGCATCCCTTTCGGGTGGTGAAGCGCCAGTTCGGTTGTACCAAGGTCCGATACCGGGGTCTGGCCAAGAACACCGCACGTTTGTTTGCCCTGTTTGCGCTCGCCAACGTGTTCATGGCGCGAAGAGATTTGCTTGCCTGCGCAGGATAGGTGCGCCCGATGACCGAGAATTGGGGCATGGCCGGCTCCGGTAGCACGCCATCGACGGCGACTCCGCCGCCCGGCAGCGTCATTCGCTGAGCTACCCGGACCGATATCCAGCGCCGATGCGGACTAACCATTCAGATCAGAGCTTCCCTTAGTGGCATCTCGCTATTTTAAAACATTATGTCTGAAAATTGACCGAACTTAATTTTTGGCTTGACGTATGCAACTGCTTGAAATCGATGGATGGCAGGGCTCTGGTAAGAGTTTGCTCTGGTCTCTGTTTGACGGGTCCAACTCAGTATTCAGCTCCCTTTCTCACGAAGTTTTCCACTATATTTTTTTAAATGAGCCTTCTGCGCTAGGCCTCCTAACATCAGGCCGCATGTTTGAGTTCCGCAGACTCCTAACAACCACGCTTCACTACAAGATTGAAGAGATGTCGCTCGCCGGACGTCGGCGACAGGACTTTGGTGGAGGCAGTGTGCTTGAGATTCCATGCGAGTTCGATTTTTACGAGTTCGAGCGAGAATTCTTCACCACGGCGGCAACCGCTGGAATTGTCTCACCGTCCGGCGCTTGTGCACATTATTATCAGTTAATGAGGGCACAGAGCCGATCAGCGTCGCTTCCAACTTCGCCGGCTTATTGTGCAGTTATGGGGCTCTCAATGGGAGGTCAAAAGGACTATTTGCGTCTCCTTGCCGCCTTTCCTAAAATGAAAGTTTTGCAGGTTCAACGAAGTCCGAAGGAAATTATTGCGACTCGAAAAAACCGGGCGAGTGAGCAAGCCACGATTCAAGGCTATGGCAACAGTTTTGGAAGTGCGATGCGAACATTCGAGTACGAAAGAATCAAGCTATTTCACCGCCGTGGTGCGGCACTTGAGAAGTTGCTTCCAACGCGTTGCAAAGTTGTGCGGTTTCTTGATCTACTTGAGAATACTGAATCTACAATGAGGAAGATCGTTGAATTTCTAGGTATCGACTATGAAGATCAACTTTCCCTGCCGTCATGGAATGGAGTGCCACTGGTCCTTAACGGAAGGACTTATCTCGACTCCGAGTACGATAGCGCCGATCAGCTATTGTCAGCTAGAGAAAGGGCGCACTTGCACAAGAGGGACAAGTTTGAGCGTGTGTATATTTCTTTTTGTTTGCTGAGGCAACGGCTCGGCAAAATCCTTACGAACCATTCTAGATGAACCGTATAGTAGCTGAAAGCTTGTTTGAATAATTGATCTTCATGCGCCTCTTAGTGTTCTCAGTTGCTAGGTGTGATAATCCGCGTGCCAATACAGTAACCGATCTCAATATGGCCCAGGCTCTGTCGATTTCTGGGCATGACGTTTTGCTCTCCATAAACGGTGGCGACTTTGAGCGGGAAGTGGAAGCGGTGCTTGGCGAAAAGCCAATGTTCCGATTCGCGCTGGCGTCTGTGGGGCGAAATGGAAGGAGTTACTGGCGGCGGCTTTTAGGCCTCGTCGGAGAGGTTCTACTATTGAAGCCACAGTGGATATATACACGGACCCCTGAGGTCGCGCTGCTGGCTGCTGTCCTTCGTTGCAATGTTGCGTTGGAATGGCATGGAATAAATTCGTTATCTGCTAGGCGTCGAGCGGTTCTACGCTGGTTGTCGGTTCTTGGTCGACGCATTCAACATATCTCCATCACAAGCAAACTGGCAATGGATCTGGAGTCTAGGTATGGGATTAACGTTAGCGCGATACTGCCGGATGGGTCAAGAGATATGTACAAGTGCCGGCCTCCACCTTATGACGGGAAACGGAGGCTGAAGGTAGGATATTTCGGGAGTGCTTATCCGGGCAAGGGAGTTGAGCGCGTGTTGCGCATTGCGGATCAGTTGAAGAGGTGCGAGTTTCATTTATTTGGGCCCACAGAGTCAGATTCACTCATTTTCGATAGATGTGACGCGGCCAATGTTTTTCCGCATGGGCCGTTCGCGAATCATGATTTCGGCGATTATGCGTCGCAGATGGATATCCTCATAAATCCCGCAGAGCCACTAATCTATTCCGACAGAAATGGTGGCATGGAGATTTCCAGATGGACTTCCCCGCTCAAGGTTTTTGAGTACATGTCCGCGGGGAGGATGGTCCTATCATCTGACACACCTGGCGCGGTCGAGGTGCTCAAGGGGACGCCTGCTATGATCATCGAAGCGTCATCTGATGAAGCCTGGACTGCTGCACTGATGAAATGCGTGGAAATGGATTCTGCCGAGCTAGGCCGATCAGGAGAGCTATTGCGTTCGATTTTCCTTGAGAAGTACAGTTGGACACGACGCGCAAGTAAATTGCTGTTGCTGATGGATGAGCACGTTGCATAAAGTGGCTTCTTCTTTCGTTCTGCGTGTGCTTTTGGTCCTTAGTAGCGCTTTTCGTCGCTATCGTTCGGTGGCTGAAAACGGAGGGCGGGCGATTTTGCATAAGCATGGCCGCATAGGTCCCCGAGTTGCACTGCAGTGCAGGGCGCTGATCGCGTCACACCGGCATTGCGGGACCATATGGATCGGTCGCGGCTATTTGTTGCGATCGGATATCTTAATAATCACGGGCGGGGGTGACGTGCGTATTGGGGAGAATTGTTCGATTGGATCGTTTTCCTTCATCCAGGGAAATGGGGGTATTGAGGTCGGAGATAATGTTCGTATCGGTAGTCACTTCAAGGCGATTGCGGCCAATCACAGATTTGAGTCGCTATCATTGCCAATTGCAAAGCAAGGGATCATCAGTGTTGGAATCCGTATTGGTAGCGATTGCTGGATTGGTGCAGGTGTGACAGTGCTCGATGGGGTGCGGATAGGGACTGGGGCCGTACTCGCTGCTGGGGCAGTCATCACCCGAGACGTTCCCGAGCATGCGGTCGTAGGTGGGATTCCTGCTCGTGTCCTGAAGATTCGATGCGACTACGGTCATCAGAGTTAGAGGCCGCTCTGATCAACTTTCCAGATTATGTCCGTACGTCAGCCAAGCTCAGGTTCTGAGCCAGTGATCGTCGATGCTGGAGCCACCTACAGGAGGTGTCTCCATGGCGATCAACCGTATTCAGATGCAAAAAGGCCTGAGTCTGCCGGCGTTTCTTCAATCCTACGGCACGCACGCGTAGTGCGAGGCGGCGTTGGTGGCGCTGCGTTGGCCGAAGGGCTTTGTGTGCCCCCACTGCTGCCACGTCAAGGCAAGCCGCTTCCGGCGGGACGGCCTGCGGATCTGGCAATGCTCCAGCTGCCGCAAGCAGACCAGCCTGTATGCCGGGACGATGTTTCAGCACACCCGCTTGCCACTCACCCAGTGGTTCCTGGCGATCTATCTGGTCAGTCAATCCATGACCGGCATCAGTGCCCTGGCGTTGAGCCGGCACCTGGGCATCACTTGGCGTGCGGCCTGGCGCATCAAGCACAAGATCATGGAAGCCATGTATTGGCGTGATCGACACATGCCCCTGCAAGGCACGGTATACCTTGATGATGCCTATCTGGGCTTCGAAGTCACGGGCGGCAAGGCCGGCCGCGGATCGCCCAACAAGGTGCCATTCGTGGCGGCCGTGGCGCTGCGCGAGGGCCACCCGGCGCGGGTACGCTTTGACCCGGTGGAGGCCTTCAGCTTCGCGGCGTTGCGAGACTGGCATCGGCGCGCCTTGGCTCCGGGAGCTGTGGTGACCTCCGATGGCTTGCTCGGCTTTGAGGTCCTGGATGGCGATGGCGTTGAGCACCACGCCGTGCTCGCGCCGCGAGGCAAGGCCGGCACCGAGATCGAGCCGTTTCGCTGGCTCAACACCGTTCTGGGCAACCTCAAAACCGCGCTGACCGGCACCTACCACGCTTTCGATTTTGGCAAGTACGCCCACAACTACCTCGCCGATGTCCACTATCGCTTCAACCGCCGATCCGATCTGGCGGCTCTGCCCATACGACTGACCGTCGCGCTGCTGCACGCAAGTCCTTGCCCGGACTGGAAATTACAGCTCGGGGCTGAGGTATGGACATAATCAGGTCAACTTTTGTCATGACCACATTACCCGACATACGGAAGTTCCAAACAATCCTCTTCGATTGTGACGGTGTCCTGCTGAACTCGAATCGATTGAAGACAGATGCGTTCCGGGCCGTGGCAATAGAGTTTGGACAGAATGCAGCCCGGGAGTTGGTTGATTACCACGTGGCAAATGGCGGAGTCAGTCGACAGAAGAAGTTCGACTATTTTGCACGACATATTATCAAAGCGCGCCGACCGCAGGCGCTTGCGGACAGATTGGTCGATTTATACGGTGCAGTTTTGCGTGATCGGCTCCAACATTGTGAAGGTGCAAATGGCTTGTCTGCTTTGAGACGATATACCCTGGCTTCCCAGTGGGGGGTTGTGTCCGGCGGCTCACAAGCCGAATTGCGCGCGGTGTTCGCGCAGCGTGGCTTGTCCTCCCATTTCGACCTTGGTATTTGGGGTAACCCGAAAGATAAATGTGCGCTCCTCAAGGAACTCTTGACTGATCAGTTACCCCGCGGGCCGGGACTGTATCTGGGAGATAGCCGTTACGATCACGTCGCAGCAGAACATGCCGGACTTAGCTTTGTTTTCGTGAGTGGGTGGACTGAGTTCAGCGGGTGGAGGGAGTATTGTGACGACCGCAATATACCAGTGATTTCCTCGCTAGTTGAGCTGCTACCCGCTGATGTCAAGGGCTAAGCGCACGATGGCTATTTTGGCAAGCCGCTAAGCTAACTAACCAACCAGTGGGTTTTCTTCTAGGATACGTTCGGCACTAGTGACCAAGAATAATGTCATGGTGGTCCAGGTATTGAACTCCGGAGACCTCCGCGGGGGCGAGGTATTCGCGTTGAGGCTTGCCAATGAGTTGGGGTTTCGGAAATTCATAACTCGGTTTGTCATCTTGGATGGCGTTGGTCATCGAGCCTTGAGGTCCGCGGGATATGTATCGGACGTGAACGTAAGGCTCCCGAGAGTGTTTCGGTGGATTTGGGCGTCACGCCGTATCGCCCGGCAGTCACGCCTTGTCGGCAAGAAGAAGTTTATCGTTCAGGCCAATATTGGGGATACGTTGTGGGCGGGTGTTCTTGCGAGCCTCTTTATTGGAAAGAAGCGGATGGCCTTGGTCTATCGGCATGGGAACATATCCAGTTATTGGCTCAGCGGAAGCAGGGTGCGCCGCTGTATTTACCGTTGGCTCTTTGAGCAATGTGATGTGATCGCAACACTTTCGCCGGAAACCCATACCGACCTGAAAGAGATTTTCCCCGGGTTGAGGGTAGAGGTTTGTGAGATTCCAAACGGAGTTCCCTTCCCGAAGGGGCACGGAGCGGTGCGTCCCTCATTGTGTCGTGAAGTGATTCTGCACGTTGGGGCTTTTGTCCCCGAGAAGAATCACGCGGGATTACTTCGAGTTTTCTCTAATGTCCTTCGTGCGAGGCCCGAAGCGGAACTGTGGCTTGTGGGTGAGGGTACGGAGATGCTGGCGGCCCAGCAGCTGGCGGATGAGTTAAAGATCGCCCCAAAGGTTTTTTTTCTGGGCCGTCGTGATGATGTGCCTGAGCTCATGAGCCAGGCAAAGGTGTTCTTGCTTCCAAGCTTTGTCGAAGGCCAGCCTGCCGTGGTGATCGAAGCGATGTTGATGTCTCTGCCGGTAGTGGCTTACGACGTGGGCAGTCTTCGATCTATGCTGGGTGACGATAGGGGCGTTCTAGTTCCTGCGAGAGATGAACATCGTGCCGCGCAAGAGGTGGTGAAGCTCTTGGGGGCAAATAGTGCTGAATGGAATTCAATGTGCAGCAATGCCAAGGTTTATGCTGAAGACCGCTATGCAATGAGTGTTGTTGCTGATAAGTTTGCGGAGCTCTACGAGCGTCTGGCGGTTGCTCGGTAGATGATCATCTAGGAGTGCGCAGTGGGCATTGTTTTTCTATTTTTTTTGCCGCTGGCCGTTGCAGCCATTCTAGGCCAGAAGTATCCCGGAGCCCGGGGCGCATTATGGCTCGCCGTAGGTGTTCGACTTTCGTTGCTCGCAGTGCATTACCTTGTGTTTCGTCTGATTCCTGGACGCGGGGATGCGATCAAGTTCATTAACGAATCGGGTTACTACGCTGAACTAGGCTTCTTAGGCGCGTTGTTTGAGTTCGACCTCACTCACTCGAGTGGCTTCAGTGCCTTCATGGGCTCAATGATGGCGATCTTCGGTTCCCATGGGCTCGTGATCGAATTGCTGAACATTTCAATGGGCGTAGCGGTCGTCGGTCTTACTTATGTCCTTGCCCGCAATTGCGGTGCCGATGAGCGTAACGCCAGGTTCGGAGCGATGGTCATGGCGTTGGCGCCATCGATTGCCCAGTACTCTGTGGTAGCGCTCCGCGAGATGGCGTGCGTGTTCCCATTCATGCTGGGGTTGGTTGCTTTGACCTCGCAACGCAGTCACCAGACTGTCGTTGGCATGGCCTGGTTTGTCTTGGCTAGCTTGGTTGCTGCCGCATTTCACGGTGCGATGATTCTGGGGATTGCGGGGTTGGCTTTGGGCATGTTTCTGCTACAGCCGTTTGCCGGTCTTGAGGCTAGACGTCGCCGTCAGGGGCACGGGAGGGCCCTGGTGGTCATTGTGGCTTTTGTTGTGGCATTAAGCTTTACCGCAGACTTCACCGCTGATTCTGGATTGAACAAGGTATCTGGAGTATTTGGGGGTGACCTGATTTCAGAAATCAATAGCGCGACAAGCAGTGCTGCGCGGGGTGGGTCAGGCTATCTCCACGGTTACAGTGTTGAGGGCTTTGATGATGTGGCGCTGACCGCACCGTTGCGGGTCGTCTACTTTTTCTTTTCGCCGCTTCCGTGGCAGATAAGTTCGCCTATACACCTGCTCGGCCTCCTGGACGTGATTATCTATGTCTGGTGCTTTTGGATGCTGTGGCGAGCTTTCAAAGCAAAGGTCCTTCAGAGAAAGACGTTAGTGGTCGTTGGAGTGGTATTGACGTTGGCGCTTGCCTATGCGTTTGGTACGAGTAACTCCGGCACGGCAGTACGGCATCGCGCGAAGTTCGGATATGCATTAATTGCTGCCGCCTGTGCGGCTCGTGCGGCGGAGCAGCGACAGCAGGTGCGGCTCGCCGCGGATCGGGCAGCGCGTCGGCGCAGTATTTCTGTGGGGCGTGTTGCTGATCGCCCCCCTGTGGGGCGCTAGCGTCAAAGTCAATGCAGGCGCGCTACTTGACACAACGGGCTCTGAAGATCGGCTCTCTTGCATTGGGTCGAACAACGAGCGCATGGCGCGGCGTTACTGTTTTTACGTTTCATCGGGTCAGCGCCGTGCCGCGTTCTGAGCTGGAACTCTCTCCGTACTCGGTTCATTGGATGCTCCGGCGCATCCAGCGCAAGTTTCGGTTACTGAGTGGAGACGAGTTTGCGCAAGGCATTGTGGAGGGGCGAGCATGGCGTCGGGCGGCGCTGGTCACCATTGATGACGCTTTCGAGGATGCTTACTCCAGCTTCTTGCCGCTTTTGCGGGAGCTTGCGGCGCCTGCGGTGATGTTCGTGCCGACTCAGTTCCTGGACGAGCCAGCGCGGGCGCCAGTCAGCTATGCCTTTGACCCCGCTAAGTACCGCCCCTGTTCGTGGGACCAGTTGCGGGAGATGGCTGCCGACCCGTTGATCACCCTAGGCGCGCATTCGCACCGGCACGACGAGGCTCCGGAATTGTCGCCGCAAGAACTGCGCGCCGACTGTGTACGACATGGAGCCATTTTCGAGCGTGAGAGGTTGCCGCCGGCGCGGTTATACTGCTATCCGCGGGGAAAGTTTTCGACTCAGGCAGCCAAAGTGCTGGCAGAGTTCTATGTGGCTGGTTTTGCCGGTGCGCCGCACCATCGCCTGGATGGTGATTTGGTCAACATGGCGATCCCTCGCGTGCCACTGCGCGGTTCCGACGACGGCTTTTTTGGTTGGCTGAAAACGGGCGGTTTTGTTACACGGGAGGAGGCTCTGACCGAGGGGTTGAAGGCGAGCCTCCATCGCGCGCGGCCTGTGACAGGGCAGTGAGTCGATTTACTATCCGGTCCCTTGTGCCGGCAGACGATGAACAGGTTCTAGCGGTGACAACGACCGCTTTAGGGCCTGGCCCAGATGGTGCGCGAACACAGCAATGGTGGCAGTGGAAGCATCGGGACAACCCCTTCGGCGAAAGTCTTGTGCTCGGAGCGTTTGCTGGGGCACAGCTGGTCGGAGTTCGGGCTTTTCTCCGCTGGGACTTGCGGGATTCATCCGGTCACATCTTCCGCTGTGCGCGAGCCGTTGATACCGCGACCCACCCGGATTGGCAGGGTCAGGGCATCTTTCGTGCTTTGACCCTGGCGGGCTTGGAGGAGTTGGCAGCGCAAGGCGTTTCCCAGGTATTCAACACGCCGAATGCAAAGAGTGGGGCGGGCTACTTGACGATGGGTTGGAGGCCCATCACAACGTTGTACGCCGCGATTCGCCCCCAAGGAGTCTCGGGGCTGGCGAAGCTGGTGATGTCAGGTCAAGAGCAAAGGAAATCAAGCGCCTCGTCCGAAAGCTCCAGCTTGCGCACTGCGGGCGAAATGAGCCTCGAGCTCGCCGGTCAGCTCTCGGGTTTTCTGAAGGAACGCAGTGGCGAGCTGCAGACCGACTGGTGGCCGGAAGTTCTCTTGTGGCGGTTTGGCCAGTGTCCCGTTGCCGATTATCGTCTGGTCGAAGACGACGGCGCTCTCGCAGCGATCGTGCGCCTGAATCGGCGCAAGCGGTGGCGCGAGGCAGTGATCAGTCTGCTGAATCCGCGGTTGCGGTCGCCGATGGCGGCAATCCGGCGGATTCCGCGCGAGGAGCGCAAGCATGTGGACTATTGGGTGTGGCGCTCGGCGAATCCGCAGATGGGGTTTTGGGGGCACGCCGCGGCGGGCTTTTTGCGGCCGCCCATGGCGATCATGAATTTATATCATCGGCCTATGGCCCTGACGGACCATCAGCTTAGTCAGGTTCAGCAGCCCGACCATTGGTGCCTGGAGTTTGGTGATCTTGAATTGCTTTGAGGCCAGAACAGGCCGAAGTTCGAGTTCGTCGTGAGAATCTTGTACCTCATTAAAGGGCTGGGCCTGGGGGGTGCGGAAAAGCATGTTGCGCAGTGCGCCCTGGCCTGGCAGCGGCAGGGGGCGGAGGTGCGCGTGGCCTACGTGCTGCCCTGGAAGGATGCCTGGGCCCGTCGGCTGGCGTCGCAGGGCGTGGCCGTCGTCTGCCTAGCGCCGCGCGGAGCGTGGCCGCTGGCCATGCTCTGGCACTACTGGCGGCTGATGAAGGACTTTCGGCCTCAGCTCGTGCATGCGCATCTCCCGCTGACGGCTTTGCTGGCTCGAATATTCAAGCCTTTGGGGCGATATCGGCTGGTCTATACGGAGCACAACGAACTGCCACGGTTGCATCCGCTGACGCGCACAATTCACCGCTGGTCACACCGTCTGGACGATGCCGCAATTAGTTGCTCCGCCGCTGTGGCGAGATCGCTTCCGTGGCCTTCCACGATCATTGACAACGGCATTGCTCTGTCGCCGCCTCCACTTGACGGGCTCGGCCTTAGACGGTCTTTAGGTTTTTCGGCTCGTGCTGTTGTTGTGATTTGCGTCGCGAACATGACGCCCAAGAAGAACCACGGTCTGCTGTTGCGCGCCTTCAATCAGGCTGTGCTGGAAATGGATGAGCAAGTGGATCTGCAACTCGTACTGGTAGGCCAGGATGCTACCGAAGGGTCAGCGGTCAGAGCGTTGGCGGGTAGCTTGTCCTCCTCGGAGCGAATCCACTTCTTTGGGCCTCACCCAGCCGCCGAGAGCTTGCTGCCGGATGCCGATATTTTTTGCCTTTCATCCAATCAAGAGGGCCTGCCAATTTCGTTATTGGAGGCCATGGCCGCCGGGTTGCCGTCGGTCGTGACGTGCGCAGGTGAAATGGGACGGGTCGTTGGGGAAGATTGCGGTTTGGTGGTGCCCGTTGGCGATGAGGCCGCATTGGCAATCGCATTGACGGAACTCGCCGGGGATGAGTGTCGGCGCGTTACCCTGGGCAAGCGCGGCCGAGAGAAAGTGCAAGAATGTTATTCAGAATCGACGATGCTGGAATCATTGGCCGAGGTCTACCGCAATGCTCTTGGGCGCGCGGCTGCAAGCACCATGTATGACGACAATTTGCCTTGATGGTTGGTAGCCAACGGCTTGATTTCTTTGCGTCAATCGACGGTGACTTGCCTGTCGCCAGCGTGTCGATCTTGTAGAAGACCTGCCTGCATTCAGAGTGCGTAGGACAAACTTGAATAACTGGGTGCTTATTGCCGGTGGAGCGGGCTACATCGGCAGTCATACTGCGATCAGTCTGGTCGAAAACGGCTATCGGCCTGTCGTGATCGACAACATGTGTAACAGCAGCCCCGAGTCGATCAGACGGGTTGAGTCGATCACAGGTATCGAGGTGCCGCTGATACAGGCGGACCTGCGGGATTCAGCCGCGGTACGCGCAGTCTTTGATCGATATGCGCCGAGCGCGGTCATTCATTTTGCGGGCCTGAAAGCGGTGGGGGAGTCTGTTGAGAGGCCGCTGGCCTACTACGACTGCAACCTGGGGGCGAGTTTTTCGCTCTTCGACGAGATGTTGCGGGCCGGTTGCCATTCGCTGGTATTCAGCTCCAGTGCCACGATCTATGGCGAGCCGCAGCAGCTGCCGTTGACGGAGTCGCATCCGATCCGGCCGACGAATCCCTACGGCCACGGCAAGGCGATGATTGAGCAGATCATTATGGACCTTGGGCGTGCTCGGCCAGACATCCGCGCGTTCAATCTGCGCTACTTCAATCCGGTGGGGGCTCACCCCAGCGGCTTGATTGGCGAAGACCCTTCGGGGATCCCGAATAACCTCATGCCTTTTGTCTCGAAGGTGGCGGTTGGGCGATTGCCTCGCTTGCAGGTGTTCGGCAGCGATTGGCCCACGCCCGACGGTTCAGGGGTACGCGACTACATTCACGTGATGGATCTGGCTGAGGCACATGTGGCAGCAGTTCGTGCCTTGCCCGGTCAGAACGGGGTGAGGGCTGTGAACATCGGGACCGGGCGTGGTACCAGCGTGCTGGAACTCGTAGCGGCCTTCTCCGCTGCAGCCGGCCAAGAGGTGCCTTGGGAAGTTGCGCCGCGTAGGGCAGGGGACATCGCTCGCTGCTACGCGGATCCTGCCCTTGCACGAAATTTGCTTGGCTGGTCCGCCCGGCGGTCTTTGGCCGATATGTGCGAGGATACCTGGCGATGGCAATCCCGAAACCCTGATGGTTACGGCGAGGCGTAGCCATTCAATGACGACGCTGTCCAGTGACTCGGCATCGAATGCGCCCGTGTTGGTTGTCGGAGCGTACGCGCCGTCGCTGATCAATTTCCGCGGTGATCTGTTGCGCGCATTGGCGGTCCGTTGCGCGGTTGTGGCAGCGTCCGAGCCGGCTGATGCGGCGGTTTTGCATTGCCTCCAGGCGGATGGAATTGCCCATCAAGCCTATCCGGTGGCGCGGAACAGCACCAATCCGCTGGCGGACCTGCAAACGCTCAAGGGCTTGCGCAGGCTGATTGCCACGGTCCGGCCTGCTGTGGTCCTGGCGTATACGGTCAAGCCCATCATCTGGGGGGGGCTTGCCTTGCGCCTTCAGCCCCGGTCAATGAGGCGAGTTCGATTTGTGGCCCTGGTCACGGGTCTTGGGTACAGCTTCGAAAGCCGTGCGGGCTGGCGGCGCTATTTGCAGGCGCTCGTAGTAGGGCTTTATCGCCTGTCCTTGCGCCGTGCAGATGCGGTGGTTTTTCAGAATCGCGATAACCGCGATGAGTTCATCCGTCGGCGGCTGGTGCCTCGGGAGCGGGCGCATGTGGTGGCAGGGTCTGGTATCGATGTGCAACGATTTGCCTTTTCGCCTATATCCACTCCGGAGTCTGGGCGGCTGCGATTCTTGCTGATTGCGCGTCTGCTCGGGGAGAAGGGAATTCGGGAATACGCTGAGGCCGCGCGAAAGGTCCGTACACGTTTTCCTGATTCTCAGTTTGATCTAATTGGGCCCCTAGACCCGTCTCCGGACGGGCTTTCTGCATACGAAGTTGGGAGCTGGCCCGACGTCAACTATCTTGGTTCAATGGACGACGTGCGCCCAGCGATTTGCGCTTGCCATGTCTATGTGTTGCCGAGTTATCACGAGGGCATGCCGCGGACGGTGCTTGAAGCGATGGCCATCGGCCGCCCTATATTGACCACTGATGTTTCGGGCTGTCGAGAGACTGTTGAGCCGGGTCGCAACGGTTGGTTGGTAGGAAAAGCGAACGCTGATGACTTGGCTGAGCGAATGATCTGGTTTATCGAGAATCCAGACTGCCTTCCGGACATGGGCAAGGTGAGTCGGCAGCTGGCCGAAGATCGCTTCGACGTGCACAAGGTGAACGCAGACATGCTGCGAATCATGTGTATTGCCGACGGAGAGCAGCGGGTCGCCGAATGCTAAAGCGGTCGATGGATATCTTAGCTGCCACGGTGGGTCTATTTGTCCTAGCGATGCCCATGATATTGCTCGCGGTTCTCGTTCGGCGGGGTATCGGCTCGCCCATCCTGTTTCGGCAGCAGCGCCCGGGGCTTGGCGGACGGCCGTTTGAATTGATCAAGTTCCGCACGATGACGAATGCGCGGGATGCCGAGGGTCGTTTACTGCCTGACGAACAGCGGCTGACGGCCCTGGGCAAGTTCTTGCGATCCACTAGTCTGGACGAGCTGCCCGGCCTGTGGAACGTGCTGCGAGGAGACTTGAGCCTTGTCGGCCCGCGACCGCTGTTGATGGAGTACCTCCCACTTTACACTCCGGAACAGGCGCGGCGGCAAGAGGTCAGGCCCGGCATCACTGGGTGGGCGCAAGTCAACGGCCGTAATGCGCTGAGCTGGGAGGAAAAGTTTGCACTGGATGTCTGGTATGTGGATAACGGGTCCATCTGGTTGGATATCAAGATTTTGCTGTTGACGATCAAGAAGGTCGTGTTGCGGGAGGGCATCAGTGCCGAAGGGGAAGCGACGATGCCGCGCTTTGAGGGCTCCAGTCAGTCTGCGTCAAAGGGCACGCCCGAATGAGCAGAACGCTTGCTGTGTTTGGCGCCAGTGGTTGTGGTCGTGGAGTGATGCCCTTGGTTGGTGGGCAATGCGGTGTTGTTGACGATTGCGAGCGGGTTTTTGTCGACGATGCGCCGTCTACTGAGTTCGTCAATGGGTATCGTGTGTTGAGCTATGAGCAATGGCTAAGTGAAGGGGCTGAGAATCGTCAAATAACCCTCGCCATCGCTGACGGGTTCGTTCGAGAACGGTTGGCGCACCGCTGTAAACGCGATGGGGTCGGTTTCTTCCAGGTCCGCGCTTCCAATGTGGTCGAGTTGGATGACGTCCAAATCGGTGAGGGTGCCATCCTGTGCCCGTTTGTGACGCTTACGAGCAACATCCGCATCGGTCGACATTTTCATGCGAATTTGTACAGTTATGTGGAACACGACTGTGTCATTGGCGATTACGTCACTTTTGCACCTGCGGTCAGGTGCAATGGCAATGTGGTTATCGAGGATCACGCGTATATCGGAGCAGGCGCGATTCTTCGTCAAGGGAGACCGGGTGAACCCTTAGTTATCGGGCGCGGCGCTGTGGTGGGTATGGGTGCCGTTGTGACGAAATCGGTCCCGGAGGGCGCTACCGTGGTCGGCAATCCTGCTCGGGTGCTTGACCGGTCAGACGCTGGGTCTTAGTCGTTCCGTGATAACAGAACGCTTTCACTACATGCGAAGAGCTAGATGATGATCGCGAGTTTTTCCGCCTGGCCTAGCTATACGGAAGAAGAAGCAGACGCCATCCAAAGGGTGCTGATGTCCAATCGGGTGAATTATTGGACCGGTACTGAAGGCAGAGAATTCGAGAAAGAATTTGCGGCCTGGGCAGGCACCGCGCATGCGATCGCCGTTGCAAATGGCACCGTCGCTTTGGACTTGGCGCTTCAAGGTTTGGGCATAGGGCCTGGAGATGAGGTTATCGTCACCCCACGGACCTTTCTGGCGTCAGTGTCATGCGTGGTCACGGCTGGAGCGAAGCCTGTTTTTGCCGATGTGGATCTGGACAGTGGCAACCTGACGGCGGAGAGTATTAGCGCGGTTATCACTACCCGAACCAAGGCTGTGATCTGTGTGCATTTGGCCGGCTGGCCGTGTGACATGGACCCGATCATGGCGCTGGCCGAACAGCATGGTTTGTACGTGATTGAGGATTGCGCCCAAGCCCACGGGGCGATGTACAAGGGGCGCAGCGTAGGCAGCATCGGCCATGTGGGTGCGTGGAGTTTCTGTCAGGACAAGATCATGACCACAGGGGGTGAGGGTGGCATGGTCACGACGAACGACAATGCGTTGTGGTCACGGATGTGGAGTCATAAAGATCACGGCAAGAGTTGGGAGGCGGTTTATGAGCGACCGCATACGCCGGGCTTTCGCTGGCTTCACGAGAGTTTCGGAACGAATTGGCGGATGACCGAGATGCAGGCGGCTATAGGGCGCATCCAGCTAAGCCGCATGCCAGGTTGGCATTCAGCGAGATTGGACAATGCCCGGCGGATTTGGGGTTGCGCTCGTTCTTTGCCTGGTTTGCGGGTGCCCGAAATGCCCGACTGGGCCGAGCACGCTGCTTACAAGTGCTATGTGTTCGTTGAGCCTGCACAGCTCGTCGAGGGCTGGGATCGGGACAGCATTGCCGCGGAGATCCAGGGCCAGGGTGTACCTTGTATGCAGGGCTCATGCTCGGAGGTCTATCTGGAGAAGGCGTTCGACGGCACAGGGTGGCGGCCTTCGCAGCGCTTGCCTGTCGCCAAAGAACTTGGCGAAACGTCATTGATGTTTCTCGTTCATCCAACACTTCAAGAGGCTGAAGTGCAAAAGACCTGCGACGTGCTACAGAAGGTGGGAGGCCTAGCCAGCGCCTGAATCGGGTGTATTCCGATTGGTAAAGGGTCAGCCACGCTGGCCCTTTTTACTTTGTGGCGCTGGCATAGGTATACGTGTACCCATAGCGGTAGCCGTAGTGGCTGCCGTAGCGTTTTGAGGTACGGCCCACCATATTGAACACTATGCCTCTCACGGATACGCCGGCCTGTTGGAGACGTTGCAAGGTGTCGCGCACAACAGGTTTTGGATGTTCACCCTCTTTGAGGAGGAGTAGCGTTGAGCCACTCAAGCGTCCGATGATTGCAGCGTCAGTCACCGCCAGGGCAGGCGGTGTGTCGATAACGATGTAGTCGAAGCGTTGCTTGAGCTGGTCGAGTAGCTCTGCAAATTGGGCACTCATGAGCAACTCACTGGGATTAGGCGGGATCGTTCCGGTCGAGAGAAAATAAAAGGAATTGCTCGTACCTATGCCGTGTAGAGAGTCGGAGAGCGCGGCATCCTGTGAGATACAGTCAGACAGCCCTGGGCTTCGAGGAACAGAGAGCTGCTTGTGCAAGTGACCGCGACGCATATCTGCGTCAATCACCAGGATGCGTTTTCCTGCCTGTGCTAGCGTTGCCGCAAAGTTCAACGTGACAAAGGACTTGCCAAGATTGGGGCTTGGACCGGTGAAAGTGATGACGCGGTCTTCGGCGTCGAGCATCGCGAAATGCAGTGCGGTGCGCAGGCTGCGCAAGCTCTCCGCGCAGACATCCTGAGGTTCAGCGCTGGCAAGGATGAAGTCTTCTCCCTTATCTGGGGCTGATTTCCGATCTTTGCGGAGACGGCGTTCGGTTTGACTGAACGGTACTGACGCGAGTGTTGGTAGTCCGAATTCCTTCTCTACTTGCCCAGGCTCGATGACGGAGCGCTGAAGCATCCATCGCAGGAAGACGAATCCAAGGCCGAGTGCGGCGCCCAAGGCCAGCGCCATGCCGATCATTCGTTTTCGGTCGGGTTCGGATGCACCAAGCGGGACGACAGCCTCATCGACGATGCGGACATTGCCAACTGTGCCAGCGCGGGCAATCTGCAATTCTTGTGCGGTGTTCAGCAGCGACGTATACAGCTGGGTCGTGACCTCCACGTCGCGTTTCAACCGGAGCAACTCTTGCTGTGTTTCAGGTAAGCCCTCAATTTCCGACCGCACGGTGCTCAATTCATTGCGCACGCTCGCAATACGCCGGTCGATCGTTTGAACTTGCGGGTGGTTCTCCTTGTAGATCCGTAAAAGGTCTTCTTTACGCTGTTTCAGCTCCAGTTGGCGCTGTTCAAGCTCCACACTCTTCTGCAGGACAATGTTTGTCTCCTGCGTGAGGTCGGCTGAGCCCTCTTCCGAAAGGAACGCGTTGAGCTTGCTTTCTGCCGCTCGCAACCGGCTGCGTACATCAGGCAGCTGGGACCTTACAAATTGGAGGGTTTGTTCTGCTTCTTCTGATTGCCGTTCAACGTTTTGACGTTGATAGGCTTCGACGACTCGGTTAACCTGCCGAGCGGCCGACTCAGGATTGCCGGTTTCGACTTGGACTTTGAGTACAGCACTGCCTCCTCCCTGCTCTGAAACAGAGAGCGAGCTCTTTAGTGCTCCAATAGCTTGCTGGCGATGGATTCGCCGCAGCCAGAATTGCGTGCCTGGCCTCGCCTGCAGTTCTCTGATGAATAACTCGATGGTACCTTCAGGGAGGTTGACTGACACGGTTTCCCCAACGGTCAGATCTCTCGCAAGTGGTTTGCCATTAGCGAGCGCCAACGAGAACTTTCCCTCGTTGCCGGTTGTAACGAGGAGCTGTTGTCCAAGAAGCGGTTTCGGCACGTTGAGGCGCGATACGGCAATGGACTCGCCACCCCATGCGTAGTGCGTAAGCTCGAGCGGCGGCTCTCTGAATGTACCTTCCGGGCCTCGGTAGTCGCGGGCGATTGCATCTCCGACGAGCGGGTAGTGAAGTGGGCCCGCTTGCACGGTCAGGTTGAGATCATCCACCACATTGCCAAGCACTTTCCGGCTCCGAAGAAGCTGGAGCTCGGTAGCGACTGGGCTCTCTCGGCCTAGCATGCCAGTCACATCTTCGCCGAGGACAGCGCGTGAGCGGTTCTCGTCCTTCTCAACCTGGACAAGGGCATCAGCCACGTAGCGTGGTTCAGTGGTCCAGGCGACGAAGTAACCGATAGCGCCTGCCAGCAACGTAAATGCCAGAATCCACCAACGCCCGCCAGATAGGACGGCAAGTATTTCCCCTAGATCTGGGCCCCCATCATCATTTTCTGCATCGCGGTCGAGATACAGATCATCGTAGGAGCGGGGGTCAGCGGGTTCGTTGGTCATACAGGTGCATCAGCTAAAGACTTGGATAGGCACTGGCCGTGTGCTGTGCGCGTAGCCGTTCCTGGTTGGCGCAGTGACACACGAATATTGGAGGCTTCTGAGCTAGTTGCCGATGATATACGCAGGAACGGCACGATCACGGTCAAGGAC
This sequence comes from Algiphilus sp., assembly GCA_022763315.1. Taxonomy (GTDB): domain Bacteria; phylum Pseudomonadota; class Gammaproteobacteria; order Nevskiales; family Nevskiaceae; genus Algiphilus. The sequence continues at coordinate 54,359 of JALEHA010000197.1, forward strand.
ATCACCTACCAGCGAATAGCTCGGCAGTGGTTCGAGAAGGTCGGTTGGCCGAACGAGGTTTTCGCCCGAGTCTGTGTTGAAGGTCGAAGACAGGGTATAGCGCCAGTCTGGATCGCCGGAGAGGACCACTGGCCCAACGCGTGTTTCGCCGCCGGGTGTCAGGGGGATGGAAAAGGCGATGCCGGCCTGCTCGTTGTCGTCATCATCGCGCTGGTAGAAGAGGCCGATATTGACGTCACCAAAGAAGCGCGATACTTCAACCTTCGTGCCTTCGTCGCCAAAGAAGTAATCGCCACGCTGCAATTCGACGAAGAGCTGCGGCTTGGTCCAGAGGAAGCGGTATTCGGCGATGCGTGTTTCCCGGTCGGGTAGGTTGAGTTCGTCGAGCGGGGTGTAATCGCCGATTGCAAAGCGGAACCGATGCCGGCCACCATCCAGCAATAGGGCAAAGTCGGCGTGGGTGAAGACGTACGGCTCTTCCTCGATGCGGCTTTCTCCATGACTGATGAGTCCCATGAGACCTGGCAGCGGGTGGAATGCCCATTGCAGTGCAGCCTGCTTGAGGTCGGACTCGATGCGTCGGCGCGCAAAGGGCCCGCCGTCGCGGTATCCGTCGGATTCGGCAATGGCGCCCGTGTAGGTCACGTAGCCGCCTAAGCCAAGCGGCAACTGCGCGCGTGCGGAGGTGTCGGCGGCAAGTGAATACTCAAAGGTGCCCGTCTCGGTGCCGACGATATTGCGCAGGAAGGGGGAAATCCGGAGTTCTCCGCGAACGGGGGCCTCAAACGGGGCGCGCAGCCGGCGGAACTGGCTGCTCCAACGCGCGCTTTTCGCACCCGACTCGCGCACGGGAACACCGTAACGGTATTCCACGGCTTCGAGAGCTCGCCGTTCGGTGGTGCCGGAGGACAGCGGTTCCAGTAGCCCGCGCTTTTGCCACGCAATCAGGCTGTTTCTTGGCGTGTCCGTGCTCGCAAAGACCTGAAGATTGCTTATGGGCGGTTCTGCACGACCTTCTGCCTGGTTGTCATTAGCAGATTTGGAAGGGACGACGCTCACCCTAGTGGCGGACCGGGAATTGCTCTCCGAACTTTGATCTTGCAGGGCCGGCGGGGGCGGAGCCGTACGCATAAGGCTCAAGGGGATGGATAGCGTAATGGAGCCTGAAGGGCCCAAATCGGATGCCGATGTCCCGGCGGCTGTGGCGCTCAGCCTTACGCCATTGGCAAATGTGTGCCCTGCACGGATGCCATAGTTGGCTTCTTCCGCGTCGTAGTCGACGAGCAGGCTGAGAAAGGGCAGGGCTTGCCATTGGACGCCACCAAAGGGACCATCAAGGCGATCCGGGCCCGTGCCGAGGCCAACAGAAGCCATGAGATTCCAGGGCAGGTTGGCGCTGAGGACGCCATATCGCGCCTGCAGTTTGACGCCCTCCCCCCCGAAGTCTGCGATGCCGGCCGCCGCAGTGAACCATTTGTAGTCAAAAAGCCGAAGCTTGAAGCTGGCGCTGAGGTCCGTTCGGCGTGTGCCCTCGGCGCGGCTGTCTACGAACGCATTGGCAAGCCGTCCACCAAATTCGAGGCGGTCCCACAGGCCTGCGGTGACGACGTAATTTTCTGCTGTATCGAAAGTGCGGTTTTCGGGAAGGGCAGAAACCGACTCAATGTCGTTGTTGTAATGCAGTCGAAGTTGGCCTTCCGGCGTTACGGACGCATCCGGGATTTCCAATAAGCCCGAGTATCCCTGGAAGGAAAGGTCGCTGGCCGCGCCATGGAGCGGAGCACATGCACAAAGCGCGACTGCAGCGCAGATTAGCTGCCATGTCGGCGTCTCCATTGTTCTGCATCCCCTCGAAAAGTTTTGGCGGGCCGATTGCAACTGGCCCGCCAAGTGGAGTCCCTCAGTGTTAATTGTGGTGCGGGTAGCGTTGGGGCTACCCACACGCCCGCTGCTTCTACAGGTTAGCTGCCGCCACCCGTGCCGCCGGTCGCGCCGGTTGGGGCCGAGATATCGCCGTTATTGCGTAGCGGCTGTGCCTGGTTGTCTTCGACGTCGTCTTCGGCTTCGGTGCCCTCTGCTGCGCTGCGCGTGGCCTGGTCGAAATCGTTTTGGTTGATCTGGTTAATGGTGCCGTCAGCAATGTCGTCACGCAGCGAATTCAACAATGTTTGGGAATCCCCGCCAGCGACGGAGGAGAATCCGGCTAGTGCCGCTGCATAGGCGCCCTCTTCGCCGGAGAGCGTGCTCAGATCGTCAGAATTGCGAATGGGCTGGGGCGGGTTCAGCGCGTCGGCCACGCCAAAGAAGGAGGAGACGTCATTGTTGACCGCTTCAACATCTGCGTCCAGCAGCTGCTCGACACCCGAGTTGACGAGGCGCTCTGCAATCAAATCCGTGAAGGGCGTGACGGCAACGCGATCCCGGTTAGACGGAGCGGCAGATCGGAAAACCTGGCCTTCTGCTACCTCCACTTCAGCCCCAAGGGCCTCTTCAAAATAGCGACCGCCCGTGCAACTTGAGAGAATTGGGCCAGTATCTCCCGGAATTGTGAAGGAGCAGTCCCCGTTATTATCAGTAAGGCAAGTATCCAGAACATTGGTTGGGTTGTTGAGCGGTGCAATTTCGCACGTTGCTCCCACAATTGCCCCTTTCGATGCTCTTAATGTCACGTCGCGCGGCGCTGCTCCACCGCCACCTCCGTCCGCGCGAACGCGATCAGAGTTGCCATCGCAGGCCGTTAGAAAGATGCCAGTGGCGGCGATCGCACCAAAACGGAAGAGCCATTCTTTATTCATCGCGTACCCCAAAAGTGTGCTGTTTTCTCGCGGATGCCTGCAATGTACAGGCAATGCGGAAGTGGCGCCGAACACGACGCTTACTCTCAGAGGATATCTGAACTACTGGACCTGTGCTAGCCGTTGTTACTGTTCATTTGTGAACACTGTGATCTTGCTGGCTGCTTGCCGTGCTCGACGAAGGAATGAGCGAACCGGCCGCTCGTCCGCCGTGGGTAACCGCTACACCTGCGCACTCTCTGTAGCGCGGACGCTGGGCCGATCACGAATCCGAACCCTTTCGGATACGTGTCATGCCCTTGCAGCGGATCGCTTGGCTTTGCGTGCCAGCCTTACTCGGTTTCACTCTTACGGCGGCGGAGTACGGGGACGCTACCATTCAATTGAGTGCACCGGTAGCATCGGACGTCAAGTCTGAAAAAGGTGCGGGTGGAGAGCCTCGACGCCTTTCCATGCAGCTCGGGCAAGAATTGCGCCTCAATCTCGATCCATCCCAAGGTCACTGGGAGGTGAAAGGTGATAGAGCCTTATGGGCCTTGAGATTTGAAAGCGCAGACGCTGCGTATATTGGGTTACGCCTTGATTCGCTTGAATTGCCGGCTCATGGTGAACTACGGCTAGAAGACGCGAACGGCGCCCGGAGTAAGGCGCGTGCAGTCTCTGCGTCTTCGGGAGGAAATGCCTCGGTCTGGATTCCGTTGGTGCGCGGTAATGCGGTCACACCGCGCGCGAGCATGCCGGTCGTGTCCCTAGCCGTGGTGTAGCTCGTTGGGTATGGCGGTGGCTACTGGTCCGGCTGGCTGCGTTGCTTAGGCTGCCACAGCCGGCAGCTGCATGGCGGGTGGATGGATGACCTCGGTGATGGTTTCCCGGGTCATGTAGCGTGCACGTTGCACGGCCCACTCGTCGTTTTGCTCCAGGAGAATGGCGCCGACGAGCCGTCGGATCGCATCTTCGTTGGGGAAGATGCCGACGACCTCCGTGCGGCGCTTGATCTCGCCGTTGAGGCGCTCCAGCGGATTGGTGCTGTGTAGCTTGACGCGGTGGGCGGCGGGGAAGTCCATGTAGGCCAGCACGTTGGTTTCGGCGTCGTCCATGAGCGTGGCGAGCTTGGGCACGCTGCTGCGGAGCTGGTCGGCGACGTGACGCCACTGCTGGCGCGCTGTCTCGGCATCGTTCTGGGCGAAGGCGGTGGCGATGAAGGCGGAGACGACACGCCGGCCGCTCTTGCCGGCATGCGCCAGGGCGTTACGCATGAAATGGACACGGCAGCGCTGCCAGGTGGCGGTGAAGACCTTGGAGACGGCCACCTTGATGCCTTCGTGGCTGTCGGAGATCACCAGCTTGACGCCGCGCAGCCCGCGCCGCGCGAGCTTGCGCAGAAAATCCTTCCAGAAGGTCTCGGCCTCCGACGGGCCGATATCCATGCCCAGCACCTCGCGGCGGCCATCGCCGTTGACGCCCACCGCGACAATCACCGCAACCGAGATGATCCGGCCGGCTTGGCGGACTTTGACGTAGGTGGCATCGATCCACAGATAGGGCCAATCCCCCTCGATCGGGCGATCCAGAAACGCGTGGACGCGCTCGTCGATTTCCTCGCACAGCCGCGAGACCTGGCTCTTCGACACACCGGTGCCGCCCATGGCCTGCACCAGGTCATCGACCGAGCGGGTCGAGATCCCCTGGATGTAAGCCTCCTGAATTACCGCCGTCAGTGCCTTCTCCGACATCCGCCGGGGCTCAAGAAAACCCGGGAAATAGCTGCCTTTGCGCAGCTTGGGAATGCGCAGTTCCACGGTCCCGGCACGGGTCTGCCAGTCACGCTCGCGGTAGCCATTGCGCTGCGCCAGACGCTCCACGCTCTTCTCGCCATAGCCCGCACCCGTGCGGGCGCCAATCTCCAGCTCCATCAGGCGTCGGCAGGCAAAACCAATCATCTCGCGCAGCAGATCGGCGTCCGGGCGGATCGAAAACAGCGCCCGCAGGTTCATCATCTCATCGGTCATCGGTGGTTCCTCGGTGAAGGTTGGTCGTCGCAACCCAAACCTAAACCAGTTGCCACCGGTGACACCCATTACTTACACCACGTCGTGGGACACGACCAGCATGCCTGCCTCTCAGCTTTCCGAGTTCCGACTGAATGATGTGACGGTTCAATACGGTGAGCATGACCCGTTGGCCACCACAAAACCGGCATTCAGGGCGACTGGCGATTCCGGCAGTTGCCATACGAACGTGCAATGTCCGGTGGGTGAGAATTGGTCCGCGGCGGTTCGTTCCACGGTATTACTGGTTATTGGCAACCAGATTCTTTGCACCGGGGTGCTCGTGAACAATGCGGAGCAAGATGAGCGACCGCTGCTGATGACTGCCGACCATTGCCAGATTCGCCAATCGGATAGCGATGGGGGGTATCCGCCGGAATCCGTGATTGCTGTATTCAAGTTTCAGAGCGCCCAATGCGGCAGCAATGTGGGGCAAAGCGCCTTGCGAAAGGTCTTCGGGGAGCGGTTATTGTTTAGAGATCCAGCCTCGGATGTCAGTCTCCCGAGTTGTCGTCAAGGCCCCCTGCGGAGTACGACCCGTACTACGCCGGTTGGGATGCCTCAGGTGGGGCGCTTAGCTCTGGCGCGACGGTGCACCATCCATCGGCGGACGTGAAAAAGATCAGCACATTCTCCGAGCCCCCTATTCGTCTTTTGGTCCGCACAACGACAGGAGATCTATTGGATCCCGTCTTGCAGATGGTCGACGCGTGGCGCGTGGAATGGACGCAAGGTGTAACCGAGGCAGGTAGTTCTGGCGCGGGTCTTTGGGATGCCGAGGAACGGTTAGTTGGTGCGCTTTCAGCAGGCAGCTCCGCCTGCAGCACCGCTGAGCCGGGGCGCGCTAGTAACCAAATTGCCGGGCCAGATTTCTTCGGGCGCCTCGAAGAGGCATACCACGCCAGTGGTGCCTTGGGGCAGCCACTGCGAGTGTTTCTGGCGCCCAATCGCTCGCTTGATCGCATCGACGGGCTGGATCCATTGGGCCCCCAAGCCGAACCGCTCAGCTCAGGGGTGGGGTCGGTTTCTGATTCGCCCGAATCTGACGAGCCTCGTCCAGGATCGAATGCCAAAACACCTGCCGGTAGCAGTTCCGGCGGAGGTGCGGTGAACTGGGTGACGATCGTGCTGTTTATGGTTGCGTCGCTCTTGGGAATCCGGCGGAAAAGAGATACGTGGCTGCCTATTCGCGGTCTATAAAGCGCTCCAACTGGAAGAAGGTGGAAACCGTCGGCAGGATTTGGCGAATGATTCTGTTGTACTTGGCAAAGCCGGTGGCGGATACGTAGATCACATCGCGCGGTTCCAATTGAAACTGGTCGGCCAGGAGAAAGCCGTCCATGCGCCCGGTATCAAGGGCGTACACCGTTGCAGAGGGCGCGCGCTCGCCCTCGGTGTTGCCACTCACATCTTCCGCACCCTTGCCGCTTGCCCTGAACACAAATATGCCGGCGTCTTTGGCGGAAAGTTGCTCGATGCCGCCTGCCGACGACAGTGCCTCCGTCAGGGTGGTGCTATTGCCGACTAGAGGCACCGGGCCTTCGGAAGTAGCCTCCCCAAGTACGAAGATGCGTTCGGAAGTATTGTCGGGCACGTGAATCACGTCACCGGGCTCAAGCGCGATGTTGTATTCGGCGCGACCGTACTTGAGCAATGCCTCGGTATCGAGGCGCGATGTGACGCCGTCTCGGGAAATGATGACCCGACGCCGGCTTGCCTCGGGCGTCAGGCCGCCCCTTTCATTGATGGCGTCGAGTAGGCCACGTGGCACATCGTTCAGGAAAATGACGCCTGGCTGAGCGACTTCTCCCGTTAGGTATACACGCTGGCTGCGGTGCGCTGCGACATTGGCGTCAACCTGGGGCTCGCGAATCACCCGCTGGAGGTTTTCGGAAATGTGGCTGCGGAGGTCAGCAAGGCGCATGCCGTCGGCGCGAAACTCGCCAACGTATGGGAAGAAGACTTTGCCTTGGGCATCCACAAGCCGACCGGTGGCTTCATCGGAACGCAGCTCGTTGCCGGGGTTTGTGAGCTCTGGGTGTTCCCAAACGACAATTTTCAGAATGTCTCCAGGCCCAATGCGGTAGCTGTAGCCCTCTCGCTTCACCTGTTGGACGGATTTGAAGCTCGGCGGCAACGTGATTTGGGTGGATGCGCGTTGCTTCTCTCTGAGGGAAGTAATGGTATTGGGAGTGACTCGAACAACGTCATACGGAATGGACCTGGGTGGCCCTCCACTATCGCCTTTGGATGGACTTAGCTGGTAGCCCGGAACGATCGTACAGGCGGTGGACAGGGATGCCAGCGCTACCAACAGCGGGGTTAGCAACGCGCGGTGGAATACGACCATGGTTGAGTACTCTGCGGAAAGACAAACTACGCTCATCCCGTCCGTCGGACACGAGACCGCGAAAACCGCGATATCGGCCGTTGACAAGTGAACCCCCCTTTGTACGTCCGGAGGTTACCGCAGCTTATGATTTGCGCGCTAGCCCTCGAGCACAAATCGCGCATTGGTTTGTGAGGCCTCGGCTGAACAGGTCACCGGGACGGATTGCGAGCGGTGTCAGTGCTACCATAGCCCGCTGAGAATGCGAGGTTGCAGTCCCTTCATTGGAGGCAGTCGCGCATGGCAGCGACGGCTGCAATTACACGTCAATTGAACGGGAGTTGTGGGACATGGATGAAAGGACGCTAGTCGACACCGCGAAAAAGATGGTTGCACCTGGACGCGGCATTCTGGCGGCGGATGAGTCGACGGGTACGATCAAAAAGCGCTTCGACTCGATTTCGGTCGAAAGCACGGAGGAGAATCGTCGTGCATACCGGGATCTCCTGTTTACGACCCCCGGCGCTGAAGAATACATCAGCGGGGCAATCCTGTTTGAGGAAACGCTGTATCAGAACACCAGTGACGGAACCCCTTTTGCAAAGCTGCTCGCTGACCGTGACATCGTGCCCGGCATCAAGGTCGATAAGGGCGCAAAGCCGCTGGCCGGCGCAGAGGGAGAAACCGTTACCGAGGGGTTGGACGGGTTGCGTGAGCGCTTGGCCGAATACCACGAAGCGGGCGCTCGATTTGCGAAGTGGCGGGCTGTGATCACGATTGGTGAGGGCTTGCCGACAAATTACGCCATTGCCACGAATGCACATGCGCTTGCTCGCTACGCCGCCCTTTGCCAGGAAGCTGGAATCGTGCCGATAGTGGAGCCAGAAGTGCTGATGGACGCGGATAACACCATCGAGGTGTGTGAAGCGGTCACCCGCGATGTGCTTAATGCAACCTTCGCTGAATTGGCGAAGCAGCGTGTCTTGTTGGAAGGCATGGTATTGAAGCCCAATATGGTGATCTCCGGTAAGCAGTGCGCCGTTCAAGCCGACGTGGAAACCGTTGCAAATGCGACCTTGCGCACCTTGAAGCGCTGCGTGCCAAGCGCGGTTCCGGGTATTGCGTTCCTGTCTGGTGGGCAGTCGGACGAACTAGCCACGAAGCATCTGGATGCGATGAACAAGCAAGGGTCCGCGCCGTGGTCGCTGACCTTCTCTTACGGTCGTGCTTTGCAGGCTGCAGCACTGAAAGCTTGGGGTGGCAACTCCGCGAACACCGAAGTGGCGCAGAAAGCCTTCTTCCATCGTGCGAAGCTCAATGGATTGGCGGCAACCGGCCGTTACAGTGAGGCAATGGAAGAAGCTGCCTAAATGAGGCATCGTGCGTGCCGGCTCCGCTGATGAGGAAATAGAGCGGGATGGCACGCATTGAAGACGCACTGCGCGAGAGCCCGATCTTCTCCCAGTTGGGACGGATCGGGCTTGCTCGTTTGGCACGTCAGTGCACGATGGAGCGTATCGCTGGTGGACAGGTGCTCTATCGAGAGGGTAGCCCTGGTGATGCGCTGTATCTTGTTGCCCACGGCCGTATGCGTGCGGAACGCGAGACCGATAACGGTATTCAAGTTGTACGGGAGCTGAAGTCCGGAGAAACCATGGGGGGTCTCTCCCTCATGGCCGGGAAGGCTCACCGCGCCACACTGCGTGCCATGCGCGACAGCGAGGTCGTTCGCATTGGCGAATCCGCGGTCGAGCGTTTGCTCTACCGGCACCCCACATTCGGGCGCGAGGCGGTTAGACAATGGCTGCGATCCGTCCTCTACGCGCCGCCACGTCGTGTGGGTGACGAACGCCGAAGCGCACGTACCCTGGCGGTTGTCCCTGCGCACGAAGGTGCGCCGGTTGAGGTTGTTGCCGATGCGCTGATGAAGTCGTTAACGGACCGCGGAACGGTGGTAAGAACTGATGGGCAGTGCATGGACGGGCCTCAGGTGGCCCGTCGCTGTGAGTGGGACTTGACCACGGCTGAAGGGGTGGCGGTTCTGGATGCCCTGGAATCCGACTACGATTTCGTCGTCTACATGGCGCGGCGAAATGATGATGACTGGTGTGCGCGTTGTTTGCGCCAAGCGGACCGAATCGTTGTTATTGCGTCCTCGGGCACGGCAGCGCGTGCGTCGGCGTTGTCCGAGCAAATCAGTGGGTTGCAAGGGCATGCAGAACCCGAAGTGGTCATCGTCGGCGCGGGCGCCAGCGATCGCTTGGCGTGGCGGGCTCTGTACGGGGCCCGGATGCACCATCGTGTTGAAGTTGGCGATCGAGCCGCCTTCGATCGCATGGTGCGGTTGCTGACTGGTAAGGCAGTTGGCCTGGCTCTCGGTGGCGGCGGTGCGAGGGGGTTTGCGCATATTGGCTTGCTGAAGGCGATGGAGCGCCTTGGAATGCGGGCCGACCTTGTCGTTGGAACGAGTATGGGGGCGTTGATTGGAGCGCTCTATGGCTCGGGCCTCGGTGCCGATGGAACGCGAGAAGTTGCGCACGGCATGTTCGTGCAGCGCAACCTCCTCAATGACTTCACGTTGCCGCGTGTTTCACTCATACGCGCACGGAGAGCACGCCAGCATCTTGAACAAATCTTCGGATCAACGCGCATTGAGGAAATGCGCGGCTACTTTGCCTGCATGACGACCAACCTCACGCGTGCTCGGCCCGAACTGCATGACCATGGGCTGCTGAGTCACTGGCTAGTGGCGAGTATGTCCGTACCGGGTGTTGCTCCACCCGTGATCTATAACGGCGATGTCCTAGTCGATGGGGGTGTACTGACGCCGGTGCCCTCGGATGCACTCGCTGATCTCGGACGTGGACCAGTCATCGCCTCAGATGTTTCCGCAAACGAGAGTTTTGGGCTTGCTGCCCAGGACAGTCCGGCGGGGCAGGCGGAAAAGGTGAATATCTTCCGCGTGCTGTATCGGACCGCGACGCTATCAACTGCAGAGGAAAGAGATGCGCGGGCCGCGCGCACAGACCTCTTTTTGAGAATGCCGGTGGGCGGGACCGGGATGTTCGATTGGGACCAGTTTGATCAACTGGTTTCGCGGGCAACCGATTACTCGGAACAGCAGCTTCAATCATGGCTCAAGTCATCGACCGCTGCTTCATTCGACGGCGATTAACGGGTCAGCAACGGTCCTTTGTTCGCGGAAACTATCGGCGCGTCTGGTGCTATTGCGTCATTACGACGACCAGCATATGGTGCGGCATGCTTGTAAGATTTGATTCCTGTACAAGAAGGTGAAAAATTCAGTGGAAGAGACCGCGCGCGGATACTCCGTAAACCGCTGTTGGTTAACGGTTTTCGTTGCAACGCTGTTGGCAGCGATTACGCCGTTTTCAGGCGTTGCACAGGAAGTGCAGTGGCAGGTGATAAGTGTGAATGCGGGTGTGTCTGCGTCGGGGCTGGCGGGTGAAAGAGTTGAGTTGGTGCCGGGTCGACTTCTGCCATCTGATGCAAGCATTGACGTAAGCGCAGAAGATCGGCTCACAGCGAATGGCGCCGGAGCAATTATCGGAGTTCGCGGCGAAGCCACTGTGAATCTTCAAACTGGACGAAGCACCATTCGGGTTGAGGAGGGCGAGGCATCGGTTCGCGTTCCCCCAGAACAGCATGTCGAGCTACGTTCACGGCGTGCGCGCGCGTTGATGTCCGGAGCGGAGGGTTGGTTTGCGGCGACGGACGGCGCATCAAGGATCTGTGCGGCTTCGGGCGTCGTCGAGGTTGAGCTACTCGATAGTGGACACACGGTATTTCTGCGTGAAGCTCGCGAGTGTGTTTCGTTAACAAGCAATGGTGCGCTGAGCTACGAGGCGCTGCCGCCGGAGACACTGGAAGAACGCATGTTCGCGCCGACCTTTGCGCGTATTTCGGAAGCGACTTCACCTCCTGCATCGCCGCCTCCGGTCAGGGCGGCGTCAGCTCCGAGGTTGGCGGATGAACCTCCGACCCAATCTACGGAGGCTGTAAAGACGGACAAAGATGACGTGCGGCCCGATGCGCAGACGGAACAAACGGTGGGCCGGACATCGCAGGTAGCGGTTTCAAAGCTCGTTACCGTTCCAGATGGCAATTGGTTTGTCGTGCTGGGTGCCTTTAGCTCTGAAGACCGGGCGCGTCGTTTTCGTGAGGGGCTTGTGGATTCCATTCGTAGCCGTGCTAGCGTTGCCCGAGATCCGGGAAACGATATGCACCGGGTCCTAGTAGGGCCATTTGCTGGAATTGAAACTGCAGACGAGGCGCGATTGATGCTTCGCACTCATTTCCCAGGCGCGTGGATTATTGAAGAGTCCTCCGGGCGCTGAGTCATACGGGGTGATCAATCCGTCGCTTGGCGCAGATGTTTCTGGCTATCCGGCAATCAATCGGCGGAGCACGTCCTCGTAAATCCGCGCCAGTGGATCCAGGTCGGCAACGCGTACATGCTCATCAATCTGGTGAATGCTGGCGTTGATTGGGCCGATTTCGATGACCTGTGTGCCTGCAGGGGTAATGAAGCGTGCATCCGACGTGCCTCCGCCGGTTGAGAACTCGGGGATCAATCCTGTCACCGAGCGAATGGCTTCACTGGCAGCGCGGGTCAGGCTGCCGCGTTGGGTGACGAAGGGATCGCCCGAGACACTCCATTCGGCGATGTAATCCGGGCAATGCTTGGCGATGATGCGCTCGCTGCGCGCCATCAGCGTGGTGGCGCTGGTGACGGGGGAGTGCCGGAAATTGCAGAGTGCCTCGGCGCTGCCCGGAACCACATTGGTGGCCCCGGTGCCGGCATTCAGATTCGACACCTGGAAGGTGGTCGGCGGAAAGTCGTCGTCACCGTCGTCCCAGTGCTCATTGGCCAGCTCGGCCATGGCACGGCTGATGCGATGGATCGGGTTGTCGACGCGGTGCGGGTAGGCGACGTGGCCTTGGCGGCCATCGACGCGCAGCCGCAGATTCAGGGAACCCCGGCGCCCGATCATGATGCGATCTCCCAATGCCTCCACGCTGGATGCTTCGCCCACGACCGCGAAGTCCGGCCGGACATCGCGTGCCAACAGCTGCTGCATGACATGACGCGTGCCATGACGGGCCGGGCCTTCTTCATCACTGGTGAGCAGGAAGGCGATGCTGCCGTCGAGCTTTTCGCGTTCCAGAAAACGCCGGGTGGCGGTCACCATGGCGCACAGACCGGACTTCATGTCGGCAGCGCCGCGGCCATAGAGCAGACCGTCGCGCTCCGTGGGTTCGAAGGGTGGGCTGGTCCAACGCTCCAGTGGCCCTGGCGGAACGACATCCGTATGTCCGGCAAAGACGAAGAGCGGCGCACGGTTGCCGATGCGCAGCCAGGTGTTGTGCACACCTCCAGCATCGAAATGCTCGCAACTGAAGCCGAGGGGCGTCAGGGCGTTGCTGATAAGCTGCGAGCAGCCAGCGTCTTCGGGCGTGACCGAGGCGCAGGCGATCATCTGCTCCAGCAGCGCGCGGGTCGGGCCACCCTGGTGGTCGGGATACTCCGTCACGGCCGGCTCAGACGTCGCGCAGCAGCGCGTTCAGGCCCACCTTGGCGCGGGTGCCGGCATCGACCTTCTTGACGATGACAGCGCAGTTGATGCTGTAGGCACCGTTGTCGCGGGGTAGCGAGCCGGCCACGACCACCGATCCGGCCGGTACGCGTCCACGCAGAGTTTCTCCGGTCTCGCGGTCGTAGATCGGGGTGGACTGGCCGATGAATACACCCATGGATATCACGCTGTCTCGCTCTACGATCACGCCTTCCACGATCTCGGAACGCGCACCGATGAAGACGTTGTCCTCAATGATGGTCGGGTTGGCTTGCAGCGGCTCCAGCACACCGCCGATGCCGGCACCGCCGGAGAGATGCACGTTTTCGCCGATCTGGGCGCAGGAACCCACGGTGGCCCAAGTGTCCACCATCGTGCCCTTGCCAACCCAGGCGCCGATGTTGACGTAGGAGGGCATCAGCACCGCCCCTGGGGCGATATAGCTGCCACGGCGGACAGCCGCCGGCGGGACCACCCGCGCGCCCTGGGCCTGGAAGTCGGCTTCGCTCCAGTCGGCATACTTCAGAGGCACCTTGTCCCAGCCGCGCAGGGCGCCCATCTCGACCGGGGCATTGCCGTGCAGTCGGAAGGACAGCAGCACCGCCTTCTTCAGCCACTGGTTGACCTGCCATTGGCCGGAAGCTTCCGGTTCAGCGACGCGGGCGGCACCGCTGTCGAGCAGCTGGATGCAGGCCTCGACCGCCTCGGCGACCTTGGTGCTCTGGGGGGTGACATTGTCGCGGTCTTCCCATGCCGCTTCGATGGCGGCCTGGAGTGCTTGTTGATTCATGAAATGTGCTTGTTGGAGTGGGTTAAGGGCTGTCGTCCATGGCCTTGACCTTGTCGACGATGTCGTCACACAGGGCGTCGGCGGCATCGGTGTCGACCAAGGGCTGGTCGCTTGCATCCGTGACGTAGAAGATGTCTTCGGCGCGCTCGCCAATGGTGGCAATCTTCGCGGCGTCCAGGCGAACGCCGTGCTCTGCGAAGACCTCACCAACCAGCGACAGCAGGCCGGGGCGGTCGCCACTGACCAATTCGATGACGGTGCGCTCGCGTGCGTCGTCGGCGTAGTGGCGCACGATGGTCGGCGTATCGAAATGCCGGAGCTGGCGCGAGGCACGACGCGAGACGCGCACGGGTTCGAGCACCTCTGGCTGCAGGCGCTCGCGCAATGCTGCCTCGATCTCTTCGCGACGGCTGCTGCCATCAATGGCGCTGCCATCGCCCTCGATCACGACATAGGAGTCCAGGGCGTAGCCATCGGCAGTAGTGTTCAGCCGGGCGTCGAGAATGCTCAGGCCAAGCTGCGCGAGGACGCCCGTGGTGACCGCGAACAGGCGATCGCGGTCGAGCGTGTAGACGAAAACGGTGGTGCCGCGTTCGGCCACATCCTCGACCAGCACCAAGGTGTCCTGCGGCGCCGCCTGCAGCAGCGCCGGCAGATGCCAGGCCAATTCCTCGGGCGTATAGCGCAGGAAATAGTCGTCATCGAGGCGCGTCCAGATGCGCTCGGCTTCGCCAGCGTCCAGACCGCTCAGCTGCAGCGCCTGCTGGCGGCGCTCTGCAACCACTTCCTGTGTGTCCTGTGGATTCTCGATGCCACGATCGAAGGCGGTGGCGGTAGCCCGATAGAGTTCTTCCAGCAGCGACTTGCGCCAGCTGTTCCAGAGCTTGGGGTTGGTAGCCCGGATATCGGCGCAGGTCAGCAGGAAGAGGTAGTCCAGGCGGGCGCGTGAGCCGACCTTCTGAGTGAATTCGCTGACCACGTCCGGGTCGGAGATATCCATGCGCTGGGCAGTGAGCGACATCAACAGATGATTGCGCACCAGCCAATCGACCAGCTGGGCGTCCGCGTGTGACAGGCCATGATTCAGGCAGAAGCGCTTGGCGGTATCGGCACCGATGGTGGAATGATCACCGCCCTGTCCCTTGCCGATATCGTGAAAGAGACCGCCGAGATAGAGGAGGTCACGGCGTGGGATGCGCTGCATCACCTCATGACAGAAGGGCAGTTCGTCACGGAAGCGCTGCATCGCCATCCGGCGAAGGTTGCGCACTACATAGAGCGTGTGCTCATCCACAGTCAGCGTGTGGAAGAGGTCGTACTGCATATGACCGATAACCTTGCCGAAGTCCGGCAGGTATCGGCCAAGTACGCCATAGCGGTTCATGCGGCGCAAGGCGCGGGTGAGGCCGCGCCCCTCGCGGAACATGAGAATGAAGAGTTCGCGAGCGTGCAGCGTTTCGCGCAGACCTTCGTCGACCAGGCGGCGATCGCGACGAATCAGGCGCAATGTGCTGGCGCCGATGCCGTGTACTTCCGGGTGGCGCTGCAGCTGCAGAAAGATCTCGATGAGCGCCCAGGGCTGCTCGCGGAAGACGTTGTCGCGCCGCACTTCGATGAAGTGACTGCGGATGCAGAAGCGCTCGTTGATGACCTGCGGCTCCTCAGCCGCGGCGTCGTCCAGAATGGCCTGCTCGAACAGCTGCAGCAGCATGTCGTTCAGACAGGTCAACATCTTGATATTGCGGTAGTAGAGCTGCATGAACTGCTCGACGGCCAGCGTCGAATCGGCATCTACATAACCGAACAGTGTCGCCACCCGTACCTGGTGGTCGAACAGCAGACGGTCCTCCTTGCGCCCAGTCAGCATGTGCAGCGCGAAACGCACCCGCCACAGGAAGTCCTGGCCGGCGTAGAGCTCGTCGCATTCCTGCTTGCTCAGGAAGCCGCGCTCGCGAAGATCGCGCAAGGATCCGGCGCCGAAGTGGCGCTTGGCGACCCACGCCACGGTCTGGATATCGCGCAGTCCCCCCGGGCTCTCCTTGACGTTCGGTTCGAGCTTGTAGCCGGTGTCGTCGAACTTGGCGTGGCGGCTTTGCTGTTCCTTCAGCTTGGCGCGGAAGAAGTCCTGACTCGGCCACACATGGTCCGGTCCGAGGGCGGCTTCCAGCGCGTCGACCAGCGCCGGCGATCCGGCGAGCAGGCGATGTTCGGTCAGCGTCGTGAAGATGCTGAGGTCCTCGCGTGCCTGATTCTGGCAGTCCGCCACGGTGCGGACCGAGGCTCCCACTTCGAGGCCGATGTCCCAGAGCATGGCCATGAACTGTTCAAGCTCGCCGCGATGGCGCTCAAGACCGGTGTCGCTGTGCAGGACCAGAAGGTCGATGTCGGAGTGAGGCAGCAACTCGTTGCGGCCGTAGCCGCCGACTGCAAGCAGGGCAAGGCCATCGCTGTGCGTGCCGGCATGTGCTTGCCAGGCTGCGCGCAGCACTTCATCCACCAGCATGGAACGTGCTTCGACCAGTGCATCCGCGGGAGCGCCCTCATGAAACAGGGTCTGCAAGCGGTCGGCGCCCCAGCGCAGCGTGTCCCGAAAGATCTCGGTACTGCTGCCGCCACTGGCGGGCTGCAGGCGGCGCCGGACGCTCTCAAGACTAAAGGCGGATTCGGCGTGGGCGGCGACGGTTGGGCTTTCCATGGGAGGATTGTGCGCGCTTCAGACCGCGCCGTCGCGCAGCGTCAGCACCTCGTAGCCATTTTCTGTGACGAGGATGGTGTGTTCCCACTGCGCCGACAGCTTGTGGTCCCGGGTGACTACGGTCCAACCGTCGGGTAGCTCGCGCGTACCCGGTGCGCCGGCATTGACCATCGGTTCGATGGTGAAGGTCATGCCGGGCCTGAGGGCCTGGCCCGTGCCGGGCTTGCCGTAGTGCAGCACCTGAGGATCCTCATGAAAGCCGCGGCCGATGCCGTGGCCGCAATACTCGCGGACAACCGAGAACCCTTCGGCCTCAGCCACCTGTTGCACGGCATGGCCGATATCGCCCAGCGTGGCCCCCGGACGAACCATCTCGATGCCGGCGACCATGGCCTGGTGCGCGGTCTCGCACAGGCGACGTGCCAGCACCGATGGCTCGCCGACGTAGTACATCTTGGAGGTGTCGCCATGCCAGCCGTCCTTGATGACGGTGACGTCGATATTCATGATGTCGCCGCGCTTGAGCTTCTTCGGCCCCGGAATGCCGTGGCAGACCACGTGATTGACCGAGGTGCAGATGGCGCCGGGGAAGGGCGGGCGGCTGCTGCCGGCGGTATAGCCGATGGTGGCGGAGGTACAGCCCAAAGGGCCCTGCACGTATTCCCGGGCGAGATCATCGAGTTCGCCGGTGGTGATGCCAGCCGTGACGTGGGGTTCCAGATACTGCAGCACCGAGGCGGCCGCCTGACAGGCTGCGCGCATGCCGTCTTGTTCCGCCGCGGACTTGATCGTAATGGCCATTCAAATGCCGCCGTTGTGGGCAAAGGGCGCGGCATGGTATAAAGCGCGCCCTCGTTTGGCAATGCAGCGTGCATGCCGTTCAGGGCGTGATTCAGTCGGCAATCGCCGTCTGAGTGGCGAAATTCCATTCGCGCGTCGAGCTTGGGTGTTTTCCCGTCGGGGAGATCTGCAACACACGCCGCGCGATCTGCTGACAACCCAAGGAGTCATCATGGCTGACATCACCATGCGCCAGCTGCTGGAAGTGGGCGCGCATTTTGGACACCGTACGCGCTACTGGAACCCGAAGATGGATCCGTACATCTTCGGCCACCGCAACAAGGTGCACATCATCAACCTGGAGCACACGCTCCCCATGCTGCGCGATGCCTGCAACTACGCGGGCAAGCTGGCGGCCAACGGGGGATCGATCCTCTTCGTGGGCACTAAGCGCGCCGCGCGCGATGTCGTGGAACAGGAAGCCCGTCGCTGCGGCATGCCGTACATCAACCAGCGCTGGCTGGGCGGGGCGCTTACCAACTTCAAGACGATGAAGCAGTCGATCAACCGCCTCATCGAAATGGAGAAGCAGGTCGAGGACGGCTCGATCAACAAGCTCCCCAAGAAGGAACAGCTCGAATTCCAGCGCGACCTCGCCAAGCTGCAGCGCTCCCTCGGCGGTATCAAGCACATGAACAGTCTGCCGGACTGTCTATTCGTGATTGATACCGGCTATGAAGACATCGCCGTCAAGGAAGCCCGCAAACTGGGTATCCGCATCATCGCGGTGGTGGACAGCAACAACAGCCCGGATGGCATTGACTCGGTCATCCCCGGCAACGACGACGCCACGCGCGCCATCAAGTTCTACTGCCAGTGCATCGCGGATGCCGTGATTGACGCCAAGGGCGCCAACTCCGTAGGCGGCGCCGCGCGCGATGCTGAAACGCAGATGGCCGCAGCGGCCCCCAATGAACCGGCCGACGACACGCAGGAGGCATCGGCATGAGCATTTCCGCAGCACTTGTGAAGGAACTGCGCGAGCGCACCGGCGCCGCGATGATGGATTGCAAGAAGGCGCTGCAGGCCACCGACGGTGACATCGACGCCGCCATCGAGAAGATGCGCAAAGACGGCATGGCCAAGGCCGACAAGAAGGCCTCGCGCGTCGCCGCCGATGGCACGATCGCCATCGTCGAGCGCGATAACGCCGTGGCCATGGTCGAAGTGAACAGCGAGACGGATTTCGTCGCCAAGAACGAGGAATTCATGGCGCTGGCCGACAAGGTCGCCACGCTGGCCATTGAGCACCGTCCGGCTGACGTGGACGCGCTGCTCGCCATCGACGACGGCAACGGCACGCTGGAAGAACAGCGCCGTGCGCTGATCGCCAAGCTGGGCGAGAAGATGGACATCCGGCGTTTCGTGGTGGTCGATAATGCGGGTGGCCCGATCGCGACTTATCGCCACGGCCAGCGCATCGGCACTGTGGTGGCGCTGACGGCTGGTGACGACGCCGAGTTGGCGCGGGACCTGGCCATGCATATCGCGGCCTCGAATCCGCAGTACCGCAACGCCGAGGATGTGCCGGCGGACGTGCGCGCCTCCGAAAAGGAAATTCTGAAGTCGCAGGCCGAGGACAGCGGTAAGCCGGCTGAGATCATCGAGAAGATGATCGAAGGGCGTCTGCGCAAGTACCTGGCGGAGATCACCCTCTACGGTCAGCCCTTCGTCAAGGATCCCGATACCACGGTCGAGAAGCTGCTCAAGCAGAAGAGCACGGACGTTGCGCAGTACGTGCGTTTCGAAGTGGGCGAGGGCATCGAGAAGCAGGAAAGCGATTTCGCCAGCGAAGTGAAAGCCACCGCGCAGGCGACGGCGGGCTAGCGTAGACTTGCGCCGCTGCGCCCCAGGGGTGCAGCGGCCATTGCCCGCCCCGGCGCGCGAAGACGTGTGCCGGTCGTCTTCTAGCTGCCGGAGTGTCTTCGATGTCGTCGTCCCCAGTCTATCGACGCGTGCTCGTCAAACTGTCTGGTGAAGCGTTGATGGGCGAGCTTGAATATGGCATCGCCTCGCCCGTGATTGGTGACGTTGCGGCGGAACTGAAGGCCGTAGTGGAAAGCGGATCAGAAGTCGCCGTCGTGATTGGCGGCGGGAACATCTTCCGCGGCGAGGGCCTTGCCCGAGGCGGCATCCAACGTGTGACGGCAGACCAGATGGGCATGCTCGCCACCGTCATGAATGCGCTGGCGCTGCAGGATGCTCTGGAGAAGATCAACTGCCAGACGCGCGTGATGTCGGCCATCCGCATCAATCAGGTCTGCGAGGACTACATCCGGCGTCGCGCCGTGCGGCATCTGGAGAAGGGCCGCATCGTCATCCTCGCTGCGGGCACCGGCAATCCGTTCTTCACCACCGATTCCGCGGCGGCCCTGCGCGCCATTGAAATCGACGCCGAGCTGATGCTCAAGGCGACGAAGGTAGACGGCATCTATTCAGCCGACCCGATGCAGGATCCGGAAGCGCACCGGATTCCGCGTTTGACCTACGACGAGGTGCTGGACCGACGACTCGGGGTGATGGATCAGACCGCCATCGTGCTGTGCCGGGACCATCGCATGCCGCTGCGGGTCTACGACATGACGCAGCCCGGCGCGCTGGCGCGCATCGTCGCGGGCGACGAAGATATCGGTACGCACGTTCTATAAGGATTTTCACGGGGACTGTCAGGCACCATGATCGACGACATCAAGAAGGACGCCAAGCACCGCATGAAGCGGGCGATCGAAGTGCTCGAGAACGAGTACGCCAAATTGCGCACGGGACGCGCCAATGCCTCACTGCTGGACCACGTCCGCGTTGACTACTATGGTTCGGAAGTGCCCATTTCGCAGGCCGCCAACGTCGTGGCCGAGGACGCCCGCACCATCACGATCACGGCTTGGGAAAAGAGCATGACGCCGGTGATCGAGAAAGCAATCATCAATTCCGATCTCGGCCTGAATCCGAACACGGCGGGATCCGTCATCCGCATCAACTTGCCGCCGCTCACCGAGGAGCGCCGCAAGGAACTGGCCAAGGTGGTGCGTCACGAAGCAGAGAATGCCCGTGTCGCCGTGCGCAACATCCGGCGCGACGCCAACCAGTCGGTCAAGGAGCTGGTCAAGGAAAAAATGATCAGCGAGGACGACGAGAAGCGCGCCGAAAACGAGATCCAGAAGATCACCGACGACCACATCGCGCAGATCGAAGCGGTCATGGCCGCCAAGGAAAAGGAAACGCTCTCCCTTTGAGCGGATGATGCCGTCCAGTTCCACAACGCCGAAACCTCCGGCACGACCCGCCCACGTCGCCGTGATCATGGACGGCAATGGCCGCTGGGCCTCCCAGCGCGGTCGGCCGCGTGCACTGGGCCACCGCGTCGGAGTACAGGCCGCGCGACGCATCGTGGAAGCAGCCGCCGACCGTGATTTGCCGTTCTTGAGCCTCTTCGCCTTCAGTCAGGAAAATTGGAACCGTCCTGAACGCGAAGTGCGGATGCTGCTGCATCTATTTGGCCGTACCCTGCGTCGCGAAGGGGCGGGGCTGCAGCGCAATGGTGTGCGCATGCGTTTTATCGGCAACCGCGAAGGCTTCCCCGAGAAGCTGCAGGAGGAAATGCGCGCCACCGAAGCGGCGACGGCTGGCAATCAACGCCTTGGACTTCTGGTGGCGCTCGGTTACGGCGGGCAATGGGATATCTGCCAGGCGGCCGAGCGTGCGCGTCAGGACGGGGTGCCCATTACCAATGAAGCCTTGAGCAGCCGTCTCAGTACCGCGGGTATTCCGGAACCGGACCTATTGATCCGCACCGGTGGCGAGCGTCGCATCAGCAACTTCATGCTCTGGCAGCTTGCCTATTCCGAACTCTATTTCTGCGACACCCTGTGGCCCGATTTCGACGCGCGGCATCTCGATGCCGCTCTCGACTGGTACGCGCAGCGCCAGCGGCGCTTCGGATCGGTGGAGGCCCCCTGACCGATGTTGGCGCAGCGCGTTGTGACGGCCATCGTGCTCCTCCTTCTATTGGGGGCAGCGCTGTTATTACTGGACGGTGTGGCGCTGTACGCGGTGTTTTGTCTGGCAACCCTGGGTGCCGCCTGGGAATGGGCGGGTATCGCCGGGGCCGCCAGTGTGGCGGCGCGTTTGCGATACAGCTTCCTGGTCGCCGTACTCTGCGCAGCGGCCTGGTATGGGCATGTGGAGTTCACGTTGGCGCCGTGGCTGTGGGGCGTGTCAGCCTTGTGGTGGGTCTATAGTCTGTATCTGCTGCGGGGCTTTCCCGCCAGCATCGCGCGTCAGCGCTTTGGCACCAACGCCTCTCTGGGTATTGGCCTATTGATGCTGGTGCCCGTGCCTTTGGCGTTGATCGCCATCACCGAAGGCGCGGCAGGCTGGGCGGCATTGACCATGGTGTTCGGCGTGGTCTGGGGCGCCGACATTGGCGCCTATTTCGCAGGCCGCGCCTGGGGCAAGAACAAGCTGGCGCCCACGGTCAGTCCTGGAAAGACGCGGGAAGGTGCGCTTGGAGGCGCAGTGGCCGCACTGCTGATCGTCGTCCCGGTGGCCGCCGTGTGGGTGCCCATGAGTGCCGTTCAGTGGGTGCTCTTCTTGCTGTTGGTCGTGGTCTGCATTGCTGCATCCATTGTCGGGGACCTGGTGGAGAGCGCCTTCAAGCGCACCGCAGGGGTCAAGGATTCTGGACGCCTGTTGCCGGGGCACGGTGGGGTGCTCGACCGGGTCGACAGCCTGCTGGCAGTGGCCCCCATCTTCGCCCTCGGATTGAGTAGCCTGCTGCGATGAGTCGCGGTGTCGTCATTCTGGGCGCGACCGGCTCCGTCGGCCGAAGTGCGCTGGAGGTGATGGCGGCGCAGTCGGAACCTCCGGCCCTGGAAGCGCTCACTGCCTATCGCGACGTGGAACGTCTGGCGCAGCTGGCCCGCGCACATCGGCCACGCGTCGCCGTGATCGCCGACCCGGCCTGTGGTCCGGCGCTGACCGCGGCATTGAGCGGCACCGGCATCGAGATCGCCGCGGGCATGGATGCCCTTGCTGACGTGGCTGGCGGTACCGGCTCTGACACCGTCCTGTCGGCCATCGTCGGCGCCGCCGGTCTGCTGCCTACCCTGGCGGCGGTGCACGCGGGCAAGCGTGTGTTGATCGCCAATAAGGAACCCCTGGTCATGGCGGGCGGCATCGTAATGACGGCCGCGCGGGCGTCCGGCGCCGAAATCCTGCCGGTGGACAGCGAACACAACGCCATTTTCCAGTGTCTGCCCACCGGCTACCGCTGTGGGCAACCGCCGGAAGGGGTGGAGCGCCTGATTCTGACCGCCTCGGGTGGGCCTTTCCGCAGCTGGAGCCGTGCCGAAATGGCCGCCGCGACGCCTGCGCAGGCGGTGGCGCATCCCAACTGGGAGATGGGCGCAAAGATCTCGGTCGACTCGGCGACCATGATGAACAAGGGGCTGGAAGTGATCGAAGCCCATTGGCTGTTCGCCACCGCGGCCGAGCACATTGATATCGTGGTGCATCCGCAAAGCATCGTGCATTCGCTCGTGGTCTACCGCGACGGCTCCCTGCTGGCGCAGATGGGCGCCCCGGATATGCGCATTCCCATCGCCAATGCGCTGGGTCATCCTGAGCGCCTGCCCTCGGGCGCCGCGACCTTGGACCTTATTCGCGCTGGTAGCTTGCAGTTCGAACCGGCGGATTCCGAGCGCTTCCCCTGCCTGCGGCTGGCGCGGGCCGCGATTGATGGCACTGACGCGGCGCCGACGGTACTGAACGCGGCCAATGAAGTTGCGGTCGAAGCATTTCTTTCTGGGCGCTTGGCTTTTGACGGGATTGCTGCAGTGATCGAAGCCACACTTGAAGGGGCGGGGCGGCTCGCTGTGCGCGACAGTGCCAGCCTGGACGCAGTCATTGGCCTCGACGGATGGGCGCGCGCCTTCGCAACCGAGCGCATCGCAGGAGCGAAATACACAGCATGATGAGTCTGATCTGGTCTATTGCCGGTTTCGTGGTGGCGATTGGTGTTCTCGTAACCTTCCACGAATTCGGACATTACTGGGTGGCACGGCGCTGCGGCGTGCGTGTGCTGCGATTCTCGGTCGGCTTCGGCCGACCGCTCTGGCAGCGGCAGATGAAGAACGGCACCGAGCTGGTCATCGCCGCCATCCCCCTGGGGGGCTACGTCAAGATGCTCGACGAGCGCGAAAGCGACACGCCGCTGAGCGCTCAGGAGCAATCGGAAGCCTTCAATCGCAAGCCGCTTTGGGCGCGCAGCGCAATCGTCGCCGCCGGCCCTGTGTTCAATTTCCTGCTTGCCGCGGCCTTCTATTGGGCGATTCACGTCATGGGAGTGCCTGACGTGAAGCCGGTCGTGGATGCGCCGCCGCCCGACACCGCGCTGGCAGGAAGCCGGATTGCACCGGAAAGCCTGCTGCGCTCGGTCAATGGCAAGGCTACGCCCACCTGGACGCGCGCCCGCCTGACGATCCTGGATCAGGCCATGGCCTCCGACACCCTCCGTCTGGAGCTGGAAAGTCCAAGCGGCGCGCGGCAGCAGGTGTCCGTCTCGACGCAGGCTTTGCCGGTCGATCCCGAGCCGCTATTTCAGCAGCTTGGTTTGGTGCTCTTTCAGCCCGCCATACCGCCGCGACTGGCGGAGATCATGCCTGATTCGCCCGCTGCCGCCGCAGGACTGCAGGCGGGGGACTTGGTGGTCGCGCGCGACGGTGAAGCCGTCGCAAGCTGGTCCGAGTGGGTGCAGTGGCTGCGCGCGAATCCCGGCGAGCAGACGGAGCTGACCATCGCCCGCGATGGCCGCCAGCAGACCGTGATGCTTGAGGTCGGCAGTCAGATCGCTGACGGGCAGACCATCGGCCAACTGGGCGCACGGGTCGATGTACCTGCTGATTTATGGCAGGATCGGCGCACTGTGTATCGGGAGGGCGTGCTCGAGGCTGCGGTCACGGGCGTGCAGCAAACATATTCAGTGGCCTGGCTGACAGTGCGCATGATGGGGCGCATGCTGGTCGGGGACGTGTCGGTCGACAACATCAGTGGTCCAGTCCAGATTGCGCAATTTGCCGGACAGACTGCCGCGACCGGCTTGGTGTCGTATTTGGGTTTCTTGGCGCTGATCAGCGTCAGCCTCGGGGTTTTGAACCTGCTGCCCGTGCCGATGCTGGATGGGGGGCACTTGATGTATTACCTCGTTGAAGCCATCAAGGGGTCGCCGGTATCCGAGCGGGCACAACTCGTCGGGCAGCAACTGGGGCTTCTGATGCTTGCCGGGCTGATGGGGCTTGCCTTCTACAACGATCTGTCGCGATTGTTCGGCTAACAACACGAGAGAATTATTGATGCTTCGATTTGCCATCGCGGGTTGGCGTGCTGTCCTTTTGTTGTTGCTGGTAGGCACGGCGATCGCGAATGCGGCCGAGTCCTTCATCATTGACGAGATTGAGGTCGAGGGGCTGCAGCGCCTGGAGGAAGGGACGGTGCTCAGCTATCTGCCACTGGTGGTTGGAGACGAGCTCAATCAGCAGACGGCGCAACAGTCGATCCGTTCGGTATACGACAGCGGTTTGTTCTCCGATGTTCGATTGCTGCGCGAGGGCGGGACGCTGATCGTGCGCGTGGAAGAACGCCCGCAGATCGTCAGCTTCAGCATCGAAGGCAATGACAAGATCGGCGGTGATGAACTGATGGAGTCGATGCGCTCGCTCGGGCTCAGCGAGGGTGAGGTTTTCCGACAGGCGCTGCTCGACCAGGTCTCGCTGGAACTGCGTCGCCAGTACTTCGCCAACGGCTTCTACGATGTCGATATCGATACCGTGGTCGATGAGCTGCCCAACAATCGCGTCAGTCTCAAGATCGACGTTGTGGAGGGCGAATCTGCCACCATCAAATCGATCAACATCATTGGCAACGAGGTGTTCGACGACGACACGCTGCGCGATGAGCTCAAGCTGCAGGAAACCGACTGGATGCCCTTCCAGCAGAGCGATCGCTACTCCAAGCAGCAGCTGGGTGGCGATTTGGAATCCCTGAGTTCCTATTATCAGGACCGCGGCTATCTGCGTTTCACCATCGAAGACGTTCAGGTGCAGTTGACGCCGGACAAGCGCGACATCTACATCACGGTGACGGTGGATGAGGGAGAGGTCTACAGCGTCGAGGGCATTCGTTTCACTGGCGAAACCGTGCTCAATCAGGCCTTCCTGAACGCGCTGGTGAGTACGCGGGCGGGTGAGACCTTTTCGCGCAAGAAGGCCACGGAGAGCGCCGACCGCATCGAGGCAGCCCTGGCCAATGTCGGCTTTGCCTTCGCGGAAGTACAGCCGGTACCCGAGCCGGTGGATGGCAAGGATCGCGCCATCACCATCAACTACGCCATTGACCCGAAGAAGCGCGCCTACGTGCGCCAGATCCACTTCCGCGGCAACGCCGGCACCAATGACGAAACCCTGCGGCGCGAACTGCGTCAGCTGGAAGCCGCCCCCTTCTCGCAGACGGCGGTAGAGCGCTCTCGCGTGCGCATCAACCGGCTGGCCTTCATCGAGCAGACCGAGGTCGAGACACAACGCGTCCCGGGGACGGACGACCTCGTGGATGTCATCTTCACCGTGAGAGAGCGTCCGCCAGGGTCCGTGCAGGTGGGGGTCGGCTTTTCGGGCGCGGATGGCTTCTTGATTTCCGGCTCGGTGACGCACGCCAATTTCCTGGGCACGGGCAACCGGGTGGCGGTCAACCTCGAGAACAACGAGTTTTCGCGCCAGCTCAATCTGAGCTGGACCGACCCCTATTTCACCGAGGATGGCATCAGCCAGACGATCAGCGGTTTCTTCCGGCGCTCGGACCGCATCATCCGCTTCAGCTCCGGCTTCTCAAGCAATATCCTCGGCGGCGATCTGACCTACGGCCTACCGATTTCGGAGTTCTCCACGCTGCGCGCCGGTATCGGCGTTTCCGAAACCTCGATCGAAACCTTTGCCGGGCAGACCAGCGACGAAGTGCTGAATTTCGTCAACGAGAACGGCAAGCGCTTCACCGCCTTCCAGTTGCGCACCGGTATTTCCCGCGATACCCGCAATCGGACCATCTTCGTCACGCGCGGTAATCTGCTCCGCCTGAACGCCGATATCGTCGTGCCGGGCTCGGATTTGCGCTACTTCAGCACCAGCCTGACGACGCAGCACCATATCCCGATCTACGCCGGCTTCCTCGCGCAGATCAACACTTCGCTGGGTTATGTCGACACCTACGGCAACGCCGATACGGTGCCGCCCTACGAAAACTTCTTTGCCGGTGGGACGCGCACGGTGCGCGGCTATCGTGACGGCACACTGGGGCCGCGCGATACGCCATTTGACAACCCCTTCGGCGGCAAGCTCCGCACCACTTCGCAGACCGAGCTGATCATTCCCTTGCCCTTTGAGGCGGACGGTCAGTCGACCCGATTCTCCCTGTTCTTCGATATCGGCTCGGTCTTTGCCGAACCCGGTGATTTCGAGTTCAATGAACTGCGCCAGAGCGCGGGTATTGCCTTCCGCTGGTTCACGCCCTTTTTGGGTATTCTCAACCTGAGCTATGGCTTCCCGCTCAATGATGAACAGGGCGATGAAACCGACCGCTTCCAGATCAATTTCGGAACCGGCTTTTAAGCTCCCATTCCCCAACCAACCAAAGCGATCACCATGATGCAGAAAACTCTGATTCCCGCCATTGCGGCACTGCTGGCCCTCGCGCCGGGCCTTGCAAACGCTATCGAGATCGGCACTGTGAGAGCACAGGAACTCGTGCAGAAATCGCCGCAATACGAGCGTGCCGAAGAGCGCATGAAGGCCGACTTCGAGCGCCGCGCCAGCGAGCTGCAGGAGGAGGCCAAGGGCCTGGAAGAAGACATCCAGAAATTCCAGCAGGAAGCGGACCTGATGTCGGCCAGCGACCGCGAAGCGCGCGAGCAGGAACTGACCACGCGTCAGAACGATTTCCAGCTGAAGCAGCGCAAGTTCCGCCAGGACGTCTCCAACCGAGAGCGCGAACTGTTCCAGGAGCTGATGGGCGAGATTCGCGGCGTTATTGAGGAAGTAGCGCGCCGCAAGGGTCTGGATCTGGTCGTTCCCGATCCCGTCTATGCCGCCCCCAGCCTCGATCTCACCGACGCGGTCCTCAAGGAACTCGTGAAGCGCGACGAAGAGTAGGTCTTGGCGCAACAAGGAGAGCAGGGCCTTCGCCTCGGCGACATCGCCGAGCGCGTCGGCCTTCGCCTGCAGGGAGATCCCGATCGCCGAATCCGGGGTGTTTGTACGATTGACCCTGGTAAGCCGGAACACATCGGTTTCATTGCCAACCCGCGCTATCGCGCCCAGCTCGCGCATACGCAGGCGGAAGCCGTCGTACTGACTGAACGCGACGCCGCCGCGTTCGACGGTGCGGCGCTGGTCGCGAAGGATCCGTATCTCGCTTTCGCGCGCGTGGCGCGGCTATTCGAGCCGGCGCCGCGCCTGCTCGGGCCGCTGCGCCATCCAAGCGCGGTCATCGCCGAGGATGCTGAGATCGGCGCCGAGGTCCGGATCGGGCCTTTTGCCGTGATCGGTGCCGGGGCATGCATCGCGGATGGGGCGCATATTGGCCCACATTGCGTGATCGAAGAAGACGCCGTCATCGGCGAGAACACGCATCTGGTGTCCAGTGTCCACGTCGGCGCACGCTGTGTCGTGGGTGCGCGCTGCCGTGTGCAGGCCGGTGCCGTCATCGGCGGCCGCGGCTTCGGTCTCGCACGCGGCCCGGAGGGCTGGGAGGATGTGCCCCAGCTCGGTCGCGTCCGCATTGGCAGCGATGTGGAGGTCGGTGCGAACACCACCATTGATCGCGGCGCCATCGACGACACCGTGATAGCCGACGGGGTCAAGATCGACAACCTGGTGCAGATCGCGCACAACGTGCAGATCGGGTCGCACACCGCCATTGCTGGTTGTGCCGCCATTGCGGGCAGTACGCGGATCGGGTCCAACTGCCTCATCGGCGGCGGGGTGGGCGTCAACGGGCACGTCACCCTCTGTGATGGTGTCATTGTGCTCGGATTCACCATGGTGACGCGCTCGATCACCGAACCGGGGCAATATGGCTCTGGTTGGCCGGTAGAATCCGCACGTACCTGGCATGGGCAGGTGCGGCGTCTGCGCCGACTGGACAAACTGGAAGCGCGCGTCGCGCAACTTGAAGGCCAATCCGGAGGCACTGGGCGCTCCGGAGAACGAGAGGGAGAGTAGGGACCGTGGAGTCGTCCATCGATATCGCCGGCATTCTGCAGCGTTTGCCGCACCGTTACCCGTTCCTGCTGGTGGATCGCATCACGCACTGCGAACCGGGCGCGCATATCACGGGCCTGAAGAACGTCACAATGAACGAGCCTTTCTTCCAAGGCCATTTTCCGGATTACCCGGTCATGCCGGGCGTCTTGATCATGGAGGCCTTGGCCCAGCTGTCTGGCCTGTTGGCGATGCGGACCGAAGATGCAGACAGCCTGGAAAAGAACAAGCGTCTCTACTTTGCCGGGATTGACGGTGCCCGTTTCAAGCGGCCGGTGCTGCCCGGTGACCAGCTCATCCTGGCGGCCGACCTGATCAAGCATCGGCGGGATATCTGGCGCTTTGGTGCACGTGCCACGGTCGATGGAGCCCTCGCGGCGGAAGGCACACTGACCTGCGCCATCAAGGCGGTATGAGCGCGACCATCCACCCCACTGCGATCATCGAGGACGGTGCGGCGCTTGATCCGACGGTCAGCGTCGGCCCCTACAGCATCATCGGCGCCGGAGTCCGTCTCGGCGCAGATTGCGTGGTAGGGCCGCATGTGGTGCTACGCGGGCCGCTGCGGGCCGGAAGTCGCAACCGTTTCTTCCAGTTCTGCTCGATCGGTGAAATCTCACAGGATCTGACCGCTCGCGCGGACGACGATACCGCTGTAGAGATCGGTGATGACAACACCTTCCGGGAATACGTCACCGTCCAGCGTGGGACGCTCAAGGACCATGGCGTGACCACTGTGGGCGACAACAACCTGCTGATGAATCAGGTGCACCTTGCCCACGACTGCCGCATCGGCAACCACAATGTTCTTGCCAACGGCGTAGCGCTGGCTGGTCACGTGGACATCGAGGACTACGCGATCCTCGGCGGCTTCACACTGGTCCACCAGTTTTGTCGGATGGGTTCCTACTGCTTCACCGGCGGCGGCTCGGTTGTCTTGCGCGACGTGCCGCCCTGGGTGATGAGTGAGGGATCCCCGGCCGGCCCGCGCGGCATCAACAAGGAAGGCCTACGTCGACGCGGCTTCGACGCCGAACAGATCCGTGAGGTGCAGTCGTTGTACAAGCTGCTCTATCGCGAAAACCGCAGGCTCTCGGAAGTCCGCGAGGTGTTGCAGGAGCGGGCAGCCGGCTCGCCACAGGCGGCACGGCTATTGCGCTTCCTTGAACAGTCGAAGCGCTCCGTCCAGCGCTAAGCGCACCATGCGTATCGTACTGATCGCAGGGGAGACGTCGGGCGATCTCCTGGGCGCCTCGGTAGTGCGTGCCCTGCGCGCGCAGTATCCGGACTGCGAATGTCTGGGGGTCACGGGTCCTCGCATGCGCGAGGCCGGCTGCGCCTCCATCGGCGATATCGAATCCCTTTCGGTGATGGGCTTGTTCGAGGTGTTGCGCGAGTTGCCCCGCCTGATCCGGTTCCGTCG
Source organism: Algiphilus sp. (assembly GCA_022763315.1). Lineage (GTDB taxonomy): Bacteria > Pseudomonadota > Gammaproteobacteria > Nevskiales > Nevskiaceae > Algiphilus. The sequence goes on from JALEHA010000197.1 coordinate 84,179, forward strand.
CGCGCTACGCGACACGATCTTGGCGTTGGAGCCTGACCTGGTGCTCGGTATCGATGCACCCGACTTCAACCTCGGACTGGAAGGCATGCTGCGCGGCGCCGGCTGCACCACGGCACACATGGTGAGCCCCACCGTCTGGGCGTGGCGACCAAGGCGGCGTTTCGGTGTGGCGCGCAATTGCCATGCGGTGCTGTGCCTTTATCCCTTTGAGCCCGCTTGCTATGCCGACACCAACGTGCGCGCCGAATACATCGGGCATCCGCTGGCAGACGAGCTCGACGATACGGTGCCGGCCACGGAGGCGCGCGCGGAACTCGGGCTGGAACCGGAGCAGCCGCTACTGGCGGTGTTGCCGGGTTCTCGCCGGTCCGAGGTGGAGCGGCTCATGCCACCCTTTGCCGAGGCCGCAGCCAAGCTTGCCGAGCGATATCCCGGTCTGCGCGCGGTGGTTCCGGTGGCCTCGCCCCATCTGCGGCCGCTGATTGCCGCACATCTCTCAGAGGCGCAGGGCCTGGAATGGACCCTGGTAGAAGGGGCGTCGCGCAGCGTGATGCGCGCTGCCGATCTCTGTCTCCTGGCCTCCGGCACGGTCACGCTGGAGTGCCTGCTGCTGGGAAGGCCCATGGTGGTTGCCTATCGTGCCTCTGCCGCGACCATCTGGCTGTTGCGCAGCCTTCGTCTGGTGCGAACCACCCATTTTTCCCTGCCCAATATCCTCACGGGAGAGGCGACCGTGCCGGAGCTGTTGCAGCAGGAAGTCACCGCGGATCATTTGCTGACAGCAATGCAACCGCTTTGGGCGGATGCCGAGGCACGGCAACGGCAATTGGATCGCTTCGCCGCCGTACGAGACGCGTTGCGGCAGGATGCAGCGAGCACGACGGCCCGACTGATCGGCGAGCTGGCCGCGCGGCCATGAAGGCCGGGGTGGACGAAGCGGGGCGGGGCGCTCTGGCCGGTCCCGTTGTCGCTGCCGCGGTGATGCTTTCCCCGGACGAGGCGATCGACGGTCTGGCAGACTCAAAGCGTCTGTCGGCCCGACGACGCAGCCAGTTGGCGAGCGAGATCCGAGCACGGGCGCTGGCTTGGGCTGTGGTCGAGATCGGTGCCGATATCATCGACGAAATCAATATCCTGCAAGCCAGTTTTCGTGCAATGGATGAAGCACTTTCACAGCTTGCGCTCAGCCCCAGCGAGGTGCTGGTCGACGGCAATGTGGTGCCACAGTGGCGCTGGCCTGCGCGCGCCATCGTTGGTGGCGATGGCATCGAGCCCAGCATCATGGCGGCATCCATCCTGGCCAAGGTGCATCGCGATCACCGCATGGAAGCCCTGGACGCCGTGCATCCTGGTTACGGCTTTGCCGGTCACAAGGGTTACCCCACCGCAGCGCACCGTGAGGCGCTGATGCGACTGGGGGCGTGTGCGGTGCATCGACGCAGCTATGCCCCGGTTCGCCGGTGTGTGGCGTTGCGCGCGGAAGCGGTGTCCACATGAGTGCTTTTGTCCACCTTAGCGTGCACAGCGAGTATTCGCTGGTCGACGGTCTGATACGGATTGAGTCGGTCAAGTCGCAGCGCGACGACAAGCGCTTGCAGCCGCTCACCGCCCGCGTGGCCGAGCTGGAACAGCCCGCCATCGCACTGACCGATCGCGACAACCTCTTTGCGATGGCGAAGTTCTACAAGGCGGCCGAAGGCGCCGGGATCAAACCAATTCTGGGTGTGGACCTGGGAGTGGACTGCGGCGGGGCGCCGGCGCGCGTCACCGCCTTGGTGCAGAACGACCAGGGGCTGGCCAATCTCATGCAGCTGGTTTCGCGCTTGTACACCGACACCCGCTCCGCCTCGGGTCAGGTTGCAGCCGCCCGTGACTGGATCTTCGAGCATTCGGAGGGACTGATCGTACTCAGTGGCGCGCAAGGTGAGGTCGGTCAGCAATTGCTCGCCGGACAGGTCGACGCAGCCGAGAGCGCGCTGCGCGACTGGCAGACTGCGTTCGGAGATCGCTTCTACTGCGCGCTGGCGCGCTGCGGACGCCCGCAGGACGAGTTGCATGTGCAGGCGGCCACGGCCCTGGCGCGCCGTCACGGGGTTGGGGTGGTTGCGGTCAACGACGTCTGCTTCCTCGATCGGGATGACTTCGATGCGCACGAAGCGCGCGTCTGCATCCTGCAGGGCCGCACCCTTGATGACCCCCGTCGCAGCAAGGCCTTCACGCCCGAGCAGTATCTGAAATCGAGCGCCGAGATGGCCGCGCTGTTCTCGGATCTGCCCGAGGCGGTCGAGAACAGCGTGGAAATCGCGCGCCGGTGCACGCCGCGACTGCAATTCGGCACCAACTATTTGCCGGATTTCCCGGTTCCCGAAGGCCAGACAGTCGCCGGACACCTGCGATCCCTGTCCGAGCAGGGGCTGGATGAGCGCCTCGCCAAGCACGGTATGTGGGCGGAACGCGCGGCCTACGACGATCGCCTCGCGGAGGAGCTTCGGATCATCGAAGAGATGGGCTTTCCGGGCTACTTCTTGATTGTTGCCGACTTTATCCAGTGGGCCAAGGACAATGGCGTGCCCGTGGGGCCGGGGCGCGGTTCCGGCGCGGGGAGCCTGATCGCCTATGCCATCGGCATTACTGACCTCGATCCATTGGCTTACAACCTGCTCTTCGAGCGCTTTCTCAATCCAGAACGCGTCTCAATGCCCGATTTCGACGTCGACTTCTGCATGGAAGGGCGCGACCGGGTCATCGAATACGTCACCGCGAAGTACGGCGCCGACAAGGTGGGCCAGATCATCACCTACGGTTCGATGGCGGCCCGAGCGGTGGTACGCGACGTCACGCGCGTCATGGGGCATCCCCACGGCTTCGGCGACCGCATCGCGAAGATGATCCCGGCCGCCCCCGCCTTCAAGGTGGAGGCGGGCGCGGCCGGCGCGACCGAACTGGAACACTCGCTCAACACCATTCCGGAACTGCGCGCCGCCTACGAGGAAGAGGATGTGCGCGCGGTCATTGACCTTGGGCTGCTGCTGGAAGGCCTGGCGCGCAATATCGGCAAGCACGCCGGCGGTGTGGTGATTGCCCCCGGCCCGCTGACGGATTTCGTCCCGCTCTACCGTGAACCGGAGGCCCAGGGCGTTGTCACGCAGCTGGATATGAAGGACCTCGAGGCCATCGGCCTCGTCAAGTTCGACTTTCTGGGCCTGCGTACGCTCACGATCATTCAGTGGGCCGTCGACATCATCAACGAACGCGAGCCGGAGCGGCAGCTCGATATTCTGGAGATCCCGAAGGACGATCCGGCGGTCTTTGAACTCTTCTGCAAGGGCGAGCTTGCCGCCGTCTTCCAGATGGAATCGGCCGGCATGCGCCGCCTGGCGACCGAGCTGCAGCCGAGCCGCTTCGAGGATTTGATTGCGCTGGTGGCGCTGTTCCGGCCCGGCCCGCTGCAGTCCGGGATGGTCACCGACTTCATCAACCGCAAGCACGGCCGCGAGGCGGTCAGCTACCCGCATCCGAAGCTGGAGCCGGTGCTGGAAGACACCTACGGCGTCATCGTCTACCAGGAACAGGTCATGCGCATCGCGCGTGAGCTGGCCGGCTATTCGCTGGGCGGCGCCGATCTGCTGCGGCGCGCCATGGGCAAGAAGAAGGCCGACGAGATGGCCCGCCAGCGTGAGATTTTCCTGTCCGGCGCTACCGACAACGACATCGATGCGGACACCGCCGGCTACATCTTTGATCTGGTTCAGAAATTCGCCGAGTATGGCTTCAACAAGAGCCACTCGGCGGCCTATGCGCTTGTCGCTTATCAGACCGCGTGGCTGAAGGCCTACTATCCCGCGGCCTTCATGTGCGCGGTGCTGTCGGCGGAAATGTTCAAGACCGACACCCTGGTGGCGCTGGTCGACGATTGCCGCAGCATGGGACTGACCGTACAGCAACCGGACGTCAACACCTCGGCCTACCGTTTCAAAGTGGTGGATGACCGCACCATCTGCTACGGGCTCGGCGCCATCCGCGGCGTGGGCGAAGGCGCGGTAGAGAACATCTGTGAGGCGCGTGCGGAGGGCGGTCCGTTTAGCAGTCTTTTTGATTTCTGCCGCCGGGTGGACCCGAAAAAGGTCAACAAGCGCGTCTTCGAGGCCTTGATCCAGTCGGGCGCCTTTGACGGTTTGGGGGAGAATCGCGCCACGCTATGGCAAAACCTGTCGCGCGCCGTAGCGGCGGCTGAGCAGAGTACGGCGCTGGCTGACGCAGGCCAGAGTGACCTGTTCGGTTTCGGCGATGCCGGCGCGGAGGCCTCCGAACCGGCGCTTGAACTCGATCGTGTCAGGGAATGGCACGATCTTGAGCGATTGCGACGCGAGCGGGACGCATTGGGCTTTTACCTCAGTGGGCATCCCATCGAGAGTTTCACCGAGCTGCGTGACGCGCTCAGCGACGGCAGCCTGCGCGCGCTTTGCGCTGAGTTGCCTGATCCCAGCACCGAGGGTGAAGTGGGGGCGCGCAATGGCCGACGCCAGCGACGGGTGACGGTGGTGGGCTGGTTGCTCGACATCCGGCGCTTCGGCCCCCGCGCCGTACTGACGCTCGATGATCGCAGCGGCCAGGTTAGCGTGCCGCTGTCGGAAGAGCAGTGGATGCGTCACGCCGATCAGCTGCAAAAGGACAGCCTGCTGCTGGTCCGTGGCCGCCTCGGTCACGACGAGTTCTCCGGCGGCTATCAATTGCGGCCGCATGCGTTACTCGATCTGGACGCGGTCTACGCGCAGCACGTGGCGCGGCTGGATCTTCGTCTGGATTGCGCACAAACGGATGCCAAGGGCGTCGTGGAACTCCTGGAGGGCGTACGCGCGGAAGTGGGAAGTGCACTGAGCATGACCCTGCACGGCCATGGCGCCGTGGCGCCCCTTCGTTTCCCGGGCGCGCTTCGGCTGCGGCTCAGCGACCCGGTGCTGCGTCGCCTCCACCGACTCGCGGGCGAGGAGGCAGTACGGCTTGTGTGGCAGAGCGAATCATGAGGCAGGCGGCAAACAACTTCCGTAAGCTAAGGGTTCAAGAAACAGGGGGAGGCGCGCAGGTATGAATCTGAATTATCTCGACTTTGAGCAGCCAATTGCGGAGCTGCAGCAGAAGATCGAGGACCTGCGCAATATGTCGGACGGCTCCCAGGTAAGTCTCTCCGAGGAAATCCAGCGGCTGGAGTCCAAGCAGCATCAGCTGACCGAGCAGATCTTCTCCAAACTCGAACCGTGGCAGGTCACACAGCTGGCGCGCCATCCACAACGGCCCTACGCCCTCGACTACATCCAGACGGTGTTCACCGACTGGGAGGAGCTGCACGGCGATCGCGCCTTTTCGGACGACCCCGCCATCGTCTCCGGCATCGCGCGGCTCGACGGGCGTCCTGTGGTGGTGATCGGCCAGCAAAAGGGACGCGATGCCAAGGAGCGCATTCATCGCAACTTCGGTATGCCCATGCCCGAGGGCTATCGCAAGGCGCTGCGCCTGATGAAGATGGGCGAGAAGTTCTCGATGCCGGTGTTGACCTTCATCGATACGCCGGGCGCTTTCCCTGGCATCGGCGCCGAAGAGCGCAATCAGTCGGAAGCCATCGCGCGCAATCTGTTCGAGCTTTCCCGGCTGCGCACGCCAGTCGTGGCCACCGTGATCGGTGAGGGCGGCTCCGGCGGGGCGCTGGCCATTGGCGTGGGCGATCATTTGATGATGCTGCAGCTGAGCATCTACTCGGTCATCTCGCCGGAAGGTTGTGCATCGATCCTGTTCAAGAGCGCCGACCGCGCCCGCGACGCAGCGGAAGCGATGAAGGTCACGGCGCAGGATCTGCTCTCACTCAAGCTCATCGACGAGATCATTCCGGAACCGCTCGGTGGCGCGCATCGAGATATGGACGCCATGTGCCACACCCTGCGCGAGCGTCTCGAGGCCAATGTGGATCGGCTGTGTCGCATGCCGGTCGCGCAGCTGGTGCAACAGCGGCAGGATCGCCTCATGCAATACGGTGTCTATCAGGAGGATTGACGCGCCTGCCGAGGCCGCTTCGCCGGCCGTTGCGCGCGTGCTGACGAACTTGCAGGCGTCTGTCGCCGCGCTGCCGCCCCATGGCAGGATTTGGGTCGGATATAGCGGCGGTCCGGACTCTACCGCGCTGCTGCACGCTCTGCATCAACTGGTGCCAGAGCAATTGCACGCTGTGCATATCCACCACGGCCTGCGCCCTGAAGCGGATGATTGGGTGCGGCACTGCTCCGCTTTTGCAACGCGCTATGGCATTCCCTGGCATTGCGAACGCGTACAGGTTTCCCGAGGCGGCGCCGGTCTGGAGGGGGATGCGCGCCGCGCGCGGTACGCCGCCTGCCAGCGCCTGCTCAGCCCAGGCGATGTGCTGGGGGTTGCCCATCACGCCGACGACCAAGCGGAAACCATCCTGTTCCGGTTGTTGCGTGGCGGCGGAACGCAGGGCGTGGTCGGAATGCGCCGCTTGCGGGCGCTGGACGCCAACGGGCAGACCTGGCTGTGGCGACCGTTCCTCGATCTCTCTCGGGACAGCCTGCGCGCCTATTGCCAGGCGCAGGACCTGCCTTATGTCCGTGACCCGAGCAATTGCGAAGGCGACAACACCCGCGCACGGCTGCGACAGTTGCTTCCCGCCCTGGAGTCGATCGTGCCCGGCGCAGCCGCAGCCCTGCGCGCACACGCCGAGCAGTTGGATGCCCATCAGGAGCTGCAGACGGTGGATATCGCGCCGGTGCGCAATGCCAGGCTGCGCGACGGTGCTCTGGACGTCCGTGGCGTGCTGGCCTGGTCTGGTGCGCGCCGCCACGCGCTGTTGCGCAGCTATTTTCAGTGTCTCGGTATGACGCCCCCTGGACCGCGCTGGCTCGCCCATTGCGATGCCGAGCTGCTGGGCGCGGCCGAGGATGCCAAAGCGCGACTGCAGCTCCACGGGGACAGCGTGCTGCGCTTCGATCAGGCGCTCTGGGTTCTGCCGGCGCTGGAGGCGGTGCCGGCGGATTGGCACAGGGCGTGGCACGAGGCCGAGGCGTTGACGCTGCCCGGTGCGGCCGGAGTATTGCAGCGCACGCCGCGATGCCCACCGGTCGTGGAGGTGCGCTTCGTTGCACCCGGCGAACGGGTGCGCTTTTCACCGAAGGAGCGAACGCAGCGCCTCAAGCACCTGTTTCAGCGCCATCGCATTCCTCCCTGGCAACGTCAGCGAACGCCGGTGATCAGCGCTTCGGGCACGCTCTTGCAGGTGGGCGATTGGCCGGTGCGCAAGACCTCCGAAGGGGAACCTGCCGCCTATGTACGCTGGCTGCGCAAGGGCTGGCACAGACGACCGGGCGATCCCCGGTAACGGGGCGGAGGGGGTCGGGAGAGGGCCTCGACGTGTTATCATGACGGCTTCGATTTTTCCCTCCCATCAGCGCGCCGCACCGCAGCGTTGTGGCGTGAAACAGGCTGAATATGACGGAGTTTGCCAAGGAAGTCCTGTCCATCAATCTCGAAGAGGAGATGCAGCGCTCCTATCTCGATTACGCCATGAGCGTGATCGTCGGGCGCGCACTTCCCGACGCAAGAGACGGTCTCAAACCGGTGCATCGCCGCGTGCTCTACGCGATGAAGGTGCTCGGCAACGACTACAACAAGCCGTACAAGAAATCCGCCCGCGTGGTCGGTGACGTCATTGGTAAATACCACCCGCACGGCGACTCGGCGGTGTACGACACCATCGTGCGCATGGCGCAGTCCTTCTCGATGCGCTATCTGCTGGTTGACGGTCAGGGCAACTTCGGTTCCGTCGACGGCGATGCGCCGGCGGCAATGCGCTATACCGAGGTGCGCATGTCCCGGCTGGCGCACGAGATGCTGGCCGATATCGACCGCGAAACCGTGGACTTTGTCCCGAACTATGACGAGTCCGAGACCGAGCCGGCCGTTCTGCCCGCGCGCATCCCGCAGTTGCTGGTCAACGGCGCGGCGGGCATCGCGGTGGGTATGGCCACCAATATTCCGCCGCACAACCTGAGCGAGGTCATCGACGGTTGTGTCGCGCTGATCGATGATCCCGAACTCGACCTCGCGGGGCTGATGGAGCACATCCCGGCGCCGGATTTCCCGACCGCCGGCTTGATTCTGGATGCCAACGGGCTGGCGGACGCCTACGCCACAGGCCGCGGCCGCATCGTATTGCGCGCCCGGACCGATATCGAGGACATCGGTTCGGATCGCCAGGCGCTGATCGTCAACGAATTGCCCTACCAGGTGAACAAGGCGCGGCTGCTCGAGCGCATCGCTGAGCTGGTCAAGGACAAGAAGGTCACCGGCATCTCCGAGATCCGCGATGAATCGGACAAGGAAGGCATGCGCATGGTGATCGAGCTCAAGCGCGGCGAGAACGCCGAGGTCGTGCTCAACCACCTTTTCCAGCACACCCAGCTGCAGACGGTCTTTGGCATTAACATGGTGGCCCTCAACGAGGGCCAGCCGCGCACCTTTGGGCTCAAGGAACTGCTCGAGATCTTCCTGCGCCATCGCCGCGAGGTGGTGACGCGGCGCACCCGTTATCTCCTACGTAAAGCGCGCGAGCGGGCGCACGGCTTGGAAGGTCTGACCGTCGCGCTGGCGAACATCGACGAAGTGATCGCTTGCATCCGTCGCGCCGCCACGCCGGCCGATGCCAAGGCGGAACTGCTGTCGCGGGTGTGGCGGCCCGGTCAGGTGGTGGGCATGCTCGAACGCGCCGGCGCTGACGCCTCCAAGCCCGATGGTTTGAGTCCGGGCCTCGGGCTGCAGGCCGATGGCTACCATCTCTCCGAGGCCCAGGTACAGGCCATCCTCGACATGCGCCTGCAGCGACTGACCGCGCTAGAGCAGGACAAGATCATCGAGGAGTACAGCCAGATCCTCGAGGCTATTGGCGAGTACCTCGCCATTCTCGGCTCCGATGCGCGCCTGCTGGAAGTGATCCGCGAGGAACTGCTGGAGGTCAAGGAGCAGTTCGGCGACGGGCGGCGCACCGAGATTTCGGACGACGCGGTCTACATCAACCGCGAAGACCTCGTGGTGCCGCAGGACATGGTGGTAACGCTCTCGCATGAAGGCTATGTCAAGAGCCAACCGCTGACCGAGTACCAGGCACAACGACGCGGTGGACGCGGGCGCATGGCCGCCGGCACCAAGAATGAGGATTTCATCGACCGCCTATGGGTGGCACACAGTCACGACACGCTGCTGTGCTTCTCCTCGGCCGGCAAGGTCTACCGCCTGCGCGTCTTCGAACTGCCGGAAGGTTCGCGGGGCGCGCGTGGTCGGCCCTTCGTCAATCTGCTGCCGCTGGAAAGCGACGAGCGCATCTCCGCCGTGCTGGCGGTGCAGAGCTTTGACCAGGGCGGCTCGGTATTCATGGCTACCCGCCGCGGCACCGTCAAGAAGACGCCACTGGCGGCCTTCTCCAATATCCGCAGCAACGGCATCATCGCGGTCGATCTGCGTGCCGATGACGCGCTGGTGGGGGTGACCCTGACCGGCGGCAACGACGACATCCTGCTGATCTCGAGCACCGGTCGCGCCATTCGCTTCAACGAGGGCGATGTGCGCAGCATGGGCCGGGGCGCCACCGGCGTCCGCGGCATGCGCCTGATCGGCGATGAAGGCGGCGCGGATGGCGATGGTCATGCGCGTGTCATTGCCTTGCTGCAGGCTGACGAGGGTGATGTCTTGACCATTTCCGAATACGGCTTCGGCAAGCGTACTGCCGTGGCTGACTTCCCGCTGCGTGGCCGCGGCGGGCAGGGCGTCATCGCCCAGCGACTGACCGAGAAGAGCGGCGAGCTGATTGGTGCCATCCAGGTCCAGGATGACCACGAGGTCATGCTGGTTTCGCATGCCGGCAACCTGATCCGCGTCTCGGCCAGTGAGATTCGCACACTGGGTCGCAATACCCAGGGGGTGCGAATTGTGCGCCCGGTCGCAGGTGACCGGTTGATGGGCGTTGATCGCGTTGCGCCGGAGGACGGAGCGGAAGAGGATAGCGATCCATCCGTCTCCGAACAGGGCGCCGCTGCACCGTCCGACCCATCCACATCCGAATAAATCATAGGGAGAACCATGTCCCGAGTTTTCAACTTCAGCGCCGGTCCGGCGACCCTGCCGGAGGCCGTTCTGGAACAGGTCCGTGATGATCTGCTCGACTGGCGCGGCAACGGCATGTCCGTGATGGAGATGTCGCATCGCGACAAGGCCTTCATGTCGATCGCCGAAGAAGCCGAAGCCGATCTGCGCAAGCTGCTCAACGTGCCGGATAACTACAAGGTCCTGTTCCTGCAGGGCGGCGCCACCGGTCAGTTCGCCTTTGTCCCACTCAACCTGATGCCGGAAGGGGGATCGGCCGACTACGTCGTCACGGGCTCCTGGGGCAAGAAGGCGATCAAGGAAGCGGCCAAGTACGGCACCGCCAATACGGCGGCGCGGCCAGCGGACGATGTGTTCAACCACATTCCGGCGCGCAGCGAATGGAAGCTGGACCCCAAGGCCAGCTATGTGCACTACACGCCGAATGAGACCATTGAGGGCGTGGAATTCCATCAGGCGCCGAATGTGGGTGAGGTGCCTCTGGTTGGGGACTTCTCGTCCACCATCCTGTCGCGCCCGGTCAATGTCGCGCAGCACGGCGTGATCTACGCCGGTGCGCAGAAGAACGCCGGCCCCGCGGGCCTCACTATGGTGATCGTGCGCGATGACCTGATCGGCAACGCGCGCGCCAGCACACCCTCGATCTTCGACTACAAGGCGGTGGCCGAGGCCGATTCCATGCTCAACACGCCGCCGTGCTTTGCCTGGTATGTGAGCGGGCTGGTATTCAAGTGGCTGCTGGATCAGGGCGGTTTGGACGCGATGGCCGAGCGCAATCACCGCAAGGCGCAGATGCTGTACGACTACATCGACAGCGAGCCCTTCTACGCCAACCCGGTGGCGCCGGCCGACCGTTCCTGGATGAACGTCACCTTCACCATGGCCAATGCGGAGCTGGACAAGCCCTTCATCGAAGGCGCGACCAAGGCCGGCATGCCGGGGCTGAAAGGGCACCGTTCCGTGGGCGGCATGCGCGCCAGTATCTACAACGCCATGCCCGAGGTCGGCGTGCAGTCGCTCATCGACTACATGAAGGAATTCGTTCGGCAGCACGGCTAACTCAAGACGTTGTCGTGCCGCAACGGCTGTGTTGACCGCATTCAGCACCACCCCCATTCGAATCAAGAGGTTTGCCTAACTCCATGTACCGCATTCAAACGCTGAACAACATCTCGCCCCGCGGCCTCGAGCATCTGCCGCGCGAGCGCTATGAGGTGGCCAGCGAGATCAATGACCCCGATGCCATCCTCGTGCGCTCCTTCAAGATGCACGACATGGACATCCCCAAGACCGTGCGCGCCATCGGCCGCGCCGGCGCCGGTACCAACAACATCCCGGTGGATGTTATGAGCGAACGCGGCGTACCCGTGTTCAACGCCCCTGGCGCCAATGCCAATGCCGTCAAGGAATTGGTCATTGCCGGCATGCTGATGGCAGCCCGCAATATCGCGCCCGCCATCCGCTTCGTGGACAGCGTCGACGCCGACGATTCCAAGGTCATTGAGGACGGCAAGAAGAAATTTGCCGGCTTCGAGCTGCCGGGGCGGAGCCTCGGCATCGTCGGTCTGGGCGCCATCGGCGTGCGTGTCGCCAACTCCGCCCACGACCTGGGTATGGAAGTGACCGGCTTCGATCCGAAGATCAGCGTCGACAACGCCTGGCGTCTGTCGGCCGGCGTCAACCAGGCCACCACGGTCGATGAGCTGTGTGCAAAGTCCCAGTTCCTGACCGTGCACGTGCCGCTGATCGACGCCACCAAGGGCCTGATCAGCGCCGAGCGCATTCGCTCAATGCCCAAGGACAGCGTCATCCTGAACTTCGCTCGCGGTGGCATCGTGGACGAGGATGCCGTTTTGGAAGCGCTCGACAGTGGCCATCTGCACGCCTATGTCTGCGACTTCCCGTCGAACAAGCTGAAGGCGCACGCCAAGGTCATCGCACTGCCGCATCTTGGCGCGTCCACCGGGGAAGCCGAGGAGAACTGCGCGATCATGGTGGCGCGGCAGATCCGCGATTTCCTCGAGAACGGCAATGTCACCAATTCGGTGAATTTCCCTGAATCGGTGTTGCCGCGTGTCGAGAACGAGCCGCGACTCTGCATCGCCAATGCCAACGTGCCCAATATGGTGGGTCAGATGACCAGCCTGCTCGCTAAGCACAATCTCAACATCACGGACATGCTCAACAAGTCGCGTGGCAACGTGGCCTACACGATGGTCGATGTCGACTCGGAGATTCCACAGTCCGTGGCCGATGAACTGATGGGCATCGAAGGCGTGCTTTCGGTGCGTCTGCTGCCGGCTGCCTGATGAACGACGACCGCCTGGGCGCCGCGCGCGCGCGCATTGATGCGCTGGATGCCGAAATCCAGCAACGGATCGTGGAGCGCGCGCGCGTCGCACAGGAGGTGCGCGACATCAAGCGCGACGCCGGCGATCTGTCCGACCATTACCGCCCGGCGCGGGAAGCCCAGGTACTGACGCGGGCTGTCGAGCGCAATCACGCCCTCGAAAGCCCGCTATCGGATCAAGCGATCTCCAGCATCATGCGCGAGATCATGTCGGCTTGTCTGGCGCTGGAAACACCGCTGTCGGTGTCGTACCTAGGACCGGAGGGGACCTACACGCAGTCGGCGGTGTACAAGCACTTCGGCCACCAGGTCGAAACGCGCGTAGCACCCGCCATCGACGACATCTTCCGCGATGTGGAGTCCGGCACGGCCTCCTACGGGGTGGTGCCGGTCGAGAACTCGACCGAGGGTGTGGTGTCCAGCACCCTGGATCTGCTGCTTGCCACGCCGCTGTCGATCTGCGGTGAAGTGATGCTGCCGGTGCACCATCACCTGCTGTCGGTGCACGAGAGCATGGAGCGCATCGATGTGGTCTATGCCCATCCACAATCCTTCGCGCAGTGCCGCCGTTGGCTGGATGGCAATCTGCCCAACACGCCACGCGAGCCGATGCCGAGCAACGGCGCGGCGGCGCGCCGGGTGGCCGAAACCAAGCGCGGTGCGGCCATTGCCAGCGCTGCCGCTGGCGTGCTCTATGGGCTCAACGCGCTGGCCGCCAATATTGAGGATGACCCGAACAACACGACGCGATTCCTCGTTATCGGCCGGCAGCAGCCCGAGCCGACCGGCGCCGATCGGACTTCGATCGTCTGTTCCGCGCCGCAGGGCGGGGAACCGGGGGCACTGTTCTCGCTGCTCGAGCCTTTCGCCAAGGCTGGGGTCAATCTCAGCAAAATCGAGTCGCGTCCCAGTCGACGGGCAGCTTGGGATTACAATTTCTATCTCGACCTGGACGGCCACCAGGCCGATCCGACGGTGGCCGCGGTCATAGATGACGTACGCAGCCGCTCCGCTTTCTTCAAGATTCTTGGATCCTATCCGCGCGCCAGCCAGCAAAACGGCTGAGCGCGTGCGCTGTACCGCGTCGGGTTCAAGCCCTCGTCGCGGTGGCTTTGGACGCATAATGCGAGGCTTTGTCGGGTGCTGGGCGCCACCCGCATCAGGACGCGCCCCGGTCGCGGGAGCCGCCGTGTCGTGCGGTCTTCCTCGGCAACCCCCACTTTGACGACGGAATACGATGGCTGAACCTGCCTATTTTGATCGTGTGCCGGCCGGTATCCGCGGTCTCGCGCCCTACCAGCCGGGAATGCCCATCGACGAGCTGCGCCGGCGCATGGGCGTGGCGGACGTGATCAAGCTTGCGTCCAACGAGAATCCGCTGGGATGCAGTGCGTCCGTGCACGAGGCCATCCGTCACCCCGGCTCGTTGGCGCTGTATCCGGACGGCGGTGGCTTTGCCCTCAAGGCCAAGCTGGCCGCCTTTCACGATGTCAGCCCGGAACAGATCACCCTCGGCAACGGCTCGAATGATCTGCTGGAATTCGTCGCCCGCGTCTTTCTCGGTCCCGGTCGCGCGGCCATGTATTCCCAGCACGCCTTTGCGGTCTATCCCCTGGCGACGGCCGCGCAGAATGCCCCAGCCATCGAGGTGCCAGCGCGTCCGGCGGATGCCGCGGACGCCTACGGCCATGACCTGGAAGGATTCGCCCGCGCTCTGAACGAGGATGTGGCCGTGGTCTTCGTGGCCAATCCGAACAATCCCACCGGGACCTGCCTGCCGGCGGGACAGTTTGCCGCCTTCATGCAAGAGGTGCCCGCGAAGACCATCGTCGTGCTCGACGAAGCCTATTGGGATTATCAGGCGCCGGAAACGCGGCCGGACATTAACGCGCTGCTGGCGCGCTATCCGAATCTGCTGGTCACGCGCACCTTTTCCAAGATCTACGGCCTAGCGGCCTTGCGTCTGGGCTATGGACTGTCGCATCCCGACCTTGCGGACCTCCTCAATCGTGTCCGGCAACCCTTCAACAACAACACGCTTGCCCTGTTGGCAGGGGAGGCAGCGCTCGATGATCAGGCCTTTGTTGAGGCATCCGTCGCGCTCAACGCGCGCGAGCGAAGCCGTCTGCACGAGGCCTTCCTTGCGCGTGGGCTCGGTGTGCTGGACTCGCACGCCAACTTCCTGGCGGTGGACTGCGGCCGCGACGCGGCGCCGATCCATCAGGGCCTGCTCGCATCCGGTGTCATCGTGCGCCCCATGGCCAGCTACGCGATGCCGCACTTCCTGCGCATTACGGTGGGTACGGCTGAGCAGAATGATCGCCTGCTGCAGGCGCTGGATGTGGTTCTGGCAAAAGCGCCCGCCAGCACCGAGGCATGACAGTCCCCGCGCGCATCGCCATCGTTGGACTGGGCCTGATCGGCGCATCACTCGCGCGCGCGCTGAAGGCGTGTACCGAGGCGCCGTATCTCATCGGCTGTGACCAGGACGCGGGTTCGGTAGAGAAGGCGCAGGCGCTCGGCTATATCGACCAAGGGGCGGACTCGGTGACCGCGGCCGCGCGGAGCGCTGACTGCGTCGTGATCGCAACGCCGGTGCGCAGTATTGCGGCTATCGTCGAAGAGGCCCTGCGGGCGGCACCGACGGGGGTCGTGACGGATACCGGCAGCGTCAAGGGCAGCATTCTGCTGCGCCTGCAGAAACGCGGGATCCCACTGACGCGCTTCGTGCCAGGGCATCCGGTGGCGGGCAGCGAACGCTTCGGTGTGGAGGCAGCGGATGTCGAACTCTTCCGCAACCGTCGCGTGATCCTCACGCCGCAGCCCTCTACCGATGACGATGCCACCAAGGCGGTTGAGGCTCTCTGGCAGGCTGTGGGCGCCCAGGTAGAGCAGATGGGCGCGGCGCATCACGATGAAGTGCTTGCCGCCACCAGTCATCTGCCGCACGTACTGGCCTATGCCCTGGTCGACTGTCTGGCGGGCATGGAGGATCGCCGCGAACTCTTCGCCTACGCTGCTGGCGGTTTCCGCGACTTCACACGGATTGCCTCCAGCAGTCCGGAGATGTGGCGTGACATCCTGCTCGACAACCGCGAGGTGCTGGACGGCACCATCAGCGCCTTTGAACACACTTTGGCGCAGTTGCGCAGCGACCTGCGCAATGCGGATGACAAAGCGGTGCTGGCGACGTTGCAGCGGGCACGGTCGGCGCGCGAGCGCTTCCTGTCCTTGCTGGAACACGCTCCCAACGAGGTCTGACATGGATTATCTCTGCCAACCAGCGCGCACCTTGCGCGGCTGCCTTCGCGTCCCTGGCGACAAGTCGATTTCACATCGGGCCGTCATGCTCGCCGCCATCGCCAATGGCAGCAGCCACATTCGGGGCTTCCTTCCTGGGGAGGATTGCCTGGCCACGCTGCGCGCCTTCACCGGCATGGGCGTCGAGGCTGAGCGACTGTCGGATACGGAATTGCGGATTCACGGGGTAGGGCGCTATGGATTGAAGCCGCCTGCAGGGCCCATCGACCTCGGGAACTCCGGTACCTCGATGCGCTTGCTGGCAGGCCTGCTGTGCGCACAGCCTTTTGCGATCACCCTCACCGGCGACGCCTCGCTGACGCGTCGCCCCATGCGGCGTGTCACCGAACCGCTGGGGCAGATGGGGGCACGCATCACCACCAGTGAAACGGGCACCGCCCCTCTCACGCTGCAGCCCGCGGATGCGGGGTTACGTGCCATTCGCTATCACTCCCCCGTGGCGAGTGCGCAGATCAAATCGGCGGTGCTCCTTGCTGGTCTGTACGCAGAGGGGCGCACGGAGCTGGTCGAACCGGAAGCCAGCCGGGACCATAGCGAGCGCATGCTGCGCGCTTTTGGCGTCGAGCTGGATGCTCACGCGGGCTTCGCCGCGCTGGAGGGCGGGCAGGAACTGCGCGCGGTCGATATCGACGTCCCCTCCGACATCTCCTCGGCTGCCTTCTTCTTGGTGGGAGCGGCTGTCACGCCAGGCTCCGAGTTGACCTTGCAGAACGTCGGGTTGAACCCGACGCGTACCGGCATCATCGACATCTTGCGCACCTTAAAGGCTGACATTGAAATTGCGAACGAACGCACCGTCGGCGGTGAGCCCGTCGGGGACATCCGGGTGCGCGGTGGTGAGCTGAAAGCCGCCACAATCTCGGGCAGCGTGGTGGGTCGGGCGATCGACGAGATGCCTGCCGTATTCGTGGCGGCCGCCTGCGCCACAGGCGAGACCATCATTCGCGACGCCGCGGAGCTTCGGGTCAAGGAATCCGACCGGATCCAGAGTATGGTCGATGCGCTACGCGCCCTGGGCATTTCGGCCGTTCCGGAGGCCGATGGTGCACGTATCCTGGGCGGACGCATGCATGGCGGCGTGGTCGACGCCTGCGACGACCACCGCGTCGCGATGAGTATGGCGATTGCCAGCCTGCGCGCGGAACAGCCGATTCGCATCCGTCATTGCGACAACGTCCAGACTTCGTTCCCCGGCTTCGTCGAGATGGCCAACGCCGTTGGTCTCGAGTTGCAGGTCTTGAACGACCGTCCGGAGGTCGCGTGAGCGGGGCGATCCCGCACTGTACGATTGATGGGCCCTCCGGCGTCGGCAAGGGCACAGCGGCCAAATGGCTTGCGACCCGGCTCGGTTGGCATCTGCTCGACTCCGGCGCCATGTACCGGGTGGCGGGCATCGCTGCAGAGCAGGCCGGTGTGGCATTGGAGGATCCGGAAGCCGTCGCTGCGGTCGTGCACGAGATGCAGGTACGTTTCGATGGCGACAGTGCGTCGGATCGCATCGCGCTCAATGGGCAGGACATCACGGCCGCCGTTCGCGAGGAAGGGGCCGGCATGCTGGCCTCGCGCATCGCGGTGTTCCCCGAAGTGCGCGACGCGTTACTCGATGCGCAGCGCGCCTTTCTGCAGCGCCCGGGCCTGGTGGCCGACGGGCGCGACATGGGCAGTGTGGTGTTCCCCGATGCGCCCCTCAAGATATTCCTGGACGCGAGCGCCGAGGAGCGTGCGCGGCGGCGCTGCCAACAATTGAGACAAGCGGGGATGCCCGCTATACTAGCGGATGTTTTGACTGACATCCGAGCGCGGGACGCGCGTGATCGGGGTCGCAAGGTGGCGCCGCTGAAGGCCGCGAAGGACGCGGTTGTGATCGATACCACCGAGCTTCCGATTGACGCTGTCTGTGAACGGATATTCAGTCACGTGCAGGACAGCGGCCTCACCGCGGTGGCGTCGTGAGTAACGGGGCATGGCAGGGACGCCGTGTCATTGAAGACTCCCTGGCCGGGACGGATTCCGGGCAGATTGTTTATTGGTAGACCAACATCCTATGAGCGAAAGTTTCGCTGAACTGTTTGAACAGAGCCTCGCGCAGGGGCAATCCATGCAGCCGGGCGCTCTGGTACGCGCCACTGTGCTGGAGATCAAATCCGACGTCGTGATTGTCGACGCCGGTCTGAAGTCGGAAGGGGTCATCGCCCTCGACGAATTCAAGAACGAGATGGGCGAACTGTCCATCAATAGCGGCGACGAAGTGGAAGTCGCGCTCGAAACGGTCGAAGACGGTTTCGGCGAAACCCGCTTCTCCAAGGAGAAGGCGGAGCGCATCAAGACCTGGGGGCGTCTGCAGGATGCCTTCGACAATGGCGAGATCGTCAACGGTACGATCACCGGCAAGGTCAAGGGTGGCTTCACCGTCGACATTGGCGCCGTCCGTGCCTTCCTTCCTGGCTCCTTGGTGGATGTCCGCCCCGTGCGTGACACCGCTTACCTCGAAGGCAAGCCGCTCGAATTCAAGGTCATCAAGCTCGACCAGCAGCGCAACAACATCGTCGTATCGCGTCGTGAAGTGCTCGAGGCCGAATACAGCGCCGAGCGCGAACAGCTGCTCGAGACGCTTCAGGAAGGCGTGGTGCTCAACGGTGTGGTCAAGAACCTCGTCGACTACGGCGCCTTCGTGGACCTCGGCGGCATCGACGGCCTGCTGCACATCACCGACATGTCCTGGAAGCGCATCAAGGATCCGTCGGAAGTCGTGTCGGTGGGTGACGAGATCGAAGTCAAGGTGCTCAAGTACGACCGCGAGCGTCGTCGTGTCAGCCTCGGCCTGAAGCAGCTGGGCGAAGACCCGTGGGTCGATATCGCCCGCCGCTACCCGGAGAAGACGCGCCTGTTCGGCAAGGTCACCAACATCACGGACTACGGCTCCTTCGTCGAGATCGAGTCGGGTGTGGAAGGCCTGGTCCACGTCTCCGAAATGGACTGGACGAACAAGAACGTCAATCCGAACAAGGTCGTGACGATCGGCGACGAAGTCGAAGTCATGATTCTCGACATCGACGAGGAGCGCCGCCGCATTTCTCTCGGCATGAAGCAGTGTGTGCCGAACCCGTGGGAAGAGTTCGCGCAGAACTTCCAGAAGGGCGACCGGGTCAAGGGCACCATCAAGTCGATCACCGATTTCGGTGTTTTCATCGGCATCGATGGCGGCATCGACGGTCTGGTTCACCTCTCCGACCTGTCCTGGAACGAAACCGGCGAAGAAGCGGTGCGTCGCTACTCCAAGGGCCAGGAAGTCGAGGCGACCGTGTTGGCCATCGACGCCGAGCGCGAGCGCATCTCGCTGGGTATCAAGCAGATGACCGCCGATCCGGTGGCCCAGTTCATCGCCGAGAACAAGCGTGGCGAGCAGGTCACCGGCACCGTGCGTGAAGTGGAAGCGCGCGGCGCACTGATCGACCTCGCCGACGGCGTGGAAGGCTACATCAAGGCCAACGACCTGGCGCGCGATCGCATCGACGACGCCACCAAGGTATTGGCGGTGGGCGACGAGCTCACAGCCACCTTCGTCGGCATCGACCGCAAGTCGCGTGTCATCCAGCTCTCCGTACGTGCCAAGGAGATCCAGGAGGAAGAGGAAGCCGTTGCCGAGTACAGCAACAGCCGCAACGCGACCACGGGTCGTACCTCCCTCGGCGATCTGCTCAAGGAGCACATCGGCGACTGAGGCGTGAGATGTCGAGGGCGCTTGAATAAGTTCCCATATCGGCATGAAAATGCAGCAAATAGAAAGGGGCGCGGTTGCGCCCCTTTCGCTTTTCGCCTATCGTGAACGTCGCTAATTTGGGGCCAACGCATGACCAAATCCGAACTGATCGACCGCCTCGCCGAGCGCGCAGCATCCCTGCAAGTCCCTCACGGTGACGTTGAAATGTCCGTGAAGCTGCTACTGGATACGATCAGTCGCGAACTGGCTGCAGACCGCCGCGTCGAAATTCGCGGTTTCGGTAGTTTTTCCGTGCATCACCGCGATGCCCGCGTCGGCCGCAATCCGCGCACGGGCGTGACGGTCGAGATTCCGCCCAAGCGGGTCCCGCATTTCAAGCCGGGTAAGGCCCTGCGCGAGCGGGTCGATGCCGGCATCAATGGAGGGCAGCGCAGTGCATAGGGTGCGCAAGATTCTCGCCCTGTTGCTGGTGGTAGCGATCCTGATCGCCGGCTTATCGCTGGGACTGTTCAATAGCGATCCGGTGACCTTTGATTATCTCGCCGGGCGTATTGAGATGCCCTTGATTGCACTCATGGTGCTGTCAGGGGCGGTCACGGCTTTGGCGTGCGGTGTGATCAGCGCCATACCCCTTGTGCGCCAGCGACGCCGCATTGCACGCCTGCAGAAGGAATTGGAAAACCTGCGCCAACGCGAAAGTGTAGCCACCAAGCTGCCGGCGTCACCGCAAAGCTGACCGTGCTGTCCGGCTTTGGCATGGCGGTTCTGCTGTTGCCGCTGGGCTTGGCGCTGGGCTGGCAGCTCCATCGGGTCATGCGGGAGGCGCCTGAAGCGCAGCGTGGCACCCCGGTGTCGCCGGACTATCTGGAGGGACTGCAATACCTCGCCCACGATGACCCGGACCGCGCCATCGCAGCGCTCACGCGCGCAGTCGCTGTCGACAGCGAGACCATCGAGCTGCATCTGACGCTGGGGCGGCTATTCCGCAAGCGCGGGGAGGTGGACCGGGCGATGCGCATCCACCAACACCTGCTGGCGCGCGACAGTCTGCCGCCGGAGGAAACCAATCAGGTCCGGCTGGAGTTGGCGCGCGACTATCACGAGGCGGGACTGCTCGATCGCGCCGAAGGCCTGTATGCGGGTTTGCTCGACGATGGCATGTATATGGACGAGGCGCTGCGCGCCTTGATCTCCATCTACGAGCAGACGCAGGAGTGGCAGCAGGCTGAGGAGGCCGCGCAGCGACTGCAGTCGGTCGAGGGACGCTCTCAGGCCACGCAGATTGCGCACTACTGCTGCGAGCAGGCGCAGGCGGCCCGCGGCGCAGACGATGCCGACACTGCCTTTGCCCACCTGGAACGCGCGCTCAAGACCGATCCGCAGTGCGTGCGGGCCAGTCTTATGCTCGGCGAGCTGCACGAGAAGAGTGGACAGTATCGCCAGGCCCTGCGTGCCTACGAACACGTACCTGAACAGGATCTACGCTTCTTTCCCACGGTGCTGCCCGCCATTCGCCGGGTATATAGCGCGCAGAATGACGAGGCCGGTTATGCGCGCTATCTGCGTGCGGCCGAGAAACACTACGACAGTGTGCAGCCGGCGTTGGCCCGGCTTCGCCTAGAGGCAGAAACGGGAAAGGATGTGGTCGAGGAGCTCGTGGCGCTGTGTCGGAAGCGTCCGACCTGGACGGGATTGCGCATGCTGGCCGAGCGGCGTGCAGCACAGGATGACTTGGCGCAGATGGTGCACGAGGGCCTGGAATCCGCGCTGCAGTCCGGGCCGAAATTCCGCTGCGAGTCCTGTGGACTGACGCCGCGTATGCAGTTTTGGCAGTGCCCGAGTTGCAAACAGTGGTCGCGCGTGCGCCCGGTCAGCGACCGGCTCTGACGGCAGGCTACGCCTGCCGCCGTGGCGACGCGCAGCTCGCGTGACAGGGAAGGGCGTCTTGGGCGGTGCTAGGCTCATAAGCGAACACGATCAGGCTGTACTGCTTGGCAGGCGTGCGCGAAGCACGCACTATGCATAACGAAACGAGAGCGGAATCACCGCCAACACAATGGGAAGCAACGAGGAGACATGTCAGCAGACCGTACCCCCCAGCGGACGGCCCTGGTAACCGGCGCCAATGGCTTCCTCGGCAGTGAGGTGGTGCGCCGCCTTGTTGACGAGGGATGGACTGTGCTCGCCCTGCATCGGCCCGAGGCGGATCTCACCGCGCTGGAGGGCGTAGAGACGACACGCATCGCCTGTGATGTGCTCGATGGACCGGGGATCGCTGATCTGCTGCCGCAGCGCCTGGACGCCGTGGTGCATTGCGCGAGCAGCACCAGCCTCTGGCGCCGGATGGGGCCGGAGCAATTGCGCACCAATGTGCGTGGTACGCGCGGTATTGCCCGCCTCGCGCAGGCCAGAGGAGCGCGGATGGTCCACATCTCCTGCGCAGCCGCCTATGGCCAGCACAGTGGCGTGATTGCGCCGGAGACGCCGCGCATTGGCCGCAATTCACCAGTCACCTTCGTGCGTAGTAAGGCCATGGCTGAAATCGAGATCGAGCGCGGTCTGCGTTCCGGCCTTGATGCCGTGGTGCTCAACCCAGGCTTCATGATGGGCGCCCGAGACCGTAAAGGGTGGTCGCGCCTGGTAAGGCTGGTTGCGCAACGCCGGTTGCCGGGCGTTCCGCCTGGCGGCGCCAGCTTCTGCTCCGCGCGCGCGGTGGCGACGGCGGCCATTCGCGCCATCGGTCACGCCTCCCGTGGCGCGCGCTATCTGATTGGCGGCGTCAACGTCAGCTATGCCGGCCTCGCCCGCGAGATCGGCACCCAGCTTGGCCATCGCCGCTTCCTGCGCCCCGTGCGCCCGGCGGTCCTCAATGCCTATGCCCGTATGGAGGAGGCGATGGCGCCTCTGTTGGGACGTGAGCCCGACGTGACGCGGGAGGCGGTCACGCTGCTCAGCGGCAACACCTACTGCGATGGACGGGCGGCGCAGAGCGCTTTTCAGCTCGAAACGGTGCCGTTGGAGACCATGGTGGCGGATTGCATCGAATGGATGCGCGCCTCAGGACAGCTCTGAGGAGACATTAAGCTCGGTTCTGTCTCAGTTCTGCGGGCGCCAGTTGTCCGAGGTCTCTTCATACTGCGGGCGCCAGTAGCGTGGCAGGGTTTCCCGCACTTCCCGGCGGAAGCTCTGCAGGCGCGCACGTTCATCCTCGCTCAGCCCGGAATGGCGCAGACCGGCGTCGAGTTTTTCCATTGCGGTTTCCGCGTCGCCCCGACGCCAGGCGTAGGTGGCGCTCTGGTAGGCCAGTTCAGCGCGATCGCCGCTGGCGCGTGCGGCGCGGGCGAGGATGCGGTGGGTCTCGGTGAACGGGCGGACGTGCTCGAAATCGTCCAGGATGAACTGGCGCGCCTGCTCCGGCCTGCCGGCGTCCATCAGCGTTTCGGCATAGGCGAAGCGGGCGGGGGCGTAGCGCGGCTGTTGCTCCAAGACTACCGCCAACGTCGAAAGCGCCTCTTCAGGGGCCCGCCGACCGCGCGCATTCTCTGCCTTCAGCAGCAGAAAATGGATCTGGCGGGGCGTTTCCTCAAGCAGACGGTCGAGGATGGCGTCCGAGGCCTGGAACTGGCCGAGGGCATGGTGGGCGAGGGCGGCGCCGTACCACTCGGCGGGCTGATCGATGCCGGATTCAATACGCTGCTTGAAGTAATCCAGCGCCTGACTCGGGCGATCGACCGTCAGCACCCGCGAGCGGGCGCGCATGATGCTGAAGGTGAGCGGCCGGATCTCATCGGCGCGGCCGCTATGGCCATCGGCGCGCTGCCGCGCCTCCGCGATGCGCGTGGTATTGACGGGGTGGGTGCGCAGAATGTCGGGAATCTGTGAGCCGTAGAGGCGGGACTGCTGCTCCAGACGACGGAAGAAGCTCACCATACCCTGCGGATCGTACCCGGCGGCGATCATGGTGCCGATGCCGATGCGATCGGCCTCGAGCTCATGCGTGCGGGTGAAGGACACCTGGCGCTGCAGGCTGGCGGCCTGACCGAGCGATAGCGCGCCCAGCACCACGTCTGGCGAGGCCGAGCCGGCGATGATGGCCGCCAGCACCGCGGCCCAGGTGGCGATATCGGCGGCGCGTGTGCCCTGGATGGTGCGCGCGATATGGCGCTGTGTGACGTGAGCCAATTCGTGCGCCACCACTGCGGCCAGTTCGCTTTCGCTCTCGGCCGCCATCATGAGGCCGGCGTTGAAACCCATGAAACCGCCGGGCAAGGCGAAGGCGTTGATCCGTGGATCGCGCACCATGAAGAACTGCAGATGATCCGGCACACGACTGCCGTGGGATGCAATGTGCCAGCCGAGCCGCGATATGTAGTCGGTAAGCTGCGGGTCTTCGAGGGCATAGCCGGCGGCATGGATCTGTGCCGTGACGCGGGCGCCGATCTGGTATTCCTCGCGCGGCGACATCACCGCGTCGGCTGGTTCGCCCAGCTGCGGTAGTTCGATGTCGTCACTGATGGGGTGCCCGGCCGGTGGTACGGCGAGCAGCGAGAGCAAGCTGAGGCTGGCAACCAGGGTCCGGAGCGGAGTACGCGGCATTAGGCGTCCTTGGGATCGTCTGGGCACTTCGACGACAACGGACCGAGGTTGGTTCGCTGGCACAGGTGACCGAGCGTGGCCCCCATGCGCACATCCGCGCCGGTGCGCAGATCGCTATGCCACTGCAGGAGGCCCGGCGTCGCGAGCAGAATCACGGTGGAGCCCATGTTGAAGCGCGCCAGCTCGGCGCCACGCGCAAATGTGCCCGAGCCCGGCATCAGGGCGGATGCGGACCGCCGGTGTGGCGGACAGATGCGACCGGCCCAGACGGTGTCCACCGAACCGACCAGCAAGGCCCCGACCATCACCATCGCAAGTCGGCCGCCGGCGCAGTCGAAATGGGCGACCACCCGCTCGTTGCGCGCAAATAACTGGTCGCGCAGCGCCGCGGTGCTTGGATTCACGCTGAACAGTCGCCCGGGCACATAGCGCCATCCACGCAGTTGCAGATCATGGGGCGCGTGGATACGGTGGTAGTTGTAAGGGGCGAGGTAAATCGTGCAGAAGGCGCCGCCGCGAAAGTCACTGGCGTCTTCGGCCAGCAAGGCGTCGGCGGTGTAATCCCGGCCCTTGGCCTGGACCAGGCGATGGCCTTCCATGGAGCCAAATTGACTGAGCGTTCCGTCCACAGGGCTGCACAGCGCCTGGGTGTCCGCGGGAAGGGGGCGGGCTCCATCGCGCAGCGCGCGCGTGAAGAAGGCGTTGAAATGCGGGTAGCTGTCAAGATCGGGTTGCGCCGCATCGCGCATGTCCACTGAAAAGGCGCGCGCGAAGGTGCGGATCAGCAGCCGTCGCAGCGGCCTCCACCGGATGTGGGCAAGTCCGTGCACAAGGCGCGACAGCAAGCGTGTGGGCAACACCGCCTGCACCGCGACGAAGAGCGGCGCATACCACGGCAGTGGAGAAGCACTCACGAGGCGTCGAGCGTGGTGCGCAAATCGGCCGCCATGCGCTCTGGCTGGTACGGCGGCTGCAGATACCCGGCCACCTGGCCCTGGGGGTTGACCAGGACGATGGCGGCGGTGTGATCCACGGTATAGCCCCCGCTTTCCTGCGGGGTGTAGCGGTAGGCGATCGACAGATCCTTTGTGAGGCCGTCGATTTCGTCCATGTCTCCGGTTACGCCGATGAAGGCGTCCGAGAAATAACCAACGTACTGCGACAGCGCCTGTGGCGTGTCGCGCGCAGGGTCGACCGTGAGAAACACGATCTGCCACTGCTCCCGGGTGGGTGTCTCCAGCTTCTGCATGACATCGCGCAGAACGCCGAGCGTCGTCGGACAGATATCCGGACAGTTGGTAAAGCCGGGGAAGATCGCCGTCCAGCGTCCGGTCAATGCCGTTTCGGTAAAAGCTTCCCCGGAGGCATCCACCAGCGAGAAGGCACTGATTGGGCGCGGTTGTTGGAGCAGGATGCCGCCTTCAAGCTGCCCGGCCGGGTTTGGCCGCAAGGTGAAGAGGGCGACAGCGATGCCGATGAGCAGCGCGCTCACCGCGCCGAGGGTGAAAATCGATGGGCGGGGCATGGACAGTGACGGTGGAGTCGCATTGCAGCGAAGGATGGGCCTTCGCATACTACCAAGCTGTCTCGCTCCGGTCCCCCTGCCGCCCTAGACGGCGTGCGCGCATCTATGTCTGAGCTTCCCAAGAATGACCTCGACGAGGTCGTTGACACACTGCACAGCCCTGCCGACTTCGTACGCTGGGGCGCCAGCGCATTTGCCCAGGCCGATCTGGCCTTCGGCCATGGCCTGGACAACGCCTTTGACGAGGCCTATTACCTGGTGCGGCACAGTCTGCATCTGCCGCATGAGGTCCCCGAGCTGTACCTGCGGACGCGCCTGCTGACCGAGGAACGCCGGCGGGTGGCGCAATGCATCCTGGCACGCTTGGAAGGGCGCAAGCCCGCCGCCTATCTCACTGGCGAAGCTTGGTTCTGCGGTCTCCGCTTCCGGGTGGACGAGCGCGTCATCGTGCCACGCAGCCCATTGGCGGAATTGATTGGTGATGCATTCGCGCCCTGGCTCGCCCATCCACCGCGCCGCATTCTCGATCTCTGTTCGGGCAGTGGTTGTATCGCCATCGCCTGCGCCATGATCTTCCCCGAAGCCGAGGTGCACGCCGTGGAGATCGACCCCGGGGCGGCTGAACTGATGTTCGCCAACATCGCCGACCATGGCATGGAGCACCGCGTGTTCGGTCACGTCGGCGATCTTTACGCGCCATTGGCCGCGCAGGGCGAGACTGCGTTCGACTTGATCGTGACCAATCCGCCCTATGTGCCCGAGGAGGAATGGCAGGCCCTGCCGGCGGAGTATCATGCCGAGCCGAAGCTGGCACTCGCCGCCGGCGACGATGGCATGGACGTGGTCGCGCGCCTTCTGCAAGGCGCGCCCGACTGGCTCAGCCAGGACGGTGTGTTGATCGGCGAGATCGGCGCTTCCACCGCCGAATTCGACAGCCGTTTCGCCGACCTGCCCGCGCATTGGCCGGAGTTCGAGTTCGGCGGTAGCGGCGTTTTCATCATCGAGCGTGCCGCCCTTGTGGACTGGCTGGCACGGCAGTAGGGAGAGCAATGTCAGGGAATACGCTGGGCAGAATGTTCTGTGTGACGAGCTTCGGAGAATCGCACGGGCCCGCCATCGGCTGCGTGATCGATGGATGCCCGCCCGGGCTGAAGCTGAGCGAGGCGGACATTCAGCCCGCGCTGGACCGTCGCCGTCCTGGGCGCTCCAAGTATGTGACCCAGCGCAAGGAAGCCGATACGGTGCGCATCCTGTCCGGTGTCTTCGAAGGGGAGACCACGGGTACGCCCATCGCACTGCTGATCGAGAACACGGACCAGCGCAGCTACGACTACGACAAGATCGCACAAGTCTTTCGGCCCAATCACGCCGACTACGCCTACATGCAGAAGTACGGCCGACGCGATCATCGCGGGGGTGGTCGCAGTTCCGCGCGCGAAACGGCGGTACGTGTCGCCGCGGGCGCGGTGGCGGCCAAGTACCTGCAGGAACGCCTCGGCATTCGCACGCGCGCCTGTCTGACGCGGATCGGCGAGATCGAACTGGCCATCAGGGATTGGGAGGCCGTCGATCAGAACGCCTTCTTCTGCGCGGACCCGGAACGCGTGCCGGAACTGGAACAGTACATCGATCGCCTGCGCAGTGAAGGGGATTCGGCGGGGGCCTGTCTGCAGGTCGAGGCCGAAGGTGTGCCCCCGGGACTCGGCGAGCCGGTCTACGACCGCCTCGACGCCGAGATCGCCTACGTGCTGATGGGTATCAACGCGGTCAAAGGGGTGGAAATCGGCGATGGGATGGCAGTGGCCGGCATGCGCGGAACCGCGCATCGCGATGAGATGCGGTCCGAAGGCTTTCTGTCGAATCACTCCGGTGGCGTGGCCGGTGGCATCAGTACCGGGCAGAGTCTGATGGCCCGCCTTGCCATCAAACCCACCTCCAGCATCACGACGCCAGGGCAATCGATCAACGAGCACGGCGAGGATGTGGAGATGCGCACCACCGGGCGGCACGACCCCTGTGTCGGCATTCGCGCCGTGCCCATCGCCGAAGCCATGGTTTCCTTAGTGCTGATGGATCACTGGCTGCGTCATCGCGCGCAGTGTGGCGATGTCGAGCCCGGCACGCCGCGGTTACCCGCGCGGGCGCCCGATTCGACGGATCGTTAGCCATTGAGCGAGCGGGCGCTCTATCTGCGCCTGTCGGCGTTCTATTTGCTGTACTACGGCGCGGTCGGCTGCTTTGTGCCCTACTGGCCGCTCTATCTGCGCGAATCGGGGCACAGCGCCTGGGTGGTCGGACTGGCCTTTGCCGTGCTCGGAACCCTGCGCATCGGCGTGCCACTGCTGTGGGGGCGGGTGATGGACCGGCGCGGTCAGCGCATGCCGGTGATCGTGGTGACGATGCTGATCTGCAGCGCGCTGTTCGCCGCCATGCCTCACGTACACCACAGCGTGCCTTTGCTGCTCGGGCTGCATGCCGCCTACGCTTTGTTCTGGAATGCTGCGCTGCCGGCCTTTGACGTCATCACACTGCACAGCACCCGCTCCACGCGGCTCGACTACAGCCAAATCCGGCTTTGGGGAAGCGTCGGCTTCGTGGTGACAGTGTTGATCTGCGGGGTGTTGGTGGAACGCCATGGCGCCACCCTGATCCATCCCATAGTCACGGTATTGATGCTGGGCATGGTGGCACTCGGTCTCTACATCCCGGACACGGGGCATGCCGCGGGCGCGGCGCCGCAGCGCGGTGCCCTGATGCGCTGCCTGCGCCAGCCTAATGTGATCGCGCTCCTGCTTGCCGCTTTTCTGACCCAGCTCGCCTTCGCCCCCTTCTACAGCTTCTTTTCGATCTACCTGCAGGAGCAGGGTTACAGCAGCGGCCTCATCGGCCAGTTGTGGGCCTTTGGCGTGATCTCCGAGATTGGCATTTTCCTTATCGCCAGTCAGCTGCTCCTGCGCTATGGCGTGCGCGCGACGCTGTTGTTCTCCCTGGCCACGGCGGTACTGCGCTGGGCGCTGTTGGCGTGGGCGGTGGACCAGCTCTTCTGGCTTGCCTTCAGCCAGCTTCTGCATTTCGCCAGCTTCGGGCTCTATCACACCGCCACGGTGGTGGGCATGCACCGCATGTTCCCCGAACACCTGCACGGCCAGGCGCAAGCCCTGCTTGCCGGTCTGAGCTTTGGCGCCGGCGGGGCGGTAGGCAATTTTCTGGCGGGCTATGCCTGGGATGCCTTTGGCGGGCCCGTGGTCTTCATGGTGGCAGCGATCGTGGCCGCGCTAGGCTGCATCGTGGTGCTCGTAGCCGTTCAGGACCCGCCGCCCCGGCCTATTCCACCCCCACGAACAGCAGGCGGTTCGGCGACTCCGCGCCCACGCTGAGCGTGTTCGGGGTCGCGTCGCCGATCAGCCGATCTCGCACCGTCTCGGGTGTGGCGTCAGGATCCCCGCCCAGCAACAGAGCGGCGGCGCCGCTGACGTGGGCGGCGGCCATCGAGGTGCCGCTGAGCAGTCGCGTGCCGGTATTGCTGTCATGTCGCGCGGACAGGATATCGGTCCCAGGCGCGAGCAGATCGACACATCGGCCGGGATTGGAGAAGGCGGCCGCCCGGTCATCGCGTGTGGTGGCGCCCACGGTGATGGTCGCTGCGGAAGCCGCCGGCGACACCGAGCAGGCGCTGTCGCTGTCATTGCCGGCGGCGGTGACCACCACCAGCCCGGCGCGGCGCGCGACCGCCGCCGCGTTGTCGATGGCGCGCGAGCGCTCGCCGCTGATACTCAGGTTCATGATGGCCGGGGCCTGATGATTGCGGATGACCCAATCCATCCCCGCCAGCACATCCGATACCCGACCTTCGCCCTCGCAGTCAAAGATGCGCACTGGATGTAGCAGCGCCAGGGGCGCTACGCCGTAGCGGGTTCCCGCGGCGGTGCCGGCGACATGGGTGCCATGGCCGTTGCAATCATCCGGAGGGAGATCCGGGTCGCGCATGTTCTGTCCCTCGCCAACACGATTGCGAAAATCGGCGTGGCTGGCGTTCAGGCCGGTGTCGACGATATAGAGATGGACACCGGCACCGTCGCCTTCCGGAATGTAGCGGCCATCCAGTGGCCGCTGCCGCTGGTCGACGCGATCCAGGCCCCAGGGAATCGCCTGCAGGGCCGGATTGTCGTTGGGTCGGAAGGGCAGGCGCAGCAGACGATCCTCCTCCACGATACGCAGTCCAGGTTGGTCGGCGAAGGAGGAAGGCGTCAGCGCACCCAGGACCTCGATGAGCACGCCGTTCACGGCTTCAAAGGGGCCGAGCAGCGACTCCCCGAGATCGTTGAGAATGAGGTCGTTGAGGAAGCGGATCAATTGGACGACCTGGCCGTCCTCGTTGAGCACGGTGGTGCGCCGAATATCGACGACCTCCTCGTCGAACAGCAGGATGTAGCGCCGACGGTCGGCGGCGAAGGCATCACCGGGCGCGCTCGTGCCCTGTTCGAGGTCTGGCGCTTCGCTGGTGCATCCCAGCAGGCCGGCCAGAAGCAATGCAATGGCGGCCAGCCGCAGCCGCAGAATCAGTGATCGCGCCATCAGTGGATTCCCCTTGTCATCCTCATCGGCTAAGTGTGCGATCTGGCGACGGGGGGCGCAAACCGCAGTGCGGTGCGTAGCGGGAGGACACCGTGGCGTGCTGTGCCTCGTGCGCGCCCGGCGGCATACACGCCAGTGAAACACTAGAATGCTGCTCCCCGTTGGGCCAGTGAGGACGCCGTGGCCGGCAAAACGCTCTATCAGAAGATCTGGGACGCCCATACCGTCACCGCATACGAGGACGGCAGCGCGCTGCTCTACATCGACCGCCATCTGGTGCATGAAGTCACCAGCCCACAGGCTTTCGAGGGCTTGCGGCTGGCTGGCCGCAAGCCGTGGCGCGTGGACGCCAACCTCGCCGTACCCGATCACAACGTCCCTACACAGAACCGCGCGGCCGGCATCGCTGACCCGATCTCGCGCGCACAGCTGGAGGCACTGGACGCCAACTGTGCCGAATTCGGGATCACGAAATTCGATCTGCTCGATCGCCGCCAGGGCATCGTGCACGTCATCGGGCCGGAACAGGGCGCCACATTGCCGGGCATGACTGTCGTCTGCGGTGATTCGCATACCTCGACGCATGGCGCCTTTGGCGCCTTGGCCTTTGGCATCGGCACCTCGGAGGTGGAGCACGCGCTCGCCACCCAGACGCTGGTGCTGTGGCCCGCCAAGACGCTGCGCATCACCGTGCGTGGCGCGGTCGGAAAGGGTGTGACGGCCAAGGACATCGTGCTCGCGATCATCGGCCGCATCGGCACCGCCGGCGGCACTGGTCACGTCATCGAATTCGCGGGTGAAGCCATCCAGGCGCTGACGATGGAAGGCCGCATGACGGTCTGCAACATGAGCATCGAGGCGGGCGCCCGCGCCGGGCTCATCGCCGCGGATGACACCACCATTGATTACATCCGCGGCCGGCCTTTTGCGCCGACGGGGGACGACTGGGAACAGGCCGTGGCGTCCTGGCGCGCCTTGCACAGCGATTCCGACGCCGTCTTCGATCAGGAAGTGGTGCTTGAAGCGGCGGAGATCGCGCCGCAGGTCAGTTGGGGCACCTCACCGGAGATGGTGGCACCGGTCACCGACCAGGTGCCGGATCCCGCACAGGAGCCGGACGCGGCGCGCCGTAATGGCATGCAACGCGCGTTGGAATACATGGGGCTGCAAGCCGGAACGCCGCTGTGCGATATCGCCATTGACAAGGTTTTCATCGGCTCCTGCACCAATGCGCGTATCGAAGACCTGCGCGCGGCCGCAGAGGTGATCAAGGGCCGTAAGCGCGCCGACAGTGTCAAGCTCGCGATGGTCGTGCCGGGTTCGGGGCTGGTGCGCGAACAGGCGGAATCCGAAGGTCTGGATCGGATCTTTACCGAGGCGGGCTTCGAATGGCGTGAACCGGGCTGTTCCATGTGCCTGGCCATGAACGCGGACCGCCTGGAGGCGGGCGAACGCTGTGCGTCTACCTCCAATCGCAATTTCGAAGGGCGTCAGGGTGCCGGAGGGCGTACACATCTGGTCAGCCCTGCGATGGCCGCGGCCGCTGCCATCGCAGGGCACTTCGTTGACGTTCGGGAGTTCCATTGATGCAAGCCTTTACCACCCACCAGGGGCGCATGCTGCCGCTGGACCGCGCCAATGTGGATACCGACGCGATCATCCCCAAGCAGTATCTGAAGTCGATTCGTCGGACCGGCTTTGGTCCCTTTTTGTTCGATGATTGGCGCTATCTCGATCCAGGCACCCTGGATATCGATCCGGCGACTCGCCGCGTCAATCCCGACTTCGTGCTCAACGAGCCGGCGCGCGAAGGCGCCAGCATCCTGCTGGCGCGCGATAATTTCGGATGTGGCTCATCGCGCGAGCACGCGGTGTGGGCGCTGAAGGACTATGGCATCCGCTGCGTGATTGCGCCGAGCTACGCAGACATCTTTTTCAGCAATTGCTTCAAGAACGGGGTGCTGCCGATCGTGCTGGACAACGCCGCGCTCGATCATCTCTTCGCCACCGCCAAAGCCTCGCCCGAGCGCGAAGCGCAGATCGACCTGGGCGCGCAGATCGTGTCCTGTGACGATCAGCAATTCCCCTTCGATATCGATACCAAACGCAAACAGAATCTGATGGAAGGACTCGACGAAATCGGCATCACGCTGACCCAGGCGGATGCCATCCGCGCCTATGAGGAACGCCGCCGCAAGGAAGCGCCCTGGCTGTTTCGGGGAGCGCGGGCATGAGCGCGCGTCTGCTTCTGCTGCCGGGCGACGGTATCGGTCCGGAAGTCATGGCGCAGGCCGAGCGCGTGCTGGAGTGCCTCAAGCAGCACCACGGCTTTGAGGTCGAATGGCGCTTCGGGCTGATCGGCGGTGCAGCCATCGATGCCCACAACGATCCACTGCCGGCGGCGACCCTGGAAGCGGCACAGGCGGCCGATGCCACCCTGCTCGGTGCCGTCGGTGGCCCCAAGTGGGAGGCGATCGAGCGGGCGCTTCGCCCGGAGCGCGGACTGCTGCGCATCCGCGCGGAAATGGGCCTGTACGCCAACCTTCGCCCGGCGATGCTGTTCAGCGAGCTGGCCGCGGCTTCGTCGTTGCGTCCCGAGTTGGTAGCAGGCCTCGACATTCTGATCGTGCGTGAACTCACCGGCGGCATCTATTTCGGACAGCCGCGCGGCATCCGCGAGGAGAATGGCGAGCGAATCGGCTACAACACCGAGGTTTACAGCGAAACGGAGATCGAGCGCATCGCGCGTTCGGCCTTCGACGCCGCGCGCAAGCGCGACCGGCGCGTCTGTTCCGTGGATAAGGCCAATGTGCTCGAATCCTCCGAGCTGTGGCGCGAGGTCGTCACTCGGGTGGCGGCGGATTATCCCGACTGCACGCTGAGTCACATGTATGTCGACAACGCCGCCATGCAGCTGGTGCGCGCACCCAAGCAGTTCGACGTGGTTGTGACGGGGAATCTCTTCGGCGACATCCTGTCGGATATCGCGGCCATGTTGACGGGCTCCATCGGCATGCTGCCTTCTGCCTCCCTCAATGCGCGCGGGCAAGGGCTGTACGAGCCGGTCCACGGCAGTGCGCCGGATATCGCCGGGCAGGGCAAGGCCAACCCACTGGCGACGATCCTGTCGCTGGCCATGCTGCTGCGGCATTCGCTGCACCGGGGCGATCTGGCGCAGCGTGTGGAATCGGCCGTTGCAGCGGTGCTCGCCAGTGGCCTGCGGACTGCGGATCTCGCCGGCGA
Organism: Algiphilus sp.; assembly: GCA_022763315.1. GTDB lineage: Bacteria > Pseudomonadota > Gammaproteobacteria > Nevskiales > Nevskiaceae > Algiphilus. Next base: position 117,668 of record JALEHA010000197.1, read on the forward strand.
ACAGACGGCGCCCGTTGCCACGCAGGCGATGGGCGACGCGGTGGTGGCCCAACTGCAGCTCTGAAGTCCGGTTATTCCTTCTTTCAATGGTTCAATCATGAGCAAGACGTTTGATGTAGCAGTCGTGGGCGCCACCGGTGCGGTTGGTCAGGAAATGCTGAAGGTGCTGCGCCAGCGGAAGTTCCCGGTGGGCAAGGTCTACGCGCTGGCCTCGTCGCGCTCGGCCGGAGAGGCGGTGGATTTCGGCGACGACGAACTGATCGTCGGCGATCTCGCCGAGTTCGATTTTTCGAAGGTGCAGATCGGCTTGTTCTCACCCGGCGCCAGCGTCTCTGCGATCTATGCCCCCAAAGCCGCCGAAGCAGGCTGCGTGGTGGTCGATAACACGTCGCAGTTCCGCTATGACAAGGATGTACCGCTGGTGGTGCCAGAGGTCAACGCGCACGCCATTGCGGGATATACCCAGCGCGGCATCATCGCCAATCCGAACTGCTCCACCATCCAGATGCTGGTCGCGCTCAAGCCGATCTATGACGCGGTCGGGATTACGCGTCTCAATGTGGCGACCTACCAGTCCGTTTCTGGCACCGGCAAGGAAGCCATCGATGAGCTAGCGCAGACCAGCGCCCAGGCGCTGAGCGGTCAGCCAATCGAATCCAAGGTCTACCCCAAGCAGATCGCCTTCAACTGTCTGCCGCACATCGACAGCTTTCAGGACAACGGCTACACCAAGGAAGAAATGAAGATGGTGTGGGAAACCCACAAGATCTTCGAGGACGAAACCATTCTGGTGAACCCGACCGCGGTCCGGGTGCCGGTGTTCTACGGCCATTCCGAAGCGTTGCATATTGAGACGCGCGACAAGATCACGGCGGTTGCAGCACGCGAGTTGCTGTCCAAGGCGCCCGGCGTGAAGGTGATGGATGAACGCGTCGACGGCGGCTATCCCACGGCTGTGACCGAAGGCGCCCACCACGACGAGGTCTTCGTGGGCCGCATCCGCGAAGACATTTCGCATCCCCGCGGCCTGAATCTGTGGGTGGTGTCGGACAACATCCGGAAGGGTGCTGCGCTGAACAGCGTGCAGATCGCCGAAGTGCTGGCTGAACGCCATCTCTGAGCGATGCGACGAACGGCGGCTTTCAGTGATTTTGAAAGCCGCCGGAGCGGGTTACAAGCGCTTCGTAATGCATTAGGCTCGCTTCAGAGCCATCGGGGGTGCCAATCAACATGTCCGCGCTGTCACGTTTTACGTTGCTGGCCGTCTTCGCCTTGTGCGCTTCGGCGGCACACGCTGTGGGCCTTGGGCCGGTGGAGGTGCGCTCCTTTCTGAATGAGCCGCTGCGCGCTCAGGTCGTATTGAGCGATGTGCCCGTGGATCGTCTCCAGACGCTGAGCGCGAGCATCGCCTCGGAGCGGGCCTACGAGGAGCTCGGTCTGGCGCGCAACGACTACCTGCGCAATGTCACCGTCAGCGTGACCGCCGAGGGCGGTACACCGGTCTTGCGTTTACGTGGTGAGCGGCCTTTGCAGGAACCCCTGCTTGAACTGCTGGTGGTGGTGCGCGACGGACGCCAGTTGGTGCAGCGCAGCTACACGCTGTTGATCGACCCGCCACAGTTCGCTGAGGACACGGAAGCCAACGCGAGCGCGACCAGGACTGCTTCCCCGGCCGTCAATCCGATGCCGACGGGCGCCTCCTCAGCAGCGGAAAGACCGTCCAACGCGAGGTCGGAGGCCACCGTGCGCAGCGCGCCGGTGGCGCAGCGGCAGACCACCGCGTCCGCTGATGACGACGCTCCGGCGCGTGCTGCGACCGCCACACCGGCATCGACTCCAACTTCGGCGTCGACCTCCGCCACGGTTGCGTCGGATGCGCCTTCCGAGGCCGCGACGGTGCAGTCCGACGCGACTACTGCACCGGATGCAGACGCGCCGACCTTCTTCACGACGGAATCGGAGCGCACGCTTGATCCTGAGCTCCTTGCGGAGATCGGCCAAGGGACGGTGTCAGCACCGCCCGACAGCGCCGTCGAGCGGGGCAGAACCAGCGCGGCTCAACCAGCGCGCACGAGTGGCATCTATCCCGTGCGCCGTGGCGAAACCCTCTGGCGGGTCGCAAGCAATACACGACCGAGCGGCCAGGGGATCAGCATGCAGCAAATGATGCTGGCCATTGTCGAGCGGAATCCGGACGCCTTCGAGAATGGGGATGCCACCCAGTTGCGCGCGGGGGCACGATTGCGTATCCCGGAAGTCTCGACCATTCAACAGATCGATCAGGGACGCGCTTTGCGCGAGATGCAAGCCCTGCTCGATGAAGGACAGACCATCCGCAGTCTCGATGGCGGCTCGACGCAGAAAGCGGCTGCACCGCCGTCGGAAAGCGCATCCATCGCACCCGACGCCATCGATGAAACACCGGCCGAGACCGAGACAGCGGTGGCGGATTCCTCCGGGGAGGCCGATTCCACCCTGTCATCCGAAGTAGCGGCCACGGATGCTGGTCCGAACACAGCATCGGATGGGAATCCGGACAATGAGCGCGCGCCGCAGGCAGCGGCAGAATCGTCCGAAGGCACAGCCGCCCAAGCCTTGGCCGCGGCCACACTGGATGATGTTGCCGATGGGTCGAGTGAGGGCAACACAGATGACTCGACGCCTGTAACGGCCGACGAAGGGGAGGAAGCCGATCGTATGGCGGCCGCCCCGGAGGAGAGCAGCATCAGGCCCTCTGCGGACCGGCAGCCGGCGCCCAATGATCAGAGGCCTGTTGCAAACACCTCCGCCCAGGAGGCCGAGGCAGCAACATCGGAAGAGCGCACGGGGAGTACGCCACCCACCGAAGGCGGCCAGCCGGGCGTCTGGTTCGGGCTGCCCTGGTATCTGCTTCTGGTGGCCTTCGGTGTGCTGCTGCTGGGTGCCGCCGCCATTATTGAAATGCGGCGCCGTGCGGCGCAGCGGGCCGCATACGAGCAGGCCGAGGAACCCACCACGGTCAGCCTGACTGGTGCGATGGCGGCAGCCAGCCCCGATACAGCGGTGGATGACGCAGCACAGTCGGAAATGGAAGAACCGCTCAGCGATTCCGTATCGGCGTCGGACACCTCAGAAAGCCTGGAAGAGACCTCGGCAGAAGACGATCCCATTGCTGATGCCGATTTCCGCATCGCCTATGGCATGTATGACGATGCCGCTGCGCGTCTCACCGACGCCATCGGGCGCGAGCCCGAGAATGCGGCCTTGCGTCTGAAACTGGCCGAGGTCCATTGCGCCTCGGGTGATAAGGAGCGCTTCCTGGACGCCGCCGATGTCGCCGCTCGAAGCGGGCTGACCGCGGACGAAGAGCAGGAATTGGCAGAGATGGCGCGCCGCATTGCGCCAGAGTCGCGCTTCGCCACGGCGCTCGGCGCCAGTCTGGCGGCGAGCGCGATGCTCGATCCGGATGATGTGGCCGCGTCCCCCGACAAGAGCCCTGGATGGGGGGAGATAACGGAGGATTCGAGCGGCGCTGACATCAGCGTCGATGAGGTTCCCGATGGCGGAGATCGCGCCGAGGCGGCAGGCACCATGGGCGCGGCGGGCAGTACGTTGTCGGAGACATCCTCGGTGGATGACGAAGACCTTCCCACAACGGCCATGGGGGAGGATGCTGCCGCGCAGGACGACGATGTACCACCGCCAGGTTCTCACTCGGATACGGCACCAGCGTCAGAATCCAGCGATAACGTGCTTGAATTTGACCTGGAAGGGCTGGATTTCGACGACACAGGGGCCGCAGCGGCCTCCGGCGCTGCTGACGCACCGGGGGACACGCCTGTCGCCGACGACCACGCGCTCGATTTTGATCTGGACCAACTCAGCCTTCCGGAGGACGGCCCCGAAGTCGCATCGACCATGTCCGCAGAGCGCCGGGTGGATGACAACACCCTCGACTTTGATTGGGACGCGTCGGCCGAGCCGATTCCTATGAGCGATGAACGCGATGGGGACGTGGAGGGCGCCGGGCCCAAGGCTTCGGACGCTCTGGATCTGGAAGCAGAGCTTCTGACCGGAGACGAGCCATTGCGGGATCCCAGCACCGCGTCTCCCAGCTCCACGGGTGAGCAAAGCGACCCCCCCAGCGCGGATGATCTGGACGAAGACGGTTTCGACCTCGGCGATTTTTCGCTTGAGGATTTTGATCTTGGGAGCGACGGCGACGGCGACGGCGATTCCGCGATTGCCGCACCGGATATGCCTCGTGAGGAACCCACGCTGGAGCTTCCGGAGGACCCCCCATCTCCTGCGGCCACGGAAACGCAGAGCGAAGATGCCTTCGAACTCGACGACTTTGAGATCGATCCGGTGGCTGAAGGTCCGGACACCACCGTAGGCGCCGACGAGGGGCTCGCGGGCAAACTCGATCTGGCGCGCGCCTATGTGGATATGGGCGAGGGCGAGATGGCAAGACCATTGCTCGAAGCGGTCGTGCAGGGCGGTGATGCGACGCAGCGCGAGGAGGCGCAGCGTCTGCTCGACATCTCAGGCTAGGGTCCGTGCCCACGACGACAACGGAGGTCGCGCCCGGGCCGCCGCACTGTGGTGTGCGCATCCTGCTTCTGTTCGCCTTTGCAGCGGCGTTGCCGCAACTGCCGACCTGGACCTACTGGGTGTCCGGTCTGCTCGCGTTGCTCTGGCTGCGCGTCATGGGCAGCGTGCACGCGCGATTTTATGTCAACGGCCTTTGGCGTCTGCGCTGGCTGTTCTTCGCCATTGTGATACTGCACCTCTGGCAGGGTGGCGGCGAAGTGCTTTGGCCCAGCGTGCCTGGTCTCACCACGATCGGCGTCGAACAGGCGCTGCGCCGTAGCGGATTGCTGTTGGCTTTGCTCGGGGTCGTCGTGGTGGTTACGCGCAGTACGCCGGCGCGCTGGCTTGCGGCAGGGTTGGTCTGGGGACTGCATCCGCTCACCTATCTCGGCGTGCCCACCGGGCGCTTCGCGGCACGGGTCGGTCTGGTGTTTGCGGCAGTGGACGGAACCCGCGAGGAAGCGGCCAAGTTGCGCGGAGGCAGGGATCGACTTGACGATGTGGCCGCGCGTTTGCTCCTTGCAGCCGAGCGTGGCGACTACACGCCGGGCGAGGCCGAAGCCTTGCCGCGTGCGGGCGCCCTTGGCGGGTTGGACGCGGCGCTGCTTGCCGCAGCGGGGGCGGCGCTGGTTGCGCTGTACCTGGTCTGATGCGCTGGGCGGCAGGCATCGAGTACGCCGGCAGCCGCTATCGGGGTTGGCAGAAGCACACCCATATCGACAGCGTTCAGGCACACGTGGAGGCAGCGTTGTCGCGGATCGCCAATCACCCGGTGGCGGTCATGGCCTCCGGTCGCACCGACGCTGGCGTGCATGCACGCATGCAGGTGGTGCACTTCGACAGTGAGGCGGCGCGGCTTCCTGACGCCTGGCGTATGGGTGCAAATACTCACTTGCCGAGCGACATTGCCGTGCAATGGGTGATGCCGGTGGCGGCGGAGTTCCACGCACGCTACAGCGCCAGTGCGCGGCGCTATCGCTACGTCATCCTGAATCGCCCGACGCGCAGCGCCCTCTGGGCTGAGCGTGCCTGGTGGTTTGCGCGGCCCCTGGATGCCGCGCGGATGCATGCGGCTGCACAGTGCCTGCTCGGCGAGCACGATTTCTCGGCTTTCCGCGCCGCCGAATGCCAATCGCCCACGCCGATGCGCCGTCTGAGTGGTATCGCGGTGGCGCGCAGCAGGGATTTCTTGTACGTGGACGTGGAAGGCAACGCCTTTCTGCATCACATGGTGCGCAATATCGTCGGCTCGCTGGTGCGCATCGGGCAGGGGTCCACGCCGGTCGAGTGGATGGCCGAGTTGCTGGCGGGCCGGGACCGCACCCGCGCCGGGGCCACTGCTAATGCGGAGGGCCTCTATCTGCTGGGCGCAACCTATCCCGACTATCCCGACATCGTCTCACCCTGTACGCCGGATCTGGCTTGACGGGCGTACAATTCCGCGCCTATGCACCGGCGCACACGCATCAAGATCTGCGGCATCACACGGCGCGAAGACGCCCTCTTCGCGGCAGAGGCGGGTGCGGACGCCATTGGCTTGGTTTTTGTCGAGGCGTCACCGCGTGCCGTGGACATGGACACTGCGGCGGCCGTGCGCCGGAGCCTTCCGCCTTTCGTCCAGGTGGTGGCTCTGTTCATGGATGCGCAGCGCGCAGCCGTGGAGGGTGTCGTACGCGCCGTGGCGCCGGATCTGCTCCAGTTCCATGGACGGGAGGATGCGCGTTTCTGCGCCAGCTTCGGCCGCCCCTATCTGAAGACGGTGGCCGCCGGTGACGGCTACGCGGATCTCAGCGCCGCCTCCGCCGCCTATCCAGATGCCATGGCGCTGCTGGTGGACGGTCACGCATCGGGCGAGATGGGTGGCAGTGGCAAGCCGGTAGCATCCGACGCCTTGGTGGGTGCCAGTCACCATCCCCTCGTGCTCGCCGGAGGGCTGCGACCGGATACGGTGGCTGCTGCGATGCAACAATTTCGCCCGTGGGCGGTCGATGTATCGAGTGGTGTAGAACACGCTCCCGGCATCAAGGATCCCGCGCGTGTCGCCCAATTCATTAGCGAGGTAGCGAGAGCCGATGAGCAGCAATCCGAGTAACTACGCCTATCCCGATGCCCGTGGCCATTTTGGGCCATACGGCGGTCGCTTCGTTGCTGAGACCTTGATGCAGCCGCTGCACGCGCTCGAGGAAGCCTATCTGTCGCTACGCGACGACCCCGACTTCCGCGCCGAGCTCGACCGCGACCTCAAGCTCTATGTCGGGCGGCCGTCGCCGCTGTATCCAGCGGAACGGCTGACCAAGCGCTGGGGCGGGGCAGAGATCTATCTGAAGCGCGAAGACCTGAA
>JALEHA010000198.1 GCA_022763315.1 Algiphilus sp.
CCGGGTTCTCCCGGTGCTCCACTCGGACCGATCTCGCCGCGCGCGCCAGCGGGCCCCATCGGCCCAGGCTCGCCTTTCGGGCCCTGCGGCCCAACTGGGCCCGCAACCCCTTGCGGACCAGGAGCACCCACCGGGCCTTCCGGCCCCGGTGGGCCGATCGGACCTGCTGGGCCAGTGGCCCCCACTGGTCCGGCCGGGCCGGGTTCTCCCGGTGCTCCACGCGGACCGATCTCGCCGCGCGCGCCAGCGGGCCCCATAGGCCCAGGCTCGCCCACCGGGCCCTGCGGCCCAACTGGGCCCGCAACCCCTTGAGGACCAGCGGCACCTACAGGGCCTTCCGGCCCCGGTGGGCCGATCTCACCTGCTGGGCCAGTGGCACCCATTGGTCCGGCCGGACCGGGTTCTCCCGGTGCCCCGCTCGGACCGATCTCGCCGCGCGCGCCAGCGGGCCCCATCGGCCCAGGCTCGCCCACCGGGCCCTGCGGTCCAACTGGGCCCGCAACCCCCTGCGGACCAGGAGCACCAACAGGGCCTTCTGGTCCCGGTGGGCCCATCGGACCTGCTGGGCCAGTGGCACCCACTGGTCCGGCCGGACCGGGTTCTCCCGGTGCCCCGCTCGGACCGATCTCGCCGCGTGCGCCAGCGGGCCCCATCGGCCCAGGCTCGCCCATCGGGCCCTGCGGCCCTATAGCGCCTGCAACGCCCTGAGGACCAGGGGCACCCGCGGGACCTTCCGGCCCCGGCGGTCCGATCTCGCCTGCTGGACCTTGCGCGCCGACAGGCCCCGGCGGGCCTGGCTCGCCGACTTCTCCGCGCGGCCCTGCGGGCCCTTCGAGCCCCGTCGAGGCGCCAACCCACTGCCCGTTCGCATCAATGACCGGCGCACCGGCTATGTTGATAGCCTCAGGGTTGATGACGCCGTGTACATCGCCCGCCACCAGCGCAAAGGGCACTGTGTTGGAGGAAAGCCGAAATCGCGGCAGCATTTCTGAATCGTCATCGACCTGAATACCAAGCCACGCATCGTCGAGCCCCAACAGCACCGGCGGCAGATCGGCTTGCGTACCCAGTTCAACGCTGAAGGCGCCATTGCTCAGCACAGTGGGAATGACTTCGATCCACACCGCTTCACCGAGTGGCGTGCTGCTGTCCGGGTAGATGCGAAAGGTAAGAGTGACAGCACCCTCAACCGGTACGCCCGCTGCATCAAGCAGCCGACCGCTTTCGCGAAATGTGACCGGTGACTCGACCGTCAGCCCAGGCGCCGAATAAACACTCATGAATCCTGCCAGCACAAAGCCCGCCAGATTTCTCACGAAGGGCCGGCGCCCTGGTTGGCATCCTTTTGGGGCATGCGCGTAGATGAGGTTCACAATTTATTCCTCGGGCTGACGGATCACGGTGAATCGGGGCGAGGACGCGCTGTGCTGGGTGGCGAGCAGCGGGTCAAGACGATTCAACTGAAAGTTTTCGGAAGAGGCCTGCTGGATCACGATATCGGTGGATGCAGAATCCTCGTGCGGGTCACTTGTTCCACCGGAACCAGAGGAGCAAGCGCTTAGACCCGCCGCAAGCACCAGGGCAAAGCACCGCAATGCCCGAGCACACCCGCTTCTCTCGCGGTGGATCCACCCATCGCGAAACGGACTGAATGGCATCAAATGGTGACGAGGCATATCAGCTTCTCCGGATAAGGTGACTCTGGTTGCGTTCCAGCTGGCATTGCTCACTTCTCGCTAGAAGCCAAAGACATCTGCGATGACTTTGCCGCCCTCCTCGGCGAGGTCTGCCACTTCGTTTGCTCCAGCGAGAGCGGCATCCGTTACCGCCGTAGCAGCATCAGCCGCTTGCTGCACCGCCACCTCAACAGCGTCATCGAGTTCACCACGGATATCTCTTACGAAACTCAACTCGCCTTCGAGTGTCCGCAGCGCGAGCAAGCCCGCCAACACCACGGGACGCCCACTGCCGAGGACGAGCACGGCAGCCTCCGATGCACTGAGATCACTCGGGTCAATGTAGTAGTCAACAGTAACGATCTTGAGATCTGCGGTGCCGCCATAACGCCCCTTGTCACCAAAAGAAACCTTCCCACCAAAACCCACACCGGCAGACGCCCCTACACCGACCTGCGTGCCATCGTCATTGCCCAGGTCACCGCTCGCTGAAATCAATGCGGCACCGACCACGAAACCTGCGGAATCACTCTGGACACCCACTTCGGCCGCGGCTTCGAGCAATCGTGCTTCCGCTTGCGCATTGCTGAATCCATACTTCAAGGAGTACGCGTAAAGTTCCGCCTTGATTCCGCCCAGTGGCACCACCACCTTCACCCCGCCGAGGTCGTAACTTCTCAGTTCCGCCGTGAAACTACCCTGCACTTGAGAGCCCGCTTCAAATTCCCCGATGGGCGTCGTCAGGCGGAATATCTGCACCTTTGAAGAGGTTCTCACCGCAATGCTGGAGTCCGTCACGCTGAAGTAGGCGTTATCGAAGGCCTGCAGCACAGCCTGATCCGGCGCTGCCACCACACGCTCCGCTTCCTCACCCAGCCCCACAAGGCCGGCAAGCTGGTAGGCGTCAGAATTCTCGAGTGCGATGGCCGGCACCGAGATACCACCCGCTTCAAATATCGTATTCCGTATCAAAGCTCTCCACTGAAAGTTGTCGTAGCCATCCAGCAAAGCGGCCGGCACACCGAACTGCCTGACAACCGCGGCACGCTGCTCATCCGTCATGAACTGAAAGATCTGGGTGTCTTCGACCGACAAGCCGGAAGCAACAGCGAAGCTCAACAGGGCCACCGGATCATTGGTCACGACCGGTGCGCGTCCCGGGGTGTCCGAGAGCAGTGCCACGCCACCTCGCCGCTGTGCAGCGGCAAGCGCCGGCACTTCCTCTGCTTCGATGGCTGGTGCCACAACTTGATGCGACGAGGCTTCTGCACAGGGCAGCGGGAGCGCGGCAATGAAGTTTGTGACGCAGAAGGGCACGTTCAGACTCGGCTCTAGCGAGCGGGCAACCTGACCGAGCGCCTGTGAAAACAACGCGCCGTCGTAGCTCAATAACCATTCAGTGGCCTCTTCTTCTGCCTCGACCAGATCCAGGATCAAGGGAAGAAGGCTGTCGCTATCCGACCGAACACCGGCAAGATAGCGCCCCACGAACGGCCCGGAAGCCACCACCACTTTCCCGTCGGGACGCATGGTCCAGTTCTGGTTGTCTGAACCGTCACAGGCGTCATATCCCACGTTCAGATCCTCGAACTCCCCGGATCGCGCATTCTCAGAAAAATCTTCGCGGCGCTCTGGAGTCGCCAGGCATTGGGTGCCCGATCGGAACTGGAGGGTGCGAGGCTCACTCAACCGATGTGCGATGGCGGAGGCCTGTACGTCGGCCGGAAACAGCACAAAACGTTGTTCCGGCGCCGCTTTGGTGGATTGCGTGTCGCAACGCGCCAGCTGTGGCCTGGCGTTATTCCGAGCATAGGTCATGCAATAGCTCGACAAACTGCCCGTTCCGCGCAACTGGCCCGAGGTCGTGTAGGCCCACGCATTCGCCTCCGAGCAATCTCTCATGCCAACGGGGATTGTGTCGCCCACTGGCGATGAACTGGAATTCCCCGCTTGCGTCGATATGAAACTTTGATACACATCGGCAGGCACATCGAGTACCGACAGGCAGGACTTTGAGTTATTCACAGCCGATTGGATTTTGTTATCTGGCCTGTACACCCATGCAGAGCCACCACCCAAGCAGAATCGCCCAATGGAGCCACTGCCGTTGGTTACGCAAAAACGATGGTCGAGCGTGTCAGTGCGTTCGTAATTCTGTGAAGTCAAGATCCGGAAATCACGGCCATCCATGACTGACGTAGGGCGCAAGCTTTCATAGGAAACCAGAGTGACCTTGGGATCCTGGTTCAGCGCAAAAACCTGCGTGCGGTCATCAGGATCGCATCGCTGCAGCGACAATACCGGCGCTTCAAAGTTGCTCAGGCGTTCAAGACTCTGCGGCGTGGCGCTCAGGCACAGCGACGTTTCATCCGGCGTTGTGACGTTCGAGGAGCGCAAAACCAGCTGCCCGGTGGGCGCCAATACCCACTGGGAGGTCTCATCGCCCTCCACACACTGCACGTAATGCATTTCACTGCCCGGCCTCTGCTCTTTCGGGGCAAGGCAGCGCCCAAAGACGATGCTGGGACGCAGATTGCCCTGTAGATCAAAGGTCCAATCCAGCCCACGATCGATGGCATTCGGGTCACATGGAACCAGACGATTGGAAAGCGGTTCAATGCACGCTTGCAGCGCAGAACTGGCGGTGGAGAAGGCGGGGGCGGTGATCTTGTTGCTGGCAATTGTGGGAATAATCCATTTCTGCTCCACGCTGCCATTGCAGCGCGCGGTGGATACTTCACCATCGAAGGTTTGCGACTGGCCACCCTGAAGTGTCTCTGTACGGAACGCAGCAGTGAGACATTCGTTGGTGACGGTACCGTCGAGTTCCGCGAAGCGGATTTCATCGTTCTCAGTGATCACCCAACGGGTGACACGCTCTTCATCATCTGGATCAGGAGTCTGCTGACAGAGCGCGTGCGTGAAAGCCCCCTTATTGAGGTACATCGTGCGCGGTGTCCCGTCGTTCAGCAGACCAGCAATCTGCGTCGCGACATCTATTGGGAGATCTGGCGCATCCTCCACATTTCTTGTCCGGATATCTCCCGGATAAGAGATTCGGCTCTTGGGAATATTGCCAAGCGACATCACCCGGCTGGTGATCAAGCCATCGTCGAGGATGACCCATTCGTAGCGAGCGTTGAATCGATCTGCGCTACTGGATGTGTTTAGTAGCCCCGCGAAGGGATATAGAAGCATCTCACCGGGAAAAAATACACGGCGCTCCCACCAACGCCGCTCCTCCGATTGAACGCGCGCCCTAGGCTCCTGCGCTACGCTCTCCGTGCCGCCGCTAGCGTCCGGACAGGGCAAGAGATTCACGTCGTTGACTGCCCGTGTAATGAAATAGAGCCCCTGAACGTAAAGGCCGGCATTGAATAATGTGGAATTCGCTCGTCCTTTTATGCCAGCAGCAAGGCACATGTCCGACTCGGCTGCACTGCGAATTTGGCCGGCAGCCACAAGTGCAGGCAATTCGCGTGAAATACCAGCTCGCAGCTCAAATCGCGGCTCAGCAACCGTGTCCTCTGCGGGGACCGGCAGAGGGTGAGGGTTGTCAGCTACCGGGCCGTTGTCTGAATCATCACTCGGTTCAATGTGATTGATCGTGACTTCGGAACATGCAACCAGAGCAAAGGCGGCGGCGATGACGAGATAGCCTTTCAACGCATTCATAATCTTCGTACCGTGATGTGCAAACGAGCCTGAACGCGCACCCCACCGTGATGACCGTCACCACAAACATTGAGGAGCCAGGATCATTAGGCAAGTTAGCGGGCTACGAAGGAAAAAGATGTGCGATTTCGCACACATCCAGCGAATTCACGTGCGCGTGATACGCGCGGATTGCGTGGCGCGATTCATCAAGGGTTCCAATGACTGCATTGCAGTGACCTATGCTGCAGCGGCGCGGGTCAGCCGTAGCATCACTGACGTACGAAGGGTGGCGGCAGATCCGTGATTGCCCCTCAACACTGTTGATGCATCACAGAACACGCCCGAATGCAGAAGGTCTGGAGCTGCCTGCTCTCATCGATTGAGACAGCGCACAAGGACAACCGAAGGCAGCGTCGAATGGGCTCCGTACGCGACTCATCAAGAGGGGTTCCGGCCGCGCGCACCAGAATCAGCACAAAAAAATGCGTGGAGCCGATATGGCTCCACGCATGGTTATTGCTTTCTCGAGAGGCCCCTGTTTCAGGAGGCGAGCGCCTGTCAAGGACTGAACGGCAGCGAGGAATGGTGCACGTTGATCAGCGGCTGGCCATTCTTGCCGGGGATGTAGCCGAAGGTGTACTCGACCTTCACTTCCTGCCCTTCCGGGGTGGTGAAGTAATAGTTGCCCATCGCCACGGCAGAGTCGGAGTCGATGTACAAGCCTTCATTCTCGAAGCGCACGGCGGTCCACGGGTTGATGGCAAAGCCGCCATCTTCCTTGATGTCCCCACCGACGAAGTAGGAATGCGCCTCGTCGTAGGTATCGCGGAATTGCTCTTCCGCCGCCTTGGTCGGCTTGAACAACACCGGCGCCTTGCCGTAGGCGTAGAGCGTGCGGATATGCTCAGCAGCGCGGGCGCTGTAGTCACCGCCTTCGGTCTTGGTCGCACCGATGGCGACGATGCCTTCCGCCCATGCGGTTTGCGCGGCCTCGATCTCGGCCTGGGTAAAGGCCATATCCTTCTTGCCCGCGCTTACCGTCATCGCTGCAGCCAACGCAATCGCGCCACCACCGACCGCGAGCGCAGCCATACCCTTCTTCTTCATTTGATACTCCTGTTGTTGGTCAGAAACGCAGTGATCCAGCAGGAGTCCAGGATGCCGCCACGACCGTGAGCAAATCCTGTGAGCCACATGAAAAGAAACTAAATTTTCGGGTGGTGGCGCACGTAGCAAGGACGTGGCCAGGGGGCGCTCAGGTAGACACGTTGCGCCCGGCCGCGTGGGTTGATCGCCGCAGGCGGCTCGCCCGTTGGTGTGGTGCCGGCGGAGAGAATCGAACTCCCGACCTTCGCATTACAAGTGCGCTGCTCTACCTGCTGAGCTACGCCGGCGTGGGGCGCTAATACTAACCGCCGCGCAATCTTGGCCGCAGTCACTAAGCTCGGCTCCTGCCTCGCAAAGTGACCCGGGGCAGACCGTCCTGGTCTGCCCGCCGAAGCACATGGCTTCGGCCCTGCTGAGCTACGCCGGCGTGGGGCGCTAATACTAACCGCCGCGCAATCTTGGCCGCAGTCACTAAGCTCGGCTCGGTTCTAGGCTCGACTCCTGTCTCGCCAAGCACCCCTGGCCGGGCCATCCTTGGCCCGCCCGCGCAACGCGCTGCGAATACCCACTGGGCATTCGGTCGCGTCACGCCCTCGCTAAGTGACCCGGGGCAGACCTTTCGCGCTCTGCGTCCTGCACCGCGCAAAAGTCCTGGGAGTACTTCCTGTACACCCGCCGACCGCTTCGCGGCCGGCCCTGGTCTGCCCGCCGAAGCACATGGCTTCGGCCCTGCTGAACTACGCCGGCGTGGGGCGCTATTGTATCGAAGCGGCGTCTGCGTACAGATGCGTGCGAAGAAAAGCCAGGGTGCGGTCCAGGGCTTCACGGGTGGGCTCGCCCTGTTTATCGATGAGGTGGTTGGTCAGGACGCTATGGGGTGGTTTGGGGCCTTCAGGGTTGGCGTGCTTGTCGTCGATTTCGATGCCCTCGAAGGCATCGCCGAATTCGCGCCGCAGTCGTTCGAAGCGCTCTCCGGGACAGGCGGGGTCGCCCTTGAAGCGCAGCGCCAGAATGCCCGCGCCTTCCTGATCGATCTTCTGGTGCGCGGCAGCAATGGCGGCATCCGAGGCATGCAGCGCCTGCCGACGATCCGCGCCGATGGGAAAGGGCAGGGATGGCTGCGAGAGCACGGGCGCGATGACCGGCGCGTCGAGCATCATGGCCAGCCCGAAATTGCCGGTAAGGCACATGCC
>JALEHA010000199.1 GCA_022763315.1 Algiphilus sp.
ACCCAATCCACCTGACCTTCGGCCATCAGCTGCGCACAGGCGGCATCGGCGATCATCGTCGCCGGAATCCCTTCCGAGGCCAGTTCCCAGGCAGTGAGACGGGCGCCCTGCAACCAGGGCCGGGTTTCGGTGTGGTACACGGCCTGCAGGCGTCCTGCACGCCAGGCGCTACGGATTACGCCCAGTGCCGTGCCGTGGCCGCCTGCGGCCAATGCGCCGGTATTGCAGTGGGTCAGCACCCGCGCACCCTCGCCGATCAGCCGGACCCCTTCCTCGGCCATGCGCAGGTTCTGCGCCAGATCCTCGGCGTGGATCGTCCGCGCCTCCTCGAGCAGACGCTCCGGCGAAGCCTGCGCGCCCAGACCCTGCATGCGCGCCAGCGCCCAATGCAGATTCACCGCCGTTGGCCGGGATGCGGCCAGGCGCTCGGCCGCCGCCTCGCGGTCCTCGCCTTGCAGTGCCGCCAGGGCCAGACCGTAGGCGGCCGTAATGCCGATGGCGGGGGCCCCGCGCACCACCATCTCGTGAATCGCCTGGGCGGCCGCCGCGGCATTCGGAATATCCAACCAGCGCGCCTCCAGCGGCAGCAGTCGCTGGTCGAGCAACTGCAGCCCGCCTTCCGCAAAGCGGATGGCTTCTACACCGCCGGCGCTGCTTTCAGGGCTGGTCATGGGGGATTGGGCAGTCATACGTCCAAGGTGGGGTGATGGCGCGCACACGTGCCACGCCACAAACCGGCATTCTACGCGCGGATTCAAGGGATTCACTGGAACACCCCATGCAACGCATCGATCTTCTCGTGCAACCCCGCTGGCTCATCCCGGTACAGCCCGAAGGTGTAGTGCTCGAGGCCCACAGCCTGGCCGTGCGCGATGGACGCATCGAAGCCATCCTCCCCAACGAGGAGGCCGCCCGTCAGTACAGCGCCGAGCAGACCATCACCTTGCCCGATCACGCCCTGCTACCGGGGCTGATCAACGCCCACACCCACGCCGCGATGACCCTGATGCGCGGTCTGGCCGACGATCTGCCGCTGATGCAGTGGCTCAATCAGCACATCTGGCCAGCGGAATCCGACGCGGTCAGCGATGACTACGTGGGCGACGGCATGCGGCTGGCCTGCGCCGAATTCATCCGTGGGGGCCAGACCTGCTTTGCGGACATGTACTTCTTCCCGGAAACCGGCGCAGCCGTGGTCGAAGAAGCGGGGCTGCGCGCCGCCATCGGCCTGATCCTGATCGATTTCCCCACCCCCTACGCCCAGGACGCCGACGACTACCTGCACAAGGCGTTGTCGATGCACGATCAGCTGCGTGGCCATCAGCGGCTGAAAGCCATGTTCGCGCCGCATGGTCCCTACACCGTCTCCGATGAACCGCTGCGCAGGATGCGCGCCTACGCCAAGGAACTCGGCCTCGGGGTGCACATGCATGTGCACGAAACAGCCGACGAGATCCAGGGCGGACTGGCCGCCACCGGCGAGCGGCCACTGGCCCGCCTCGACGGGCTGGATTTGCTCGACAGCGACTTCATGGCGGTGCACATGACCCAACTCACCGACGAGGAGATCGACAAGGTGGCACGCAACGGCGTCCATGTCGTGCACTGCCCGCAATCCAACCTCAAGCTGGCCAGCGGCTTCTGCCCGGTCGCCCAGCTGATGGAGGCCGGCGTCAACGTCGCGCTCGGTACCGACGGCGCCGCCAGCAACAATGATCTCGACCTGCTCGACGAAATGCGCACCGCGGCCATGCTGGCCAAAGCCGTGGCAGGACGTCCTTCCGCTGTGGCAGCGGCGCGCGCGCTCAGCATGGCCACCATCAATGGTGCCCGCGCGCTGGGCATGGATGCGGATATCGGCTCGCTGGAAGCGGGCAAGGCGGCCGATTTCATTGCCGTCGACCTGTCCGACGTCAGCACCCAGCCGGTCTACGACCCCATCGCGCAGATCGTCTACTGCGCATCCCGTCACCAGATCACCGATAATTTTGTCGCGGGCCAGCCGCTGATGCGACAACGTCAGCTGCTCAGCGTCGATACCGAGTCGGCCATCGCACGCGCCAATGCCTGGCAGCACCGCCTGCGCCCCTACGCCACCGAACGACACCCGAGAGCTTCATGAGCAACGCAGACGCCTCCGAACTGGGCCGCTTCGACGCCATTGCCGCCGAATGGTGGGACCCACGCGGTCCCATGGCCGCCCTCCACCAGATCAATCCGGTGCGGCTGCGCTACATCGCGCAACGGGCTGGCGGCCTCGACGGCCTCCGCGTCCTCGACATCGGCTGCGGCGCCGGGATTCTGAGCGAAGCGTTGCAACAGTCCGGGGCCGAGGTCACCGGCATCGACCTGGCCGAGGAAGCGATCACGGCTGCGCGCAGCCACGCCACGGCGCAGGAACGCGACATCGAATACCAGACCATCAGCGCCGAGGCGCTGGCCGAAGAGCGCCCCGGCAGCTACGACCTGGTCTGCTGCCTGGAAATGCTGGAGCACGTCCCGGATCCGGAGTCCATCGTGCGCGCCTGCGCCCAGCTGGTGCGCCCCGGCGGCGATCTGGTTTTCAGCACCATCAATCGCACGCCCAAAGCCTTCGCACTGGCCATCGTCGCTGCCGAGCAGGTCCTCGGGCTGATTCCGAAGGGCACGCACGACTATGCCAAGCTGATTCGCCCCTCCGAACTCAGCGCATGGATCCGGCATGCGGGACTGACGCTGTGCGAGACGCGTGGCATGCACTACAACCCGCTGCTGAAGACCGCGCGCATGACCGATGACGTCTCGATCAATTACTTCATCCACGCCCGCGCGCCCCGATGAGCCCGCACTGCCTGCTCTTTGACCTGGACGGCACCCTGGCCGACACCGCACCGGAACTGGCCGGCGCCATCAACGCCATGCGTGCCGAGGATGGCCTGGAGGCGCTGCCCTTCAGCCAGTTGCGGCCGGTTTGCTCCCAGGGCGCGCGCGGTCTCGTGCTGCGGTCCTACGGCGTGGATGCCGACGATGACCGCTTCGCCGACCTGCGTGCGCGCTTCCTGCAGCATTACGGCAACGGCTTCGTCGCGCGGTCGCAGCCGTTCGCGGGCATCGGCGAACTGCTGCACGCGCTGGAGCAGTCCGGTGTGCGCTGGGGCATCGTCACCAACAAGCCCCGCGCCTACGCGGAACCCCTGGTGGAGGCGCTGGGTTGGGCGGCACGGAGCGCGGTGCTGGTTGCCGGCGATGACGCCGCGCAGCCCAAGCCCGCGGCCGACCCTCTGCTTCTGGCCTGCGAACGCCTTGCGCTGGCACCAGCGGATTGCCTCTATGTCGGCGACGATCCGCGCGACATCACCGCCGCCCGCGCCGCCCGCATGCCCAATGTCGCGGTCTCCTGGGGCTACATCGAGGAGGCACCACCGATCACCAGCTGGGGGGCGGATCGCATCTGTCACGCGCCAGCGGAGTTGCTCGTCGACCCCATGCGCTCGGCCAGTTGAATGAGTGCTGCGCGCGACGCCCTTGATGCCCTGCGGGCGCCCCTAGTGGGCGCGCGATTGTTACTGACCGAACGCAGCCTGTGGGCGCCCGCGGCCTTGCCGGTGGCACTGGGGCTGATCTGGTCGGTGCTGTCGTTGAGCATGGCCGCGGCCACCGGCACGGCCGGATCGCTGCTGGTCATCATCATGGCCTTCACGCTGGCAGCCGCGCTGCTCGCCGGCATCGTGGTCGTGCAGTTGCTGCTCGCGCTCTGCGCGCCGCTGTTCGACTGGCTCTCCGAACGCACCGAATACGCACTCGGCGCACAGCAACGCGATGCCGGCGACCCGTGGACGACGCGCACCTTGCGCTCGATCGCCATCGGCTTTCGCCTGTTTTCCCTCAAGTTGCTCCTGCTGCTGGTGGTGCTGGTGGTCAGCTTCATGCCGCCGATCGGCACCGTGCTGAGCTGGGTACTGATCGGTTTCACACTCTCGGTGGATTTTCTCGATTACCCGATGACACGACGCGGATGGAGCAGTGCCCACAAGCGCGCCTGGCTGGGCCGGCACTGGGCGACGGTGCTCAGTTTCTCGCTGCTGGTCTATCTCCTGCTGATCCTGCCCGGTGCCGGCGGCCTGCTGCTCGCCCCGGCCATCATTGGCGGCACCTGGCTGGTCTGCACGCGCGACCGTACCCATTTCGCGACGGACGACCTTCCCCAACAAGCCCATGACGCCCACACCCTTGATGCCCCTGCCCGCTGAGGCGCTCCGCGACCGCGTCGTGCTCGTTAGCGGTGCCGGCGCCGGCCTCGGCCGCGCCACGGCGCTGCGCTGCGCCCGCGCCGGCGCCACGGTGGTACTGCTCGGACGCACCATCAGCAAGCTCGAAGCCTGTTTCGACGCCATTGCGGAGCTACCCGATGCGCCCGAGGCCGCGATCTATCCGATGGATCTTTCCGGTGCCAGTGATCGCGACATGCATGACTGCATCACCCGCGTCGTCGAGGAACTCGGCCGCCTGGACAGTGTGGTGCACGCCGCCGCGCACTGGCAGGACTTCCGCGCCATGAGCGATGTGCTGTCCTCGGACTGGGCCAACACGCTGGCGGCGAATATCACCGCCCCGTGGGCCCTCACCCGCGCCGCTCTCCCGCACCTGCAGGCCGTGGAGGATGGCTGCGCCGTCTTCGTGGACTGCGAATGTGCGCACACGCCAGCCGCCTTTCATGGCGCTTTCGGCGTCAGCAAGGCGGCGTCGCGCGCCATGGTGGCGGGCTGGGCGCTGGAAAACCCCGGCATTCGCCTGCACACCTTCGATCCCGGGCCCATGCGCACCACCATGCGCCTGCTCGGCTACCCCGGCCATCCGGCCGAGTCCTACCCATTGCCCGAGATACCGGCGGAAGCGCTCAGCGCCCTGCTGGCCCCCGACGCGGCCCACCGCGCCCAGATCGCTTCGCAGGTGCACTGGGCGTCAGATCCACCGCCTTCATCAGCGCCTTGATCTCGTCGGCGGTGGCTTCGCGGTAGCTCGACGAGCGAATGCCGCGACCCAGCGCAATGGGCCCGTAGCCCACGCGGATCAGGCGGGCGACCTCGCAATCCTGCGAGGCCCAGAGACGGCGCACCAGCCGGTTGCGCCCTTCGTGCACCGTGACCTCGAACCATTGATTGCTGCTGCCGGTCTCGCCCGGCGGTGCGGCCACCGCATGCAGACTGTCAAAGCGCGCGGGCCCATCCTCCAACTCCACGCCGGCGCGTAGCCGTTCGCACATCGCCTCGTCGACCGGACCATGCACGCGGACGGCGTAATGCCGCGCCAGCTCGTAGCGCGGGTGCATGAGCCGGCTGGCCAACTCGCCATGATTGGTCAGCAGCAGAAGACCGGAGGTATTGATGTCGAGACGGCCGACCGCGATCCAGCGCCCGGAATCCAGCTTGGGCAGCTTGCGGAAGACCGTCCGCCGGCCCTCCGGATCGGAAGCCGTGACCAGCTCGCCGGCGCGCTTCTTGTAGAGCAGCACACGTACGGGCTCGGCCTTGGCGTTGCGTGGCTTACGGATGGCCCGCCCATCGACGCGCACCAGATCATCGGGCCCAACCTGTGTGCCGGGCCGGGCGACCTCGCCGTTGACCGTGACACGGCCGTCGACAATCCACTGATCCGCCTCTCGGCGTGAAGCAATACCGGCCTCGGCCAATGCCTTCTGCAGTCGCTGCTTCAATGCGGACCTCCGGAATCGGGCATGGGGGGCGCCGTCGCGCGCTCCTGCGGATCTGCTGCGGGCTCTCCATGCTGATCCGCGGCGCCGTCGTCGTCGCCCTCCTCGGCTTCGGATTGCGCCTGATCCAGGCGGATGCCGCGCTTCTCCGCCAGCCGTGCCAGTGCGGCCTCCAGCTGCTCGGGATCCTTGACTTCGGGCAGCGGCGGCAACTCATCGAGGGTCTTGAGGCCCAAGTCGTCGAGCAGCTGCGGCGTGGTCACCAGCAGACTGGGGCGGCCAGGGACTTCGCGCACCCCGGCTTCGCGAATCCAGCCGCGGTCGATGAGCGTGCGCAGGATGTTGCTCGACACGGTCACCCCGCGGATGTCCTCGATATCCGAGCGCGTGACCGGCTGGCGGTAGCAGATGATCGCCAGTGTCTCGAGCAGGGCGCGCGACAGCTTGGGCGGCTTCTCCTGCCAGAGCCGGTGCACCCAGGGGGCATAAGCATCGCGCACGGTGATGCGCCAGCCGCTGGCGACCTCGTCGAGCACGACCGCGCGCCCTTCATAGCGTGTACCCAGTCGCTCCAGCGCCGCGCGGATGGTCTTGCGATCACCCGCACCATCGTCGCTCAGCAGACGCTGCAAGGCATCCAGCGACAATGGCTGCTCGGAGGCGAGCAACAGGGCTTCGAGGATATTGTCCAGATCGCTGTCGGGCGTCGCCATCGCCACGGCGTCCTCGGGCGTCGGGGCGGAATCCGGCGTCTCGTCGCTCATGAAGGCTCCGTGGCGTGTTGGCTGTTGGCGGGCGGGCGCAGAAAGATGGGCGCAAAGGGCTTGTGCTGCTCGACACTGATCAGTGCGCTCTTGCAGAGCTCCAGCACGGCAATGGTGGAAACCACCACGCCGTCGCGGCCTTCGCTCGGATCCAGCAGACTTTCGAAGCGCATGCGCTCGACGCCGCGCAGACGGTCCAAGATCAGGCCCATGCGCTCGCGAATCGACAGCGGTTCGTGCTTCACCTCGTGCGCGCCGCGCAGTTCGGCTCGCGCCAGCGTGGCCTGCAGCGCCCCCAGGAGATCGCGCAGGGTCGGCACCGGCAAGGCCAGGGCCGGGGGCTGCGCGGTAGGCCGCGCCTGGCCCGCCATATGATCGCGTCCCATGCGCGGCAACTGGTCGATGGTCTCGGCCGCGGTCTTGAAGCGTTCGTATTCCTGCAGCCGCTGGATCAGCGCCATGCGCGGATCGTCCTCTTCCTCGGGATCGTCGGGCGCGGGGCGCGGCAACAGCACGCGCGACTTGATCTCCGCCAACCAGGCCGCCATCAGCAGATACTCGGCCGCGAGCTCGAGCCGCATGCGCTGCATCAGCGCGATGTATTCCATGTACTGCCGCGTCACCTGGAGGATGGGGATGTCGCGGATATCGAGATTCTGGCGGCGGATCAGATACAGCAGCAGATCGAGCGGCCCTTCAAAGGCTTCCAGAAAGACTTCCAGCGCATCCGGCGGGATGTAGAGGTCATCGGGCAGCTGAGCCAGGGGCTCACCGCGCACCCGTACGCGCGGCGACGCTTCCCCAGGCTTGCCTGCCTCGCCGGCATGATCGGCAGCTGCCGGCGCGTCTTCGATCATGCCGGGATAAAGCCCAGTGCCGCGTGGACGCGGTCAACCGTGGTCTGGGCACGCTGCTGGGCCCGCTGCGCCCCGCCGCGGAGAATGTCCCGCAGGGCCGCTTCATCGTTGCGCCACTCGGCGTAGCGCTGCTGGAGAGGTTCCAGCGTGGCAATCACCGCGTCCGCCACCGCCTTCTTGAACTGGCCATAGCCGCCGCCATCGTATTCGGCGCTGATCTGCTCAAAGCTCTGCCCGGTGCAGGCCGCCAGGATCGACATCAGATTGGAGACGCCCGGCTTGTTCTCCTGGTCGAAGCGGATGCTGCCCTCCATATCGGTGACCGCGCGCTTGATCTTGCGCTCGATGCGCTTGGGCTCGTCGAGCAGATAGATGGCATTGGTCTCGGCGTCTTCGGACTTCGACATCTTCGCCTCCGGCGTCTGCAGCCCCATGATGCGCGCGCCAATGGGCGGCGTCATGGTCTCCGGCACGACGAAGGTCTCGCCGTGCTCCCGATTGAAGCGTTGCGCAATGGTGCGTGTCAGCTCCAGATGCTGGCGCTGGTCATCGCCCACCGGCACTTTGTGCGCACCGTAGAGCAGGATGTCGGCCGCCATCAGCACCGGGTAGCAGAACAGACCGGCATTGACGTTATCCGCGTGCTTGGCGGACTTGTCCTTGAACTGGGTCATGCGGCTGAGTTCGCCGAACTGGGTGTAGCAGTTCAGGATCCAGGCCAGCTGCGAATGCGCCGGCACGTGCGACTGCACGAACAGCACATTGCGCTCCGGGTTCAGGCCGCAGGCGAGGTAGAGCGCGATGAATTCGTAGCAGCGCTCCAGCCGATCGGCCGGTGCTTGCCGCACCGAGATCGAATGCAGGTCGACCAGCATGAAGTGGGTGTCGTACTGCTCATGCAGCGCCAACCAGTTCTTGAGCGCCCCCAGATAATTACCGATGGTGAGCTTGCCCGATGGCTGAATGCCCGACAGCACCACGGGGCGGGTGTCGGTGGAAGCAGCGTCCGTCATGAAGCGAGTCCTGTCATGCCGCGAACAACGCCATCCACGGCGCCGTACAGCGGCCAGAGAATGAATCCCAGCACGCCGGTAAACAGCAGTGCCAATAGAA
>JALEHA010000200.1 GCA_022763315.1 Algiphilus sp.
CCGCAAAGCACGTCCGCCCTCGCCCATGATCGTGTCGTAGGCCAGAGACCCGGTGATGAGTGCGGACATGTAGTACTCCTTCGCTTGTGAATTCGGTGGTGCGCGGGGCGGTCGGCGCTCTTTTGCGACGTCGGCTCACCCGGTGCGAAGGACGGCGCGCGGACCCATTCGGAGCCGCGCGCCTCCCTTGTGCGGGCCAGCCGTCAGGCGGCGGCTTCGCCGTTGAAGTCGTAGCGCACGTCGAGCTGGCGCGCGGCCCGGGTTTCATCCAGCCGGCGAACGGGCAGGTCCCAGGGCGCACCCTTGACGTGCTCGATGTCGGTCTTGGCTTCTTCCCAGATGGAGGCCATCGCCTCCACGAAGGCGTCCAGCGACTCGCGGTCCTCGGTTTCGGTCGGCTCGATGAGCAGACATTCCGGGACCAGCAGCGGGAAGTACACCGTCGGCGCGTGGAAGCCGTAATCCAGCAGGCGCTTGGCCACATCCGAGGCGGTCAGCGTGAGCTCCTGCTTCTGGCGTTTCAGCGTGACGATGAACTCGTGGCTGGCCCGACGGCCGTCGAAGGCGAGGTCGAAGCCCTTCTCCTTCATCCGCGCCATCAGGTAGTTGGCGTTCAGCGTGGCGAATTCCGCGACCCGCTCCATGCCTTCACGCCCCAGCAGGCGCGCATAGACATAGGCGCGCAGCAGCACGCCGGCATTCCCCATGAAGGTCGACAGCCGTCCGATGGACTGTGGCAGATCCTGCTCGTCCAGCCAGCGGTAACTGCCGTCGTCGGCTTGTCCCACGACCGGGATCGGCATGAAAGGCGCCAGGCGCTCGGACACGCCGACGGCGCCCGCACCGGGCCCGCCGCCGCCATGCGGCGTGGAGAAGGTCTTGTGCAGGTTCATGTGGATGACGTCGAAGCCCATGTCGCCGGGCCGCGTCTTGCCGAGGATCGCGTTGAGGTTGGCGCCGTCGTAGTACAGCAGCCCACCGGCCTCGTGCACCAGATCCGCGATCTCCTTGATGCGACGCTCAAAGACGCCCAGCGTGGACGGATTGGTCAGCATGATGCCGGCGGTCTGCGGGCCCAGGGCTTCCTTCAGTGCCTCGAAATCCACGTCGCCATCTTCCCGTGTCGGGATTTCGCGCACATCGAAACCAAGCATGGTCGCGGTCGCGGGATTGGTGCCGTGCGCAGCGTCCGGCACGATGATTTCCGTACGCCCCTCATCGCCCCGCGCCTTGTGGTAGGCACGGATCATGGCGACGCCGGTGAACTCGCCCTGCGCGCCGGCCATGGGCGTCAGCGACACGGCGTGCATGCCGGTCACGTGGCGCAGCATGTCCTGCAGTTCGTGCAGGCACGCCAGCACCCCCTGGGAGCGGCTGACCGGCGCCAGCGGGTGCCGCATCAGAAAGCCGGGCAGCATGGCCAGTGTGTTACAGGCCCGCGGGTTGTACTTCATCGTGCACGAACCCAGCGGGTAGAAATGCGTGTCGATGGAGAAGTTCTTCTGCGACAGCCGGGTGTAGTGACGGACCGTCTGCAATTCGCCCGTCTGCGGCAGGCGCGGCGGCTGCTTGCGCACCAGGCTGTCCGGCAGGGCGTTGCCGTCCGTGGCAGCCGGCCACTGCGCCTTGGCGCCGCGACCGTCACGGCTGTTCTGGAAAATCAATGGTTCAGTGCTCATAGATTGCGCCCCTCCTGATCGGGGAAATGGCCCTGTGGGCCTCAGGCTGCCTTGGCTCGGGCGAGAACCTCACCGAGCGCTTGCTTGTAGCGCGCGATATCCGCATCGGTGCGGGTTTCCGTCGCGCAGACAAGCAAGGCATTGCCCAATTCGGGATACATGCCGGAAATATCCAGACCGCCAACGATGCCTTCATCGCTGAGTCGCTCCAGCACCGGAGCGACCTTGCGGTCCAGGGTCAGCACGGTTTCGTGGAAGAAAGGTGCCGACAGCGCAGCCGTGACGCCTGGCAAGGCGGTGAGCGCATCGCGCAGCTTGCGGGTGTTGGCCATGCTCGCGTTGGCCACGCGCGACAAGCCTTCCGGCCCGAGCAGCGACATGTAGATGGTGGCTGCGGTGACCAGCAGACCCTGGTTCGTGCAGATGTTCGAGGTCGCCTTGGAGCGGCGAATGTGCTGCTCGCGCGCCTGCAGGGTCAGCGTGTAGCCCGGCTTGCCATCCAGGTCGAGGGTCCGTCCGACGATGCGGCCGGGCATCTGGCGGACGTACTGCTTGGAGCAGCACAGAAAGCCGAAATACGGACCGCCCGACGACAGCGGCGCACCCAGAGGCTGCCCTTCGCCGACGACGATGTCGGCACCCTTGCTGCCCCACTCGGATGGCGGACGGTGCACGGCCAGCAAGGTCGGGTTGACCACCGCGATGACGAGCGCGCCTTGGGCATGCGCCCAGTCGGTGAGCGCATCGACGTCTTCCAGGCCGCCAAAGAAGTTCGGCTGGCTGATGACCACGGCGGTGGGGGCCTCGACGCCCGCGCGCTCCGCCGCAGCCACGGTGGTAAGCCCGGTGCCGGCTTCAAAATCGACCTCATGCAGCGTCACGCCCTGGGCGTGCGTGAGATTGGCTGCGACCTGGCGATAGTACGGATGCAGCGCACGCGGCAGCAGCACGCGACCGCTGGCCTTGCGACCAAGGCTGCGTACCGCCATGAGCAGCGCTTCGGCCAGTGAAGACGCACCGTCGTAGAGCGAGGCATTGGAGATTTCCATGCCGGTCAGCTCGCACATCATGGTCTGGAATTCGTACAGCAACTGCAGCGTGCCCTGACTCGCCTCTGCCTGATACGGCGTGTAGGCCGAGTAGAACTCGCCACGGGTGGTGATTTCCCAGACGGCGGCCGGGATGTGGTGCTCGTAGGCACCAGCGCCAATGAAGTTGAGCGCGATGCCGTCGGCGGCCGCCCGCTCGTGCATGACGCGGGTGATCTCCATCTCCGGAGCGGAGCTCGGGATGGCGTCGAGCTTCTTGCAACGCAAGTGCTCCGGGATTTCGTCAAACAGCGCATCCACACTGGGCGCGCCGATGACGCTGAGCATCTCTTGGATATCTTTTTCGGTATGAGGAACGAAAGGCATGGGGGCCTCCGGTCAAACGGATGGATACCGGGCGCGGATGCGTCCGGCGAAGCGCGACCTCGGTCTAGCCGATTTCCGCGCTGTAGGCATCGGCGTCGAGCAGCGCCTCGGCCTCCGCGGCATCGCCGCTGAGGCGGAACAGCCAGCCCTCGCCGTAGGGATCGTCATTGAGCAGTTCGGGGGCATCCGCGAGCTTTTCGTTGGCGGCCACGACGGTGCCGCTCACAGGCGCGTAGACGTCCGACGCCGCCTTGACGGATTCGACCACGGCACAGGCCTCGCTGGCCTTGAGCGCGCGATCAACTTCGGGAACTTCCACGAACACGAGATCGCCCAGTTCAGCCTGCGCGTGATCGGTAATGCCCACGGTCATCGTGCCGTCGGATTCGACGCGCACCCACTCGTGGGATTTGGTGTAACGCAGATCGGCGGGTACGTTGCTCATTTCAGGCTCCGGGAACAGAAATCAATGGAAGACAAGGAAAAAAGGGACCGCAGGATGGGGTGGCAAGCGGGACCTCAAACGCGAGGTTCACCGTTGCGCACGAAAGGCGGCTTGACGATGCGCACGGGCATCCAGCGATTACGGATACAGACTTCAGCTTCACCTTCGGCGTGTGATTCCACGCGCGCCAGGGCGATCGACGCACCCATCGTCGGCGAGTGGCTGCCCGACGTGGTCTCGCCGGTCGCACCGTTGGCAAAGCGGATGGCCATATGACTGCGCATCACGCCCCGACCTTCCAGCACCAGCCCCACCAGACGACGCTGCGGCTGCGCCTTGGCGACCGCCTCACGGCCAATGAAATCGCGATCCGCCGGTTCAAGCGCCACCGTCCAGGACAAATTGGCCTCACCCGGAAAGGTGTTCTCGTCCATGTCCTGGCCGTAGAGGTTCATGCCGGCTTCCAGACGCAGCGTATCGCGAGCACCCAGGCCGCAGGGCTCGACGCCCGCATCGAGCGCAGCGCGCCACAGCGCCGGTGCGTCATCGCGCGGCAGCACGATCTCGAAGCCGTCTTCGCCGGTGTAGCCGGTTCGGCCAATGAACAGATCGCCGGACTCGGTGCAGCGGAAGGGCTTCAGTGCCGTGGCCGACGCGGCCACCGCCTTGTCAACGAGTTGGGGCAGGACCTCGGCTGCCTTCGGGCCCTGAAGCGCCACGATGGTGCGGTCGTTACGCAGATCGATGCGGCAATTGCCTGTGCTGTGCTCCAGCATCCAGTCGATATCGGCCATCGCTGTCGCCGCATTGAGCACCATCCGGTAGCGGCCAGCGGCGCAGCGATAGACGATGAGATCGTCCTTGATACCGCCGCGCGCATTCAGCATGCAGCTGTACAGCGCCCGGCCGTCTTCCAGCTTGGCGACGTCGTTGGCGAGCAGGTAGCGCAGAAAGGCTTCCGCGCCGTCGCCGCTGATGTCCACGGCCCGCATATGACCCACGTCGAACATGCCGACCGCGCGACGCACGGCGTGATGCTCCTCGACCTGGGACCGGTATTGCACCGGCATTTCCCACCCGCCGAAGTCGATCAGGCGGGCGCCGCTCTCGGCGTGCAGGGAATGAAGAACTGTTTTGTGGAGATGGGGCATGCGGGAACCGTCCGATGGCGTGAATGACGATCAACCCAATGCGGTTGATCAGCACGCCCCTCTGTCCGGTTACCTGAGAGTTTGGATCGCTTGGGACCCTTCCCCTTCGGTGGACGCCATGGCAGCGCCGCTCTCCAGAGTGAATTGTGGCCCTCATGGGCCCTTCCGCGCTCCCTGATACCTGAGCGATTGCGGGCAGCTTGCGCCTTCGGTGGCCGGTGCAAAGACCGACACTCTCGCGCGGAAGTGTCAATTCAGTGGAGGAGCATACCGCAAGACGCCGCGGATTTCGACCCGGCCGGTGTGGGACTTTGACAGCAACCTCTAGCGCCTGCTGTATGCATGGCCCGCATCGCCCGCTGAACAGGCTCTGGACGCGCCGGCCCGCTGCACCGTGACATCCGTACCATTGCGGTCTATGGACACGACATTGACACGCCCGGACGCTAAACGACTGCATGTCTTCTATGACGGGGGTTGCCCGCTATGCAGCCGCGAAATCCGGCACTACCAGCGCCTGACCTCCGAGGCGGCGATCCACTGGGTGGATATCCAGCGCGACCATGCCACCTTGGACCACTTCGGCTTGCGTCAGGAGGACGCGATGCGCCGAATGCACGCCTACCGCCCCGATGGCGAGTGGCTGATCGGCGTGTACGCCTTCCTGGCCATCTGGCTGCAGATTCCCCGCTATCGCTGGGCGGCGCGGCTGGTGCGCCTCCTGCGGCTGGACCGCCCCTTACAACGCCTCTACCACCGCTGGGCGGAGCGTCGATTCGCGCGTCTCTGCAACGACGAGCGCTGCAAGCTCCCGCATTCCTGATCAGGCCGAGGGCAGCCGCCCTTCCAGACCCAGCGCACGCGCCACCAGCCACTGGCGCGCCACCGCACTGCGATTGACCAGCGCCATACCTGCGTCCCGCAGCTCGGCAAAGCTCGGGCCGGCAGGGCCAAACAGCCGATACAGGCCATCGGTGACCGCGATCATGTCTTCCACAGCCGTCCGCCGTCGCCGGCTATAGGTCTTGAGCGCCCGTGGCAGATCCCTGGAATGCTGCTCCAGAGCGGCAAGCAAACCGGCAGCATCCCCAAGACCGAGGTTCAGCCCCTGCCCCGCCAGCGGATGCACCAAGTGGGCGCTGTCGCCAATGAGCGCCAACCGATCACCGTAGTAGCGCGCGGCCTGTCCAGCGCGGAGCGGAAAGGCCGCGCGCCGACTCTCAACCGTGATGTCACCAACGACGCCCTGCATCGCCTGGGTGAGTTCGACGCCAAAGGCGGCGTCATCCAGTGCCAGCAGCCGCTCGGCCTCCATCCCGTCGGCGGACCAGACAATGGAGGCGCGCTGCGCATCCAATGGCAGCAGGGCCAGCGGACCGGTGGCGAGGAAGCGCTGCCAGGCCGTGCGTTGCATGCCGCCGGCACAACACACATTGGCCACGATGCCCTGCTGGTCGTAGTCCCAGCCGGTCATGTCGATGCCTGCGGCTTCGCGCAACACCGCGCTTGCGCCTTCGGCGGATATCACCAGGTCAGCGGTGACCAGATCGCCGTCGGCACAGTCAACCTGGACGCCATCGTCATGAAAATGCACGGCCTGGGCGAAGGTTGGAAGGCATTCCAGCGCGGCATCCGCCTGACCGCGCAGGGCTTCCAGAAGGCGGCCGTGTCCTACGATATGGCCCAAGGCGGGCAGTGACTGCGGTGCATCCGCCAGGCTGAAATGCAGCCCATCGCGGGGCTGGCTGCCCCAGACCTGCATGTCGGTGTAGCGACAGGCGCCCAGCGATTCCACATCCAGTCCCAGCGCCGACAGCAGGGCGACGGAGGCCGGCGACAGCGCGTAGTAGCGGATCTCATCCTCAACGGGCGCAACCGACAGCGGCGCACCGACCAATAGCGTCACGCGATGGCCCGCCGCGGCCAACTGCAAGGCGCAGGCGGTGCCGGCGATGCCGCCCCCGACGACGGCAATGGCATGACGTGCGCCGGTGCGCTTTTCCATGTGCTTCATGCCGCCTCCGCCTGCAGCCGGGCCAGTGCTTGCAACCCGAGATTCTGGCGCATGATGCTGCGGTGAAAGGCCGGGGTCACGGCGAGACCGCCCAGGCCGAGGTGGCGCAATCCACTCAGCACGGGCAGCTGATTCGAGAACAGGCGCACCAATTGGTCGGTGAACCGCGCCACCGCAGCGCGATCGTCGGCACGCAGCAGCGCATAGCGCCGCAACGCCTCGGTGCTGCCCGGATCCTCGCTGCGCGCCGCAACCGCGGCTGCAGTAGCGCAGTCACGCAGGCCCAGATTGAAGCCTTGCGCCGCCACCGGGTGCAGCGTCTGCGCGGCGTTGCCGGCCAGCAGCAGGCGCGCTGCGGTGACATCGCGGGCATAGACCCGTCGCAGCGGCCAGCGCATGCGTCGCCCAGGATTTGAGAAGCCGCCCAGTCGACGCCCGAAAGCGCGCTGCAAGGCGGCGCAGAAGGCGTCATCACCAAGCGCGGCGACGGCCTCGGTTGCGGCGTGCGGCTGCGTCCACACCACGGTGCAACGCGTCTTCCCCCGCGGGAGCACCGCCAGCGGACCCAGCGGCGTGAAGCGCTCCCAGGCACAGCCGTCGTGCCCGCGTTCCACATCCACGGTCGTGACCAGCGCGGTCTGCCCATAGTCATGCGCTTCCACGGGGATCGCACAGGCCTGGCGCAAAGCGGAATGCGTGCCGTCGCAAGCCATCACCAGCCGCGCCTGCAGCGACTGCCCGTTGTCAAGCATGAGCCGGGCATGGCTGTCCTCGATTCGATGCTGAACCACGGTAGCGCGCCGCATGGCGCAGTCCGTGCCCTCAAGCGCAACCAGCAAGCCACTGTGGATGGCGCGCAGCGGCGTGTTGTAACCCAGGGCCTCGAGGCCCGCCTCTTCCGCCGTGAACCGGACTGAGCCCGCTCTGCCGGCCTCACAGATCACCGTGCTGCGGATCGGCTGGGCTTCGGCGGCAATACCCTGCCATACGCCCAGCTCGCGCAGGATTTCGATGCTGGCGGCATTCAGGCCAATACAACGCTCATCCCAGGCCGCTTCGGCAAGCGTCGGCGCCTCCGGCTCGACCAGCGCCACACTGCGCCCAGCGCGCAGTTGCGACAGGGCCGCCGAGGCGCCGACCAGGCCGCCGCCAACCACGGCGACATCCACAACGTCTGATGTCGTCATGCGCCGCGATCCGCCATCAGCGCCTCGATGGCCGACCGCTCCTTCGGCACCGCCTGCGTCAGGATCTCAGGCGCGCCGTCGGTCACCAGTACATCATCCTCGATACGGATGCCCATGCCGCGCCATTGCGCGTCCACGCTCTCGTCATCCGGCTGCACGTATAGCCCTGGTTCCACCGTGGTCACCATGCCGGGCTGAAGCGGCCGTGGGTGATCATCGACGCGGTAGCGGCCGACATCGTGCACGTCCATACCCAGCCAGTGTCCGGTGCCGTGCATGAAGAACCGACGCTGGGCGCCGCGCTCGATCAGCCCGTCCACCGCACCCTGCAGCCAGCCCAGGTCAACCATGCCCTGCGTCAGCACGCGGGTGGCGGCGGCATGCATGGCGTCCACCGTCTCGCTCCTGCGTACCTTGTCGATCGCCGCCTGCTGCGCCGCGAGGACGATGTCGTAGACCGCCGCCTGCTCGGCACTGAAGCGGCCGTTCGCGGGAAAGGTGCGCGTGATGTCGGCGGTGTAGCCGTGGTACTCGCCGCCCGCGTCGATCAGGATCAGATCACCGTCGCGCAGCGTGGCGCGATTCTCGATGTAGTGCAGGACACAGGCATTGGCGCCGGCGCCGACGATACTGCCGTAACCGGGCTCCATGTCATTGCGGCCGAGGACGGCATGGATTTCCGCCTGCAGCTGCCACTCGGTGAGGCCGGGCGCCGCCATCTGCATCGCCTTGCGGTGCGCCGCTGCCGACACCTCGGCTGCGAAGCGCATGTGTGCGAGCTCTTGCTCGTCCTTGATCAGGCGCAGCTCGTGCAGGCTGGTATCGAGACCGAGAAAGGCCTCCGGCGCCCCGGGGCCGCGCCGCGATAACTCCCGCATGCGTTGCACGCACTGGGTGACACGTTGATCCAGCTCCGGGCGATCGCCGAGTTGCATATGCACGTGGCGGCGCCCGGCGAGCAGATTCGGCAACTGGGCCTCGAAGGCATCCAATGTGAAGGCGGCATCGGCGCCGAATGCACTGCAGGCGCCCTCTGTTCCGTAGCGGCGACCGTCCCAGATTTCTCGCTCGGCGTCGCGTGGGCGCACGAATAGCACGAAGGCGCCGTCACCACGCCCGGGTGCGAAGACCGCGATGGCGTCGGGCTCGGGGAATCCGGTCAGGTAGAGGAAATCGCTGTCCTGGCGGAAGGGATAGTGCACATCCCGGTTGCGCGGCTGCTCGCGGTTGGCCGGCAGGATGACCACGCCGTCTTCGCCGATGATCTCGGCCAGCGCCGCGCGACGGCGCGCGAAATCGTCAGTCGTCAGCGGCGATGGGGGTGCCTTCGAGGCTACAGGTGCGTTCATAGACTTCCGCTAGTGCATGCGTGCGCCAGCCGGGCTGGGTTTGCCGCGATGCTCGACATGGATCAGCTGTACCGCCACGCGCAGGTACTCCACAAGCTCCGCATAAGCTTCTTCCTCGACCTCGGTGTCGTCGTCGTGTTCCACCGTGGCCTGCGTGAAGTGGGTGATGTCGCTCACCGCCTCACGCACTTCCTCGGACCGCTTGTCGAGGTCCAGCGTACCCGCGCTGGCGAGCCCGAACAGGAAGCCGTCGCACCAAGCGGCCAGCGCTTCCGTCCGTTGCTTGAGGCTGACCGACTCGTCATCGGGCAGCAGCAGGCCGAATTCCGACGTGCCCTCTGCCAGCGCTTTGGCCACGGCGTCACGCAGCGCGGTCAGCCGCGCGACCGCCTCCTGCGCAGCGGCGCTGTCCGCCGCGCCTCGCTCTTCGGCAAGCAGCGTCAAGGGGTCGATCTGCGAGGCATCGCGCACGCACAGGGCGCCGCAGAGCGCGCCCTGAAAACGCGCCGGTTCCGCGCTCAGTCCAGCAGCGGAGAGCGCGGAGGCGATCTGGTTGAAGTCAGGCGAGTGCGCCATCGGCATAGAGCAAAGGCGTTGCGGTACGGGTGAATAGTAAATCGCCCATCAGGTCAGGGACGACGCGTGTCGGCCCTATCGTACAGAGGCACCGACGATACGGCCTACTGGCTGGCACCCGCCGCGCCGGCCTGCGTCGCTGGCAGCGGGGTTCATGAAGGTGCGCCGGCTCCTCGCGCACCGACGCTGCGGTCACCGTGGGGCGCCTCCCGGCCCATGCACCGCCCCAAGCAACGGAGTGAGACAGATGATGAACTGGAAGCAATCCCTTTGTACCGCCATCGCCATTGTCGGGCTGACCGCCTGCGGCGGTGGCGGTGGCGGCGGCAGCAACCCGTCAGGCAACGGCGGCTCGGATGGCAGCTCGCAACCCCCCGTTGGCGATGGCGGCCCGGCCATGCGCGTGGACGGTCCGCTGGACGCTGCGCAGGCGCCGGTGTCGGAGCAGCTCTTCGGGCAGATCGCCGGCGCCACCGCCGGCACGCCGCTGGAACCGGTGCTGCAGTGCGCCGACCAAGCCATCACTTTTGGTGCGCTCGATATCGGCGATGCCGTGCTGCTCGCTCTGCAAGGCGGCGCAGCCGGGGGTGACCCGCAGTCCGCGCTTGAGAATGGCGCGCTCCAGATCCAGGCCGCCGCAATGCAGTTCGCCACCGACCTGCAGAACCTGCTCTCCGCGCTGGCAACGCAGCAGTGCGCCAGCGCTGGCGGTGCCAGCGATGGCGACAACGGCGGACAGGCTGATGACGGTGGCAATCCGCTGGCGGGAACGCCACTGGAGCCACTCGGTGATGCACTGGCTCCGGTGCTGGCGCAGGTGCCAGGCGGTAACGGCGGCAACGGTGGAACAGCCGACCTGCAGGCGCTCTCCGACTTCTACCGCGCGCTCAACCAGGCCTTGCAGGATGGCCTCAGCCAAGTCCCGTCTGAAGCCAAGGAAGCCCCCGTCCTGGGCGGCATCTTCACCACCCTCAGCAGCACCTTGAATGACCTCGACGCCCTGCTCTTCGCGGTGTCGATCTTCGACAGCGCCGACGCCACTGCGCAGGTGCAGAATACCGTCAACCACCTGCTGGACAACGTGCTGACGCAGATCGTGCCCTTGGCCTTTATCGAAATGCAGGCCGGCATGGAAGGTGCTTTCACCGGCCAGATCGAGAACGGCGTGGATCAGCTCACCGACGCGCTCGGCAATCTGCAGACCCTCTTCGACCCGCTGTTCAATGATCTGCTCAGCGATGCTTTGCAGCCTTTGATCGACCCCATCGGCAACCAATTGCTGCCGGCCGTGCTTGGCCCGCTGACCGAGGCGCTTGCCGGCGGCGGCGTTGGCGGCACGGGCGGCGCTGGCCCCACTGGAACCCCACTCGATACCGTATTGGCACCGCTGAGCGATCTGCTGAGCGGCAGCGGCGGAGGCGGCACCGGCACCCCGCTGGACGGCCTGCTGTCGACGTTGAGCGGACTGCTCGGGGGCAATGGCGGCGATCCGGCGACGCTGATCCAGGACATCCTTGCACAGCTGCTGGGCGGTGCATCGGCCTGATTCGGATCACATCCTCCCGTGGCCATGGGCCCGCGCCTGCGCGGGCCCACTCTTTTTTGGTTCTGCACGCACAGCGGATTGCATGCGAAACAGGCACAGATCACCGAAGATAGGCGCATGACCTGTCTACCGCCGCTGACCGATCTGCTCCGCCAATTGATCGCCACCCCCTCGGTGTCCAGCGATCATCCGCGACACGACATGGGCAACCTTCCCGTGGTCAGCCTGATGGCCAACTGGTTGGAAGGCCTGGGCTTCTCCTGTGAGGTCCTGCCACTCGCCAGCCACCCCGAGAAGGCCAATCTGATCGCTACCCTGGGCAGCGGCCCGGGCGGACTGGTACTGGCGGGACACACCGATACGGTGCCCTACGATGACAGTGGCTGGGACGCGGACCCCTTCACGCTGAGCGAGCGCGATCAGCAGTGGTACGGGCTCGGCGTCTGCGACATGAAGGGTTTTCTGGCGCTGGCGGTGGAAGCGGCCAGCCTCTGCCGCGGCGAACGCCTGCGGGCTCCGTTGATTCTGCTCGCCACCGCCGACGAGGAATCCGGCATGGAGGGCGCGCGCGCGCTGGTCGAAGCCGGCAAACCGAAGGCGCGCCACGCCGTCATCGGCGAGCCGACCAATCTGCGGCCGGTGCGCCTGCACAAGGGCATCCTCATGGACTCGCTACATGTGCACGGCCACGCTGGACATTCGTCGCGCCCGGATCTGGGCGCGAACGCCATTCGCGGCATGCATCAGGTGCTGGACGCGCTCCTGACGCACGAGGCGGAGCTGGCCCAGCATCGCTGCGGCCGCGGCTTCGCCATCGACCATCCCACCATGAACCTCGGTTGCATCGAGGGGGGCGACTCGGCCAATCGCATCCCTGCGCACTGCCGGCTGGATGTGGATATGCGCTTCGGTCCCGATGACGACATCGCGACTCTGCGTACCGGTCTGCGCGAAGCGGCGCACAAGGGATTGACGGAAGCGGGCTGTAGACTGGAGCCACAGACCCTATTCGAAGGCATCCCCGCCTTCGAGACCGCCGCCACGACGGCCATCGTCGAGGCCTGCGAGGCCTTGACGGGCCATCGCGCCGAGGCGGTGGATTTTGCCACCGAGGGCCCCTTTCTCAATCAGCTCGGCATGGATACGGTCATTCTCGGACCCGGCGACATCGCGGTGGCCCACCAACCCAATGAATCGCTGCCGCTGGATCGCATCGCCCCCACACAGGAACTGCTGCGCGCCCTGATCCAGCGTTTCTGCCTGACGACGTAACGGCCTGCTGTCATTGCGCTTTCGGCGCTGCTCCGTACACTCGAGCAGCGCTCTGACCATGGCTGCCCGCATGACACCGATCCGTTGCACTGCCCTCCTCGTCACCCTTGCGCTCGCCGCCTGTGGCGGCAGTGGATCGCCGCAGGCGGCACAGGGACCACAACTGGTGGTGCACAACCGCGCTGCCCCCGAGGGCGCACCCAATGACACGCCGCGGGCGGATTTCGCAGTGGCGCTGTCGCAACCCCTCCCGAGAGACGTTCACCTTGCTTGGCGCACCGAGGCCGGCACCGCCGAAGCGGGCAGCGATTTCGAAGCCGCCGAAGGGGTGTTGACGATTCCCGCGGGCCGCACTGAGGGCCTTGTTTCGGTAGCGCTGATCGGGGACGATCTCGAGGAAGACGATGAGCACTTCCGCCTGCTGCTGTCCAGCGAGGAGGTCGCGCTGCACCGCAATCACGCGATCGGCACCATCGCCAATGACGACAGCGCCTGTCTGCCCGCCCTGCCCGGCACTGAGAACCCCTGGCTGGCACGACGGCCAATCAGCTTTGCCCATCGCGGCGGCGTCATCGAGTTCCCGGAGAACACCCTCTTCGCCTATCACCGCGCCGATGCCGTGGGCGCAGACGTACTCGAAATGGATGTCTACCAGACCTCCGACGGCGCCCTGGTCGTTCTGCACGATCTCACTGTCGACCGCACCACGGACGGCAGCGGCAATGTCGGCGACTTCACCCTCGCCGAGTTGAAGGCACTGGATGCGGCCTATTGGTTTGTCCCCGGCACCGGCACGACGCGCGACGCTCCCGAGTCGGCCTATGTCTACCGCGGCATCGCCACCGGCGATCGCCCGCCGCCGGCCGGCTTCACCGCCAACGATTTCCGCATTCCCACCCTGGAGGAAGCCCTGGCGCGCTTCCCCCATGCCCTACTCAATATCGAGCTCAAGCCCGACCTCGACGGCACCGGCCGCTACGAGGGACAGATGGCGCGCCTGCTCAAGGCCTACGGCCGCGACGACGATGTCATGGTCGCCTCTTTTGACGACAGCGCCTCGGCCTTGTTCGAACTGCAGAACGGGTGTGCCTCGACCGCCGTTCCCCTGGTGCAGGCCGCAGTGGTGGTGCTTGCCTCGAAGGGGCCGCTGCCAATGCTGCCCCCACCGGGACACCAGGCCTTCCAGGTGCCGATCGACACCAGCAGCGTGTCGCAGATCCCCGATCCGCTTCAGATCGAGGTGGTCACCGACGACTTCATCGCCGATGCCCACAATGCCGGCCTGGCGGTGCATGTCTGGACCATCGACGACTGCCCCACCATGGTGGATCTGCTGCATCGGGGTGTCGACGGCATCATGACCGATCGCCCTCTGCGACTGGCCCAGGTGCTGGCGCAACCCGAGGGCGAGTGGAACTGCGAGGGCGTCGACTAGGCAGGGCCTCCACGGGGCGTGCGCGCCCGTGCGCCGTGGACCGCTAGAATCCGCGCATGGCCAAGGACGAACCCACCCCCTCCTTCGTATCGGCGCTGCGCGCCGCGGCGCCCTATGTGCATGCGCACCGGGGCCGGGTCTTCGTGGTCTGCTTCGGTGGCGAAGCCGCCACCGCCGACGACTTCGATGCGCTGATCTACGACATCGCCCTGCTGCACAGCCTCGGCGTGCGTCTTGTCCTCGTCCACGGGGCACGTCCGCAGATCCATGAAGAAATTGAACGCAGCGGCTTGACGCCGCGCATCAGCGGCAATCTGCGCGTCACCGATCGCCCGACACTGGACTGCGTCATGCGCGCGGTGGGCGCGCTGCGCACCGCTATCGAGGCACGGCTGTCCACCAGTCTGGCCAGCACCCCCATGGGCGGTGCGCGTCTGCGCACGGCCGGCGGTAACTGGGTCACGGCACGGCCGGTGGGCGTGCGCAATGGCGTCGATTTCGAACATACCGGCGAGGTGCGTCGCATCCACGCCGGCACCATGCATCAGGCATTGGACGCGCGCCAGATCGTGCTGCTGTCGCCGCTGGGTTACTCGCCCACCGGCGAGGTATTCAATCTGCGCGCCGAGGATGTGGCTACCGCGGCGGCCGCCGCGCTGGGTGCGGACAAGCTGGTCTTCGTGACGCCCAGCGAACCTCGCCACTGGCCGTTGGCCGAGCGCGCCGGCGACGCCGGGCAGATCCCCGCCAGCCAGGCCGCCCAGGTCCTCGCCGACAGTGGCGAAGATCTGGGCGCGCTGGATGCCGACTACATCCGCTGCGCGGTCGAAGCCTGCCAGGCTGGCGTCGCGCGCGTGCACTTCATCGGCCACGCCGAGGACGGCGCGATCCTGCGCGAGCTCTACACCCGCGACGGCGCCGGTCTTTTCGTGCATGCCGACGACGCTTACGAGACCACCCGCCCGGCGACCATCGACGACATCGGCGGCATTCTCGCTTTGATCACACCGCTGGAAAGCGCCGGCGCGTTGGTTCCGCGCTCGCGCGAGCAGCTTGAACTCGAGATCGACCACTTCACCGTCACCACCCGCGACGGCCTGGTCATCGCCTGTGCCGCCCTGCTGCCGCTGGGCGATTCGAGCGCGGCCGAACTGGCCTGTGTCGCCGTCCATGCCGAATACCGCGGCGCCGGCCGGGCCGAGGCGCTGCTGCGCCAGGCCGAGCGTCGCGCACGCCGCGCCGGCATCACCGAGTTGTTCGCGCTCACCACCCATACGCCGCACTGGTTCATTGAACACGGCTTCACGCGCAGCAGTCCGGACGCCCTGCCGGTGACCCGGCGCGAGCTCTACAACTATCAACGCAATTCCCTGGTACTGAACAAAAGGCTCTCTGCATGAGCAAGGATTCCGCCGCCGCGCTGGTGGAGCGCTCGCTGGCCCACGTCTGGCACCCCTGCACGCAGATGAAGGACCACGAGTGGCTGCCGCTCGTGCCAATTACGCGCGGTGAAGGCGCATGGCTGTACGGCCCCGACGACAAGCGCTATTTCGACGCCGTCAGCGCCTGGTGGACCAATCTTTTCGGGCACCGCCACCCGCACATCGTGTCGCGCCTGAAGGAGCAGCTGGACACCCTCGACCACGTCATGCTCGCTGGCTTCACGCACCCGCCCGTGGTGGAACTGTCGGAGCGCCTGGCGCGCATCACGCCCGGTGATCTGTCGCGCTGCATGTATACCGATAACGGCTCGAGCGCGGTGGAAGTCGCGCTGAAGATGTCGCACCACTACTGGGTCAATAGCGGTAAGCCGGAGAAGACGCGCTTCATCGCCCTTTCCGGCAGCTATCACGGAGAAACCCTGGGTGCGTTGGCGGTGAGCAGCACCGGGCTGTACCGCGATGCCTACAAGCAGCTGCTGCTGGAGCCCATCGTCGTGCGCGGACCGGACTGCGGCATCCTGGAACCGGGCGGGCGCCCGCCCGGCCGTTCCTGGGAGGATCACGCCCGCGCGCGCTTCAAGGAGATGGAGCGCGCCCTGGAGCAGTACGCCGACACCACGGCGGCCGTCATCGTGGAGCCATTGATCCAGTGCGCCAGCGGCATGCGCATGTGGCCACCGATCTATCTCAAGCTGCTCAGCGAGGCCTGCAAGCGCCATGGGGTCCACCTCATCGCGGATGAGATCGCGGTCGGCTTCTGCCGCACCGGCAAGCTGTTTGCCTGCGAGTGGGCCGACGTCACGCCCGACTTCATGTGTCTGTCCAAGGGCCTCACCGGCGGCACGCTACCGCTGGCTGTCTGCCTGACCAACGATCACATCTATCAGGCCTTCTACGACGACTACGCCAGCGGCAAGGCCTTCCTGCATTCGCACAGCTATACGGGCAATCCGATCACCTGTACCGCCGCGCTGGCCACCCTCGATATCCTTGAACAGCGCGACTGGCCTGCCCACGTCCGCAATCTCGGACAGCGACTCTATGGCGCGCTGTCCGAACTGTCGCGGCATCCGCATGTTGCCGATATCCGCCAGCAAGGACTGGTGGTGGCGGTCGATCTCGCGCAGGACGGCCCGGCGGCGAAGCCCTACGCGGCCGGCGAGCGTCGCGGTCTGCGCGTCTATCAGCACGGCCTGACCCGTGGCGCCCTGCTGCGGCCACTGGGCAATACGGTCTATTTCATGCCGCCCTATGTCACCACGCCGGAGGAGATCGACTGGCTGGCCGAGGTCGCCATCGAGGGCATTCACTCCGCCACGGCGGACTGATCTTCCGTCGCGCGCCCGGCGTCATCCGGCCGGGCAGCGGCGCTCACCTCGCTGACGGCAAGCGTGACCATGTCGAGGATGGCCGCGTGCAGCGGCGTCTTGTTCAGATAGCTCAGCACGCCGGGCAGGGTCAGGAAGGTATCGCCGAGGCCAATGAAGGCATCCACGCTGGTCGAGAACCGGCTCGCCTTTCCACGCACGGCATTGCTGTGCACCACCCGGCCGGTCGCCACGTCCAGCACGCGCAGATCCATTGCCAGCGACGACGTACCTCGACGCAGCCACACCACCGTAAAGCTGTCGTTGCCGACCGGGATGGGCACCGGGAAGGCGGCGCCGCCCCCGGGTTCAAAGGCCGTGATGGCGGCGGCCACGACCAGGTCGGCGCCTTCCAGGCTGTCGTTGACCTGCACCGTCTCGCCCTGCTGTGCGCGGCGCAGCCGCTCCTGCGTCAGTTCGTCCAGGCCCTCGCGTTCGAGCACGGTGAAGGCGCCGGTATTGAGCAGGCCCGTAATCAGAAGGTCCCGAACCCCCGCCAGGAAATCATCGGGCTGGGCATGGTGCTGGCCCGTCACCAGCCCGGCCTCCAGCGCCGAGAATTGCCCGATGCGGGTGTTGTCACGCAGACCAGCCACGACCACTCTGGGCCGCGCCTCCGCCGGCAGGGCGCTCAGCGTCTCGATGGCCTCGCGCCCGGTCTGGGTCAGCTCGATGCGCTGGGTCGCGCAGGCGGGCAACCCACCGGCGACGACCACCAGCAGCGCGGCGCGCCAGATGCGCCGCCTAGATCTTGGTCTCGACAATGTGGCGAACAGCGGTATCGATGGCGTTGCGCAAGGCCTGTTCCATCGGGGTCCGGTTGTAGGCACCAAGCCCGATGGGCAGGTCCCCGCGCGCGAAGAAGATGCCGACCTGATTGGATTTGGAAGTCGCCTCCACCGTGGTGGCATTGACGATACGCCCGGTGGTGACGTCGACGATGCGCAGATTCATCGTGATGCAGGCCGTGCCAGTGCCGGCGAGCAGGACCGAAATCCCCTTGCAATCCGGCTCAAAGGCGACCACCGCGCCACGAATCAGCAGCTCCGCGCCTTCGAATTGCCCGACCTCGGCCGCGGTATCGGCGCGAAATTCCGCTGAAGACTGCAGGCGCTGCTCGGCGCGCACC
Source organism: Algiphilus sp. (assembly GCA_022763315.1). Taxonomy (GTDB): domain Bacteria; phylum Pseudomonadota; class Gammaproteobacteria; order Nevskiales; family Nevskiaceae; genus Algiphilus. The sequence goes on from JALEHA010000200.1 coordinate 18,008, forward strand.
TCGTCCAGCCGCGCCCGTTCCAGCACAATGAAACGGCCGCTGTTGAACAGGGCGTCGGTCAGAAAATCCGCCATGGCCGAGCCCACGTCCGGGCCTGCACGCATGTCGAAGCGGCTGACCGCGATGCGCCGCTTCTCGCCATCCACGGGGGCCTGTTGCGCCTCGGTGATGGTGGGTGCGGTACTGGAAGAACTGACCACCTGCGCGCTCGACCCGGCGCAGCCGGCGAGCAGGAACATAAAGAGCACACTGAAAACGGCAAGAATGCGTTGCATGAAGACCTTCCTGACGGGCACGCCATTGTCGCTACGGGGAGCCACCCTATAGCGCGGCGGCAATGAACGGTTGATGAAACCACGGACGACGCCCTTCCCTGGTGCCACGCTAGACTTTCCCGATGGCTCGAATCTATCTTGCGGAAGCACACCGTGTAGGCGACACCGTAGCGCTTGAGGATGCCGCATTCCGACACGTCGCACGCGTGTTGCGCATGCGCGTCGGAGACCAGCTCACGGTATTCAATGGCAAGGGCAGCGAATTCACCGCACGCATCACACAGATCGAACGCCATGCCGCCCACATCACGCTGGAGGCGCAGCGCGAAGGCAACACCGAATCACCGCTGCACAGCACCCTTCTGCAGGCCGTCGGCAAGGGGGAACGCATGGACTGGGCCCTGCAGAAGGCAACGGAACTCGGTATCAGCGCCATCCAGCCGGTGCTGACCGCGCGCTGCAACGTCAAGCTGGATACCGAACGCTGGGCCAAGAAGCAGGCGCACTGGCAGGGCGTGTTGATCGCCGCCTGCGAGCAGTCTGGGCGATTGCGCATTCCGGACCTGCATCCAGTGGCCCGGCTCGACGCTGTGCTCAACCTGTGCGAGGCCGCGCTGCGACTGGTGCTGGCGCCGCAGTCCGGAAGCGCCCCCATCGATGCCGTCAGCGCCATCGACTCGGTCGCCCTGCTGGTCGGGCCCGAAGGCGGTTTGAACGAACAGGAAATCCAGCGCGCCGAGGCGGCCGGCTTCCGGAGTTGGCAGATCGGACCGCGTACGCTGCGCACGGAAACCGCGCCGATGGTGGCCCTCGCCCTGCTTCAGCAGCGCTTCGGCGACTACGGACCGCCGTCAGTTTGAGCGTCGGTTTCCGGCTCGGCTACGGTTCGCCAGAGAAACTGCGCCGCGGCTTGCAACGCGCCGGTCACCGTGAGGTAGGTGGTGGTGTGTCCGCGCAGCTCCATGCGGTAGAACTCCACCCTGACGCCTTGCTCGGTCAGCGTCTCGGCCATTGCCTCCGCCTGCGCGATGGGGACCTCGGCATCGCGGGTGCCGTGGAACAGGAAGAAGGGCGGCGCCGCCGCATGCATTTGATGTACGGGTGAGGCCATGCGCCGGGCGGCCTCGCCGTTACCCTGCAGCAGCGCGCGCAGCGCGGGCGTGTCGTCGAAGGTGGTCAGGTCCATGGGCGCACCGCCAGCGACAACAGCACGGATGGCGGGCAGCATGGCGTCTCTTGGAAGCCCGCTGAGCGGCGGCTGGGCGTTCTGAGCCAGCGCCAGTAACGCCGCCAGATGCCCCCCGCTTTCGAAACCAAGGAGGCCGACCCGTTGCATGTCGAGGCGATGCGCACGGGCGTTGCGCACCATCCATCGCATGCCCGCATGGAGATCGGCCAGCACCTGTTCCAGCCCACCCTGCGCTGCCGGCCGATGCTCGATGGCCAGCACTGCGAAACCGCGCTGAGCAAGGTATTCCGCCACGAAGCGCATATCCGTGGCGTCGCCATCGGTCCAGCCCCCGCCGGGGATCGTGACAATGCTTGGATACGGGCCCAACGTGACCGGCGTGTAGAGGTAGGCGTACAGGACGGGGACGCTGTCGGCCGGCGTGATGCGCACCGGATCGTTCGCGCGGAAGCGCGTCTCCGGCATGGGCGTGGCCTGTACGGGGGCATTGAGGTGCTGCGCGCAAGCGCTCAGCAGCCCGGCCAGCACGAGCATCGCCCCCAAACGCAGCGGCGCGGCGAAAGCGCTTTTGAGCAGAAACCTAGATTGCATGCAGGGCATAGTCGGCGACCAGTCCGATCAGTACAAGCAAACCGAAGTAGTGGCTCTCCAGAAAGGCTTGCAGACAGCGCGAGGCCTCGCGTTCGCGAATCAGCCATTGCGCACGGATCGCTACTATGCTCGCTGCCATCAAGCCAAGCGCAAAGGGCCAATGCAGGCCGGCGTAGATGCCGACCACCGCCAGCAGCAGCACACTCAACGCCTGCAGTGCGGCGGTGATCAGGCGATCCCAGCGGCCGAAAAGGATGGCCGAGGAGCGCACGCCGATGCGCAGATCCTCTTCCCGGTCCGCCATCGCGTAGTAGGTATCGTAAGTCAGCGTCCAGCACACGCTGGCCGCCATCAGCAGGGCGCACAGACGCCAGTCGACGGTACCGGTGACCGCCGTCTGCGCCATCGGTATACCCCAGGCGAAGGCAATGCCGAGATGCGCCTGCGGCAGATGGTGGAAGCGCTTGGCAAAGGGGTAGCTGGCGGCGAGCAGCACGGCGGGGATGGCCAGCAGCACGGTCGCGCGATTGGTCATCATCACCAGACCGAGGGCAAGCAGGCATAGGCCGACAAAGAGCCGCACCGCCTCCGAGGTGCGCAAGCGCCCGGCCGCCAGCGGCCGCTGCGCAGTCCGCGCCACGTGCGGGTCGATACGGCGGTCGGCGATATCGTTGATGACGCAACCGGCGGAGCGCATGACCACTGTGCCCGCCACGAAGATCAACAGCAGGTGCAGCGGCGGCACCCCTTCCGCGGCCATCCACAGCGACCAGCACACCGGCCACAGCAGCAACCAGATGCCCACCGGCTTGTGCAGCCGCATCAGCTCGACATAGGCGCGCAAGGTGTCCACGAATCTCCTGGGGAGTGGCTGGATGAGATGGCTGTGCGACGCCAACCACGCGCCGAGGCGCGGTGCGCCGGGTATAGGCGCGCGTCGCGGCCTCAGTGTATGCGCAGCGCCGCGCCGGCTGCAGCCGCCATGGCCTCAGACCTGACCATAACGCTGCACATCACCGACCCAACGCGCCACGAGCCTATGGATCATTGCCTGTTCAGCATCGTTGGCCAGCAGCGCCTCGGCCAGCGTGATCATCTCGGGCAGCAGATCGGCGTCGCGCACCGGGTCCGCCACCTTCAGGCCCACCACGCCGGTCTGCCGGCGGCCCAGTAGTTCGCCCGGTCCACGCAACGCCAGATCCTTTTCCGCGATGTCGAAGCCGGAGTGCGTGCGCCGCATGACATCCAGCCGCTCGCGCGCCGCCTCGCCCAGGGGCGGCTGATACATCAGAAGACACTGGCTTTCGGTGTGGCCACGACCCACCCGGCCACGCAGCTGATGCAGCTGGGACAGACCCAGGCGCTCGGCATTCTCGATCACCATGATCGAAGCGTTAGGGACATCGACGCCAACCTCGATGACCGTCGTCGCCACCAGCACCTGCAGCTCGCCCGCCTTGAAGGCGCGCATCACCGCCTGCTTCTCGTTGGCTTTCATGCGGCCATGCGCCAGCCCGATGCGCACCGCCGGCAGACTCGCCTGCAGCAGCTCGGCGGCCTCCTCGGCGGCCTGCGCCGCGAGCTGCTCGCTGTCCTCGATCAGGGTGCAGACCCAGTAGGCCTGGCGTCCGTGCGCCAAGGCCTCGCGCAATCGCTCGACCACGGCCTCGCGCCGCGTATTGGAAACCGCCGCGGTGACCACCGGCGTTCGCCCCGGCGGCAGTTCGTCGATGACCGACAGATCGAGATCGGCATAGGCGGTCTGCGCCAGGGTGCGCGGGATGGGGGTCGCGGTCATCACCAGCTGGTGCGGGCGACAGTCTGGCGCCGCCTTGTCGCGCAGTGCGAGGCGCTGGCGCACACCGAAGCGGTGCTGCTCGTCGACGACCACGAGGCCCAAGGCGTGGAAGGCGGTATCGGACTGGAACAGGGCGTGGGTGCCAACGGCTACCTGCACCTGACCGCCCGCCAGGCGCGACTGACTGTCGCTGCGCTCGGCCTTGCTCTGTCGACCGGTGAGCAGTACGACGTTGACGCCTAGCGGCGCCAGCCAGTCGGCCAGCGTGCGGGCGTGTTGTTCGGCCAGCAGTTCCGTGGGCGCCATCATCGCCGACTGCCAACCGGCGCGGGCGGCAGCCAGCATCGCCGCGGCCGCCACCACGGTCTTGCCGGAACCGACATCGCCCTGCACCAGGCGCACCATGGGCTGTGCCGACGCCAGATCCTTGCCGATTTCGTCGATGACGCGCTCTTGGGCCCCGGTCAGCGCGAAGCCAAGACGCTCCGCCAGCACAAGGCGCGCCTGCCGCACGCCTTCGATGGCGGGCGCGCGATACTGGCGGGCGCGCTGCTTGACCATGCGCAGGCTGAGCTGGTGCGCCAGCAGCTCCTCCTTCGCCAGACGGCGCTGCGCCGGATGGTGCCCGGCCTCCATGGCCGCCGCCTCGTCGGCGTTGCGCGGTTGATGCAGGCACTGCAGGGCTTCCAGCGTCGACGGAGCCGCCAGCGCCGATGGAGACCCGGCCCAACGCGGGTCGGTAGCCGCGCAGGCCAGCGCCTTGTCCACCAGCGTCCGGATACGTGCCTGGGTGATCCCTGCGGTCAGCGGATAGACCGGCGCCAGCACGCCCTCGGCGCGGACCGCGTCGATGGCGGGAAAGAGGCGGTACTCGGGATGCACGATTTCCCATCCCGCCGGTGTGGCGCGCGCCGTGCCGAATACGCGGACGCCGACGCCCGGCTGGAAGCCGCCGACCTGCGTGTTGCGGAAATGGAAGAAGCGCAGCAGCAGCGCCTGGCCTTCCGCATCCTCGCAGTGGACGCGCAGCTGCCGGCGCGGCCCCGGGCGGGTGTCCGCATCGCACACGCGCAGCGCCAGCTGCGCCGTGGCGTTGTGGCGCAGCATGGCCACACGCTGCAGCCGGCTACGGTCCTCGTAGCGCAGCGGCAGATGCAGCACCAGGTCGGCAATGCGTTCGATCCCGAGGCTGGCCAGCTTGCCTGCCAGCGCCTTGCCAACGCCGGGCAGCTCGACGACCGCGGCGTCGAGCGTTGCCACTAGTGCACGCTCAGGCGTCGAGGACCAGCACGCCCTCAGCCTCGAAGCGCGCCCCCTTGGGCAGTGCCGCGACGCCGACCGCGGCGCGTGCCGGGAAGGGTTCCGGGAAGACCTCCGCCATGATCGCGTTGACGCGCTCGAAATCGCCCAGATCGGTGAGATAGAGATTCAGCTTCGCGACCTGATCCAGGCGGCCGCCCGCCGCCTTGACCACGGCACCGAGATTGGCGAAAACGCGGCGGATTTCGTCGTCGATGCTGGCGTTGTCCAGCGTCATGGTGGCGGGATCCAGTGGAATCTGGCCGGACAGATAGACGGTCTGCCCGCAGCGCACCGCCTGCGAATAGCTGCCGATGGCCTGCGGCGCCTGGTCGGTGTGAATGATCTCGCGCACTGTCTCAGCGCCCATGCGAATGGCTCCCTGTGAATGAACGCGCCGAATATAGCGCGCGTGCCCGGGTCAGGTGCGCCAGGCCCGCGCCACCACCGACAGTCGCCGCACGCGCCGCAGCACCTGCGCTAAATGCGTGCGATTACCTACCGCGATGACAAAACGGATATCCGCCGACTCGTCGTCGTGGCGGTCGCTCATCTGCACATTCTCGATCGAGGAGTCGGCCGAGGCAATTTCCGCGGCGATGGCCGCCAAGGCGCCGCGCTCGTTCAGCGCCTTCACGCGCAGCTCGGCGCCAAAGTGGCCTTCGACCTCTTCCGACCAGACCAGCGGTATCCAGTCCTGCGGAGCGACGCGTACGCCGTGCATGGCTTCGCGACACTGCGAGCGATGGATGATGAGGCCGCGGCCGGCGCTGACGTGACCGCGGATTTCGTCGCCGGGCAGTGGATGACAGCACTTGCCATAGTTGAGCACCAGGCCCTCGGTGCCCTGCACCGCCAGCGCCGGCCCGTCGCGATCACTCTGCGTCGATTCGGCCTCTGACTCCGGCACGAAATGGCGCGCCACCACTGGCGCCAGACGCTTGCCGAGGCCGATTTCCGCGTATAGCGCCTCAAGATCGTCGAGCTTGTACAGCTCCAGCACACGCTCCACGGCTTCGCCGCGCAGCACGTTGCCCGTGAGATTCAGGCCGCGAATGGCGCGTTCCAACAGCCGCTTGCCGAGGCGAATAGCCTCGTCGGTGCGTTGGTTGCGCAGGTAATGGCGAATGGAGGAGCGCGCCTTGGCGGTCTTTACGAAGTTCAGCCAAGCGGCATTGGGCTGGGCATGACGCGCGGTGATGATTTCCACCGTCTGACCATTCTGCAACTCCGCCGACAGCGGTTCGAGCTGCTGGTCAATACGCGCTGCCACGCAGCGGTCACCCAGTTCGGAGTGCACCGCGTAGGCAAAGTCCACCGCCGTGGCGCCGCGCGGCATGCGCAGGATCTTGCCCTTAGGCGTGAAGACATAGACCTCATCAGGGAAGAGGTCGATCTTTACCGTCTCGAAGAAGTCGACGGCCGCCGCCGAATCCTGCAGTTCAAACAGCGACGACAGCCACTCGCGTGCGCGCGTTTCGGGCGCATTCTGCTGACCGCTGGCGCCCAGCTTGTATTGCCAGTGGGCCGCGATACCGCTCTCTGCGATGTGGTGCATCTCGCGCGTGCGGATCTGCACCTCGATCTTGCGGCCGTGCGGCCCCATGCAGGTGGTGTGCAGGCTCTGATAGCCGTTGCTCTTGGGGTTGGCGATGTAATCGTTGAACAGCTCGGAGATCGGCCGATAGATGTGATGCACCATGCCGAGGGCGCGGTAGCACTCGTCCACCTTCGACACGATGACGCGGAAGCCGAGAATGTCCATCACCGATGGCAGCTTGAGCTTCTTGCGGCGCATCTTTTCGTAGATGCTGTAGAGATTCTTCTGGCGGCCGACCACGGTCGCGCCAATCCCTTCGTCGCGCAGGGCGCGGGCAAGCCGGCCTTCGATCTCCGCAATGGTCTTGCGCGAATTGCCAAGCTGCTGGCGGACGGAGCGTTCGATGACACGGTAGCGCTGCGGATAAAGGTTCTGGAAGGCCAGCTCCTCCAGTTCCACGCGCAGGAAATGGATGCCGAGACGATGCGCAATGGGGGCGTAGACCTCCAGCGTCTCGCGCGCCTTACGCCGTCGCTTCTTGTCCTCCATGGCGCCGAGGGTGCGCATGTTGTGCAGCCGGTCCGCGAGCTTGATCAGGATCACCCGCAGATCCTTGGTCATCGCCATCAGCAGCTTGCGCACCGACTCCGCCTGCGCCTGCGCACGGGACACCCCTTCGGCGCGATCGAACTTCGAGACGCCATCGACCAGCTCGGCGACGTCGTCGCCGAAATCCGCGGCCAGTTCTTCCTTGGTGACCTCGGTGTCCTCGATGGCGTCATGCAGGATGGCGGCAATGATCGTGACGTGATCCAGCCGCATCTCGGCAAGAATGCGCGCCACAGCCAGCGGGTGATAGATGTACGGTTCGCCCGAGCTGCGCATCTGACCGGAATGCACTTGCTGCCCCAGGGCGTGGGCGCGGCGCACCTCGTCCACCTGATCCGCCGTCATGTAGGTTTCGAGTACGCGGGCCAGCGCGTCGATGCCGAAGGTACGCGCCACGCGCTGCGCGCGCAGTGCATTGCCAATACGGCCGATGACGGGCAGTTGCTGACGGGTCATGGCACCAG
>JALEHA010000201.1 GCA_022763315.1 Algiphilus sp.
GGCGCTAGGCTTCCGCGATGGCGCCGCGGAGCTTCTTCATCGACGCCGATTCGATCTGTCGAATGCGCTCGGCCGAAACGCCGTATTTGTCGGCCAGGCTCTGCAGCCCCTGCTTCTCCTGATCGTCACCATGCAGCCAGCGGCTGTTGATGATGTCGCGGGCGCGGTCATCCAGACGCTCGATGGCCTTGCGCAGACGGCCTTCCTGACGGCTTTGCCATTCACCTTCGGCCAGGTCATCGATGGGGTCGGCGCTGTGATCGGTCAGCCACTGTTCGGGTGCGTAGCTTTCCTCGTCGTCCGTGGACTGCAGATTGAAGGAGACATCGGCGCCGGACAGGCGCGACTCCATGGCCAGCACATCCTCGGGGCGCACGTCGAGATCACGGGCGACGTTCTCGACTTCTTCCCGGTTCATCCAGCCGAGATGCTTCTTGGCGCGGCGAAGATTGAAGAAGAGCTTGCGCTGCGCCTTGGTGGTCGCCACCTTGACGATGCGCCAGTTGCGCAGGATGAATTCGTGGATTTCCGCCTTGATCCAGTGCACGGCGAAGGAGATGAGGCGCACCCCTACCTGCGGATCAAAGCGCTTGACGGCCTTCATCAGGCCGACATTGCCTTCCTGGATGAGGTCGGCCATGGGCAGGCCGTAACCCAGATAGCCGCGCGCAATGTGCACCACATGGCGCAGATTGGACAACACCAGCGCCTGCGCGGCCTGCAGGTCGTTCTGGGCCTGTAGGCGTTCGGCCAGTGCGCGCTCCTGCTCGGCTTCGAGCACCGGAATCTCGCGCACGGCGGCGATATAGCTGTCGAGGCTGCTCGCCTGCAGTGCAGGCAGGCGGTTGCCATAAACGGTCAGAGCGTTGGCTGTGGACATCGGTTGATCCCCTTGCACGGACGCAATATTAGCAGTCGCATTAGTAGACTGCTAATGTCGTCCATAGTTCCCTCGCGCCCTGGCGCCTCAGGCCGGCTCGACCGTGCGCAGCTGCCGCAGCACGGCCCCCCAGGCGCCCAGCAGGCCTAATGTACACCCTCCGAGCAGCACCGCAAGCACCGCCGGCGCACCGGGCCCGGTCAGCGTGAAGTCGCTGCCATAGCTGCTCGCCAGACGTTCCACCGGCGTCTGCAGCAGCAGCAGGGCGACACCGACCAGTACCAGCGCCAGCAGCCCGCCGATCAGACCATGCCAGAAACCGCTGTAGAGAAAAGGGCGCTGGATGAAGCGGTCGGGCGCGCCGATCAGCTTCATCACCTCGATCTCCTCGCGGCGCGCGGCGACATCGAGGCGGATGGTGTTGCCGACGATGACCAGTACCGCGGCGGCCAGAGTCAGGGCGAACAGTCCAACGGTTTGTTCGAGCAGACGCAGCAGGGCCGAGAGCCGTTCTAGCCACTGCATGTCGAGCAGCACTTCCTCGGTCGCTTCCTGTTTCTCCAGCGCAAGGCGCAGGTCCTCGACCCCCGCAGTTCCGAGGCCGGTGGCAGGCGTCACGATCAATGTCGCTGGCAGCGGGTTATCGGGCAGCATCGCCACCGCCTCGCCCAGACCGGAGTAGGCCTTGAATTCAGCCAGCGCCTGCGCGCGGGTCAAAGTCTCGACGCGATGCACATCCGGCCGCGATCGCAGCGCAGCCGCCCATTCGCCCAGCGCCGCGTCAGCGACGTCATCGCGCACGAAGACGGTGATGCGCGCGCCGTGCTGCCAGTCGGAACCCACCGCTCCGAGATTGCTGATCAGTACGTGCAGCGCGGTGGGCAAGGCCAGCGTGATACCAAGAACGGCGGTCGACAGCAGGCTCGCCAGCGGTTGCCGCCAGAGGCGGCCGAGGGCCTCGAAACAGGCGCGGCCGTGGGCGCTGAGCCAGCGTCGATGGGCCGGGGGGCGGTCGCCGCCGCGCCGTCCACTCATGGCGATGCTGGCGCGGGGGCCGCGATGCGACCCTGTTCCAGGGCGATCTCGCGGCAGGGCATGCGTCGCACCAGATCCAGCTGGTGCGACGCAATCAGCACGGAGACCCCGACCTCGTTGAAGCGCCGGAAGAGGTGCATGATCTCGGCCGACAGCGCGGGATCCAGATTGCCGGTCGGCTCGTCGGCAAGCAGCAGTTCCGGTTTGGCGACAATGGCCCGCGCGATCGCCACGCGCTGCTGCTCGCCCCCGGACAGCGTCAGGGGGAAGGCGCGCTCGGCGCGCAGCAGGTCCACCGCATCCAGCGCGGCGCGCACGCGACGGGCGATATCGCCCGGATACAAGCCGCGGATCACCAACGGCATCGCCACATTGTCGAAAACGCGCCGGTCGCTGAGCAGGCTGAAACTCTGGAAGACAATGCCGATGCGCTGGCGGAAGGCGGCCACACGGCGACGCGGAAGGGTGCGCAGATTGACGCCTCCGACCAACAGCTGACCCTGGTCAGCCCGGTCCAGGCAGGCGATCAGTTTCAGCAGGGTGGATTTGCCCGCTCCTGAAGGGCCGGTCAGGAACGCCATCTCGCCCCGTTGCAGCGTGAAATCGATATGGCTCAGCACCTCGCCGCTGCCAGGGTAGCTGTGGCACAGCTGCTCCATGTGGATCATCGGTTGCGCGCCGGCCACCATGGTGCCTTCAGTGGCTGCGTTCGCCGCTCGCACCGTCCACCAGTGCGCGCGAGAAGGCGGAGGCGTTGAATGGAATGAGGTCGTCCACACTTTCGCCGATGCCGATGTAGCGCACCGGCAGGCTGAGTTGCTTGGCCAAGGCCAGCAGGATGCCGCCGCGCGCGGTGCCATCCAGCTTGGTCACTGCCACCCCCGTCAGACCAAGCGCTTCGTGGAACTGCTGGGCCTGGACCAGGCCGTTGCCGCCCTGAGTGCCGTCCAGCACCAGCAGGCTTTCGTGCGGGGCGTAGGGATCGTGCTTCTGGATGACGCGTTTGACCTTGCGCAGCTCCTCCATCAAGTGCGATTGCGTGTGCAGGCGTCCTGCGGTGTCCGCAATGACCAGGTCGGCGCCGCGCTGGGTTGCCGAGGTCACGGCATCGAAGATGACGCTGGCCGGGTCTGCGCCCTCCTGTTGGGCAACGATGGGGACGTCGATGCGCTGCGCCCATTGCCGCAGCTGATCGGTGGCGGCGGCACGGAAGGTGTCGCCGGCGGCGAGCAGCACCTTGCGGCCCTGCGCCTTGTAGCGCGCCGCCAGTTTGCCGATGGTGGTGGTCTTTCCGGAACCGTTGATGCCCACCACAAAGAGGATGTAGGGCCGGATGAAATCGGGGATCTCCAGCGGCTGTTCAACTGGCTGCAGCCATTCGGTGAGCAGCGCACACAGCCGTTCGCGCAACTGCTCCGCTGTCTTGACGCGGCTGGAGAGAACGTCGGCGCGCAGCTTGTCCACCAGCCATTCGGTGGCTTCGATGCCGGCATCGGCACCGAGCAAACGCATTTCGATTTCCTCTAGCGCCGCTTCGTCCAGCTTGTCGCGCGTGAACAGGCGGTTCAGGTCGTAGGTCAGCCAGGAGTCACCCCGGTTGAGTTGCGCACGCATGCGCTTGACTAGGCTCTCGTTGCTCATGGCTCCAAGCTCGTGGTGTGCAACAGCAGCGGCGGGTCCGTGTCCGATCGCGAGCCGGCGGCACCCGCGATACGGCGCAGCTGCGTGTCCGGCAGCGCGCCCAGCCAGCGCTCCGCCGACGGCGCCTCCCCCTCAGTGTAGGGCACCCGGATGACGCCGAGTAATCTGCGCGTTGTGACGAATTGCAGGCTCCCCAGCCACACCGGCTGCTGAGCGACCGTGGCCGGGGCGCGCCAAAGATATAACACCACAAGGCGGTCCGCCTGCTTGCCTGGGCGCTGAAACATCGCCTCGGGCAGCCGCAGGCCGTATTGCCGCGGCGGCAGCGGCAGCTGCGTGATGGGGGTGCGCATCGACAGCGTGCGCAGCGCCGAGGCACCGCTCCACGGCGTGGTGGGCACCCAGCCGGCCTCGCGCAGCACGCGGTCGCGCGCGGCTTCCGAGGCGCGCCATTGCAGCTGGATCCGCAACCGGTCGAAGGGACTGCGTTGCGCCGGGTCGAGCAATTCCGAAGGCAAGCCAGCCGCCCACCACTGCGCATGAGCGACCGGCTGCGCATCGGGCAGCGGGGCGGTCTGGCGCAGATTCTCCGGCCAGAGCACCACTGCGGCGGCGACGAAACTCATCACCACCGGAGGCAGCAGGCGGCGCGCCAGCACAGTTTGCCGACGATGGCGGCGATAGCCGATGCCCAAGGCCAGCATCCACAGCCCGCCCAGCACGAGGCAGCCGATGGCCACCGAGGCCCACTGTCGGCCGACGTAGAGCTGGGCCGCGGCGATGAGCGCGGGCATGGTGAAGGCGATGCGGTAGTAGAACAGGCTGAGCGGGGTGCCGCCCGGCCGGGCCAGCAGCAGGGGTAGCAGGCCGAAAAGGGCGCAGGTCAGAATCAGGTCGGCCCCGCTGTAGGCCCGTGTCGTCGCCCCCGCGAAGAAATCGGCCGGGTCTGCCGCCTGCAGGCCGCGCGACAGACCCAGGCTGATGATGCCGGCAAAACCCAGCGCGGCCAGCACATGGGCGGCCGCGCGGCCGCGGCGCAGTGCGAACAGCGTGATCACCAGTGCGGTGCTTGTGGTGAGTACGACGGTGAGGTCGCCGAGGTGGGCGATGGCGGCGGCGATATCCACTGCCCAGGGGGTTTGCAGCGCAGCCATCTGCCGATAGACCGCGATATCCAGGGCCATTGGCGCGTCGCGCGCGGGTCCCCAACTCAGCTGCAGACCGGTCCAGCCCACCGCCAGCAGCAGGAGGGCGATCAGCAGCAGGGCGGGCGTCTCCGGATAGCGTGGATCGGCCAGCCAGCGCGGTAGTAGCCCGAGGCGGCGATGATGCGCCGACCAGGCCATCAAGTCCTGCAGCCAGCGCTCGGCGTGGAAGGTGGAGAAGCGCACCAGGACGGTGGTGACCCAGGTGATGCCGCCGATGAGTGCGATCAGGCCGATCAGAACCAGCACGAGACGCGTGGCCACTTCGGCCGCCAACTGTAGCGAGGCGCCCAGCGCGACGCCGGGGAGAATGAAGACCAGCGCCCACAGCAGGCAGGAAAACACCGTCCAGGCGGCAAAACGCAGCGGCGGCATGGGCGCGGCACCGGCAATCATCGGCCCCACCGGACGGGTCGGTCCGAACAGCCGTGAGGCCACCAGCGCCAGTCCGCCGCGCCGGTGAAAGAAGGCGCGGGTGCGCATCACCGTCTGCCGGAAGCGCGCCATGCGGCGATGGGCCGTCAGCCGGTCGAGATAGCGCTGGCCGAGCCAGTAATTGAAGGCATCGCCGAGTGCGGCGCCGGCGGCCGTGGCCAGTACCGCCGGCCACAGGCTGAGGGCGTCCAATGCGATCAGCGCACCGATGCCGAGCAGCACCAGATAGCTCGGCAGCAGGAATCCGATCAGCAGCAGCGCGTCGAAGAAGGCGGCAAAGGCGAGCAACCCCAAGGCCGCCTCTGGATGGGCCGCGATCCAGTCGAACAGCGGCTGAAGATGCTCCATGGAACGGCCGGCGCGCCGTCCTTAGAGGCTGGCGAAGACCGCGTCCGCCGCTTCCAGTACGCGCTCCAGTTCCGCAGGACCGTGTGCCGCAGAGGCGAAACCCGCCTCGAAGGTCGAGGGCGCGAAATAGACACCGCGCTCCAGCATGCCGTGAAAGAAGTGCTTGAAGGCCTCGCCGTCGCAGTGCATGACTTGGGCGTAGCTGCGGACCGGCGTCTCGGAGGTGAAGTACAACCCGAACATCGCCCCCAGATGCTGGGTGGTGAAAGGCACGCCGTGACGCGATGCGGCTGCCTGCAGGCCCTCGCACAGCGCTTGGGTGTGCTGGCTGGCGCGGGCATGTACGGCGTCGGTGAGGGCGCGCAAGGTGGCGAGCCCGGCGGCGGTGGCCAGCGGGCTGCCGGACAGCGTCCCGGCCTGGTAGACCGGTCCGTCCGGCGACAACTGGTCCATCAGATCCGCGCGACCGCCAAAGGCGCCCACCGGCATGCCGCCGCCGACGATCTTGCCCAGTGCCGTCAGATCCGGCCGCACGCCATAGAGCGCCTGCGCGCCGCCAGGGTGCACCCGGAAACCGGTCATGACCTCGTCGAAGATGAGCAGTGCGCCGTACTGGTCGCAGAGGCTCCGTAGGCCGGGCAGGAAATCGGCGTCGGGTGGCACCAGATTCATATTGCCGGCCACCGGCTCGACGATGACGCACCCGATGGCGTCCGGCTGCGCCTCGAGCAGGGTGCGCACGCTATCGAGGTCGTTGTAGGTGGCGGTGACCGTGTGGGCGGCCAGGTCGGCCGGTACGCCCGGGGAAGACGGCACACCGTGGGTGAGCATGCCCGAGCCGGCCTTGACCAGAAGGCTATCGCTATGGCCGTGGTAGCAGCCCTCGAACTTCAGGACGCCATCGCGTCCGGTCGCCGCCCGCGCCAGACGCACGGCAGACATGGTCGCCTCGGTGCCGGAACTGTTGAGGCGCAGCTTCTCCATGCTGGGTACGCGTTCGCGAATGGTCTCGGCCATCTCGATCTCGGCGCGTGTAGGCGCACCGAAGCTGATGCCAACCTCGGCCTGCGCCTGAACCGCCGCCACCACATCGGGATGCGAGTGGCCCAGCAGCATCGGTCCCCAGGAGCCGATGTAGTCCACGTAACGGTTGCCGTCGACGTCCGTCATCCAGGCGCCTTCCGCGCGTTCGATGAAGCGGGGCGTCCCGCCCACCGAGCGGAATGCACGGACGGGGGAATTCACGCCGCCGGGAATGGATTGCTGGGCACGTGCGTAGAGCGCTTCAGATTGCGTCATGGCTCCTGCGTCTTTTCGGTCGGTCTCTGGAATGCGGCAGTGTAGGCGCCTGCGGCGCTGGTGACATCCGGTGCGTCGAAGACGCCGGCGACCACGGCCAGCAGATCGGCGCCAGCGGCGATCACGGCGGGGGCGTGTGCCGGCGTGATGCCGCCAATGGCGCACAAGCGGATGCCGATCGCGGCGCGTGCAGCGCGCAGATCGTCGATCTCGGCGGCGGGCGCATCGGGTTTGGTGGACGACGGGAACAGCCGGCCGATGGCGGCGTAGCTGGCGCCCTCGGTTTCGGCCTGCAGCGCCCGTTCGGGATGCGGTCCGCAACTGATGCCGACGATGGCGTGCGCGCCCAGCGCCTGGCGAGCCGCATCCACCGTACCGTCGCTGCGACCCAGGTGAACGCCGTCGGCGCCAATCGCGCGCGCCAGATCGATATCGTCGTTGACGATGAAAGGAACGCCCTGGTCACGGCATAGCGCGCACAGCGCCTCGGCGCGGCTCAGGCGTTGGCTGGCCGTCGCCTGCTTGTCGCGATACTGAATCATCACCGCGCCGCCCTGCAGCGCCGCACGGACACCCTGGGTCAGCGCCGCGGCATCACGGCACAGTGCATCGGAGGTGATGGCGTAGAGGCCGCGCGGGGTTCGTGTTGCTGTCATGGCGCCACCGGCCCCTGGCGCAGCGGACTCGGCCGACCGCCACCGATGACCTTGGGCGTGCCGAGCCAGGCATGAACCTGCGCGCTGGCCTGATCAATCGCGGTCGTGGGGGACAGTCCGCGTGCCAGCAGGGCGGCAATGCTGGCAGCCAGGGTGCAGCCCGCCCCATGATAACTCTGCGCCCAGCGCGAACGGCTGAGCGCACGCACCGCGCCGTCATGCCAGTGCCAATCCGTACGCGGTTCGGTGCCGGCCTCGTCGCCCCCGGTGACCAGGACATGGGCCGCGCCGCGGGCACCCAGGGCAACGGCCGCATCCGACAGCCGCTGTGCGCCGCTGAGCAGGCGCGCTTCGGCCGCATTCGGGGTCACCACTGTGGCCAGCGGCAGCAGTTCATCGCGCAGAGCGCGGGCGACCGGCTGGGATGCAAGCTCGGCGCCGCCGCCGGCCTGCAGTACCGGGTCGAGCACCATGGGCAGCTGCCAGCGCCGCACCCAGCGCGCGGCGATCTCGACCTGTGCGGTGCTGCCCAGCACGCCGAACTTGATTGCATCGATGTGGCAATCGGCGTCCAGCCGTCGCAGTTGCGCTTCGAACCATTCGGCGTCGAGGGCACGTACGGCGTGGACGTTGTGGGTGTCCTGGATGGTCAGGGCCGTGATCGCGCCCAGCGCGTGCGCACCTAAGGCCTGACACGCCTCGATATCGGCATGCAGGCCTGCGCCACCGGTGGGGTCGTGGCCGCTGATGCAAAGGACAGTGGGAAGTTGTTGCGCTGCAGTATGTTCCACGGCTTATGCACAAACTCGAGGCGGGGGGATCTGTCAAGCTTTTTCTTGGCGGCACGAATCGGTGTCACGCCAAGTGGACTTCTAGTAAGTATTTGATTTTAATACATAGTGTCAAAGTGGTTACGATTTGACCGCGGGTGGGATCTTCCTTGTCTTATGGAGGCTTCCGTCGACTTGACCAGTCCTTGTCAACATATTTATCCACAGGGACTGTGAGAAACCGTGCTTTTCCCTTTGTGGGCGGGTGTTTAGACGGATTTCCGAGATTTTGCATTCAGCCTTTCACCTAAGCTTGCCGTAGCCGAAAAGCCTGCGCCGGCGGGCGCTGCGGGTGTGCGATCTTGCAACCTTATGTCACGAGGGGATGGTGTAGGCTAACGGCAATGAATCTCGTTCCGACGATCGCGTCGTGCACGGGCCGCATCCTCCATTCTCTACCGGTCCTGCGGGGACTGGAAGCGGAGCTTGTATGTATCGAAGTTCAGCCCGGGCCGGGCTGCTGCTGCTCGGCTTGATCGCAGCGCCTTTCGCGCTACAGGCGCAGGGCGACAGCCTTCGGCAGAGCCTGGAAACGCAGGAGGAGGCCGAGCGCGCCGCCGCCGCATCGCAGCGTCGCATCGATACCCTCGACGACGAGACGCGCGCGCTGCTGCAGCGCTACCGGGAGACCCTGCGCGAGGCAGAGACGCTCGAGCGCTACAACGCCCGCATCGAAACGATGGTGCGATCGCAGCAGGAGGAGATCAGTAGCAAGCGCGATCAGCTGACGCGCATCGACGAGACCAACCGCCAGATCTATCCGCACCTGGAAGACCTGCTGGAGACGCTGGAGCGCTTCGTGGCGCTGGACGTGCCCTTCCTGCCGCGCGAGCGGCGCCAGCGGCTGCAGAGCCTGCAGGCCATGATGGACCGCGCCGACGTCACCGTCTCGGAAAAGTA